>NZ_CAKRAS010000017.1 GCF_934295145.1 uncultured Eubacterium sp. | reverse complement strand
TAAATCGCGAATTGCTTCGCTGTTCTCAATGAATCTTTCAAGGTTATTTCACTGTTCAGTTATCAAAGTTCTTTGTGCTCTGCTGTTGTTCAGCAACTTTTGTATCTTACCAGATATCCAAGTGTTTGTCAACAACTTTTTTATATTTTATTTTGTCGCTCTTTTTTTTGCGACAGCTCAATCATATTATCATAATCATAATTGTTTGTCAACAACTTTTTTATGTTTTTTTGATTGATAGCGGAGAAGGAGGGATTTGAACCCTCGCGCCGCTGTTAACGACCTGCACCCTTTCCAGGGGTGTCCCTTCGGCCAGCTTGGGTACTTCTCCGAATTAACAAATATATGATCATCGACTTAGTCGATAACGGAGAGAGTGGGATTCGAACCCACGCGCCCTTGCGGACAAACGGTTTTCAAGACCGCCTCGTTATGACCACTTCGATATCTCTCCTTTTTCTGTGCGCATTTGACCAGCGCAAGAATTATTATACATATACCCCCCTATCTTGTCAACAAGTTTTTTTATTTTTTTTGTTTTTTCGAGTAAAACTCCTTATCATTCATACAAAACAGACTAAAAAGAACTGTTTAGGTGCAAAGGAAAGCCCCTGCTATCACCAGATCTTCCGGCGTTGTAATTTTTATATTATCATAACTTCCTTCATATAACTTAACCGGGGTCTGAAGCATTGTTTCCACTACCATGGCATCATCCGTAATCTGTATCTCCGGCATATTTCGGTACATTTTTTCATAAGCCTCACGAATCAGTGGATATTCAAACACTTGTGGTGTCTGAATCGTCCACGTATATTTTCGCTGTGGTGTGTCTGCCACAAATCCTTCTTCATTTATAATTTTAATAGTATCTTTACTTGGCATACCAGCTGCGCACGCATGATACTGTTCTACGTTCTGTTTTGCTCGCAGTAAAAGTTCATCATCTATAAACGGTCGTGCTCCATCATGGATATAGACATAGTCTGCCCCTTCTAGTGCAGAGAGTCCGCGATATACAGAATCATAACGTTCTTTTCCTCCTGCGATCACGTGAGATACCTTATGAAAATCATATTTTTCCACTATTTCTTTCTGGCAATATAATTCCTGACCCACACCTGTTACCAGCACGATTTCATCCACAAAGCTCTCCTCAAATACCCGAAGTGCATAGTAAAGCACTGGCTTCCCGTTTAACATCAGATACTGTTTCGGGATATCACTTTTCATTCGTGATCCTTTTCCAGCTGCCAGTACAATGGCAACATGCCGTTTTTTTTCACCCATTCTATCGTTCTCCCAGTTTCAAGTTTGGAACTGCATTCAGATCCCATCCGTGACGTGTTCCTGCCATATACTCATAATATGCAGCTGCACCAATCATAGCCGCGTTATCTGTACAGAAAATCGGTGACGGATGATAAAAAGCGATTCCTCGTTTTTCACACGCTGCTCTCATCCCCTCACGCAGTACACTGTTGGAAGCCACGCCGCCTGCAATTGCAAGTTTATGGATTTTAAATTCTTCCGCTGCATACATAGCATGGGCAATCAGCACATCTGTCACTGATTTCTGGAAAGATGCTGCAATATCTTCCGGCACGATCTCAATATTTTTCATCTTACAGCCATTAATATAATTCAGCACAGCTGATTTTACGCCACTGAAACTAAAGTCATACGGATTATCGTTGACTTTTGCTTTCGGAAATGGGATTGCCATAGGATCTCCATTTCGGGCCGCTTTTTCGATTTTCGGTCCACCCGGATAGCCAAGACCAATGGCACGAGCCACTTTATCAAATGCTTCTCCGGCAGCATCATCTCTGGTTCTTCCAAGGATCTCATATTTGCCGTAATCTGCTACTTTTACAAGGTGTGTATGACCGCCCGACACCACAAGGCATAAAAACGGTGGCTCAAGGTCTTTATTTTCAATATAGTTGGCGCTGATATGCCCTTCAATGTGATGTACGCCTACCAGTGGAATCTTTTTCGCATAACTGATAGCTTTTGCTGCTGCTACGCCAACCAGCAGGGCGCCTACTAATCCCGGGCCATAGGTTACACCAATCGCATCAATGTCATCTAAAGTTACGTGCGCTTCGTCCAACGCTTCCTGAATAACCTGATTGATCTTCTCAATGTGTTTTCTGGAAGCAATCTCAGGCACAACGCCTCCATATAATGTATGCAATGCAATCTGTGACGAAATCACATTGGATAATACTTCTCTGCCATTTTTTACGACAGCTGCTGCCGTCTCATCACAGGAGCTTTCGATTGCAAGAATCAATACATCTTTCTCTGCCATAATTTTCTCCCATCTGCCGCATTTGACACGACATTCATCTATTATTCTTCTTCAAATTCAAGTTCTACGCTGCGCCCGTCTTTGCCAAGAGATGCTCCCGGAAAGATTTTATGTACCTCGTCCATATAACTCTCAGCTCTGGTTAAGGATGGACTGTAGTGCGTCAGCCACATTTCTGCTACTTCTGCTCGTTTAGCGAGATCTGCAGCTTCATAAAAGGTCATATGTTTATACTGGCGGGCCTTTGCTTCTTTCTCTTTTTCTGCATACATGCCCTCACAGATAAACAGATCCGCATGCTTTGCACATTCTGCGATAATCGGAATCGGTCTGGTATCCGTACAGTAAGTCAGTTTTATTCCTTTTCGCTGCGGACCAAGTACCATTTCCGGTGTCAGCCTACGATCTCCATCTTCAATGATTTCACCTTTTTGCAGACGACTCCAGAATTTCTGTGGTATTTCCTGTCCACGGGCACGTTCCACATCAAATCTGCCCTGGCGCTTAATCTCCAGTGTATATCCATAGCAGGTCACATTATGATTTACGCGAAAAGCATGGATACAATATCCATTCATCTCAAATTCCTGCTCTTTTTCCGTTATTTCATGGTATTCAATCGAAAATGGCAGTTCCGGTGCAATGGTGCGCAGTGCATTTACCACACGCTCCAGTCCTTTCGGGCCGATCATATGCACTGGCTTCGTGCGATCTGCATTTCCAAGAGTCAGTAAAAGTCCAGGAAGTCCACTGATATGATCTGCATGATAATGGGTAAAACAGATTACATCAAGATCATGCACACTCCATCCTTTTTCCCGGATGGCAACCTGCGTCCCTTCACCACAGTCAATGAGCAGATTACTTCCATTGTATCGCGTCATCAACGCGGTTAATTTTCGATACGGCAGCGGCATCATGCCCCCCGTACCAAGTAAACATACATCTAACATTCAAATATTTCCGTCCTTTCCACGGTCTGTGGCGGAATCCGAAACTGTGCCATCCATTGCGTCAAGCAGGATTCACAGATATCCGCTGTCTGACTGGTACCATCTTTTTGTGAAAAATAGCCCCAGGTCTTTTCAAAATGGAAAAAATCTTCCCGTCGGGCATCACAGTTCTCAGGAATCATTTTTCCGCAGCAATTACAATATAATACGCCTGCTTTTCTCACTCATTCATCCTCCGTGTCATATCACAGCACATCACAATGGCATGCTCTGTTGGCTTGCGATAAAAGTTTTTCCTGATGCCGCAGGGTACAAAACCATGCTTTTCATACAGTTTTTGTGCTGGAATATTGCTCTCCCGCACTTCCAGATAAATGGTCCGGATACCTCGCTTCTGTGCCGCCAAAAACACTGCCGTCAGAATCGCATCGGCAATCCCCTGCTTTCTGTGATCCGGGCGCACTGCCACATTTGTGATCTCGCCCTCATCCGCAGACAGATAGATTCCGCAATACCCCAGCAGGTTGTTACCCATACCGATGGCTGCCATCATCAACGCTTCTGGCTGTTTTAAGGCATCCAGGAATGCCTGCTCACTCCAAGGTTCTGAAAAACACGCTGATTCCAGTGCCGCTACCGCGGAAACATCTTCCGGCCGCATTTCACGGATGACAATTGTCTGTTTTTCTCCATTTATATTTTGGGAAATGCACTCCTTCTTGTCACACAAATCCACACTTTTTTCTTTTTTTACCACATTTTCTAAAGGATGACTCACACTATTTTCCGACATTCTGCTTCTCCAGCATTTCCTGACGCTCACGTTCGGCCTGTGACAAACGCAAATAATCCGGGCAATGCTCTGCTGCTGTCTCTAATCTGCCTTCTTTTGCATACTGAAGTCCAAGCCATGCTACTGCCCCTGCCCTCTGTTTGTTCATATGCGCCGGTGCGTAATCATGAAGCACCGTACAGTTTTCTTCTATATAATCACGAAATACAGCCACGCCATCTCCAAGGAATGTCACTGCTCTGCCAATTTCATTGATCTGCGCAATGATTTCATTGATTCCAACCGCGCACTGCTGCTGCAAAATCTGAAGCGCACCATCTCTGAATTCATAAATACCGGTATAAGTCTGCTGCCGTCTTGCATCCATCAACGGACAGATCAGAGACTGATGTCCCCAGAGATTGCAGGCCAGTGCATCTACTGTCGGAATGTGGATCAACGGTTTGTCCAGAGCCAGTCCAAGTCCTTTTGCGGTAGCAGAACCTATGCGGAGTCCGGTAAAAGAACCCGGTCCTGCCGCAACGGCAATGGCATCAAGGCTATTCAGATCCAGATCGATCATTTTTGCAACTTCATCCAGCATCGGAAGTAGTGTCTGTGAATGCGTCTTTTTATAATTTACAGTATATTCTCCCAGCATATTGTCATCTTCCACGATGGATACGCTGGCTACAAGCCCTGAACTGTCTAAGGCTAAAAGTTTCATGTGTGATGCACCTCCCTGATAGTTATTGTACGATAATCAAATCCTTTTTCCAGATTTTTTTCAATCTGAACTTCCCGGTATTTCTCCGGTAAGATCTCCTCGATCAGGTTTGCCCACTCAATCATGGTCACACCGTTTCCATAAAAATAATCTTCATAACCAATCTCATCCATTTCTTCAATATCACCAATGCGATATACATCAAAATGATAAAATGGCAGTCTGCCTTCTTCGTATACTTGTACGATAGTAAATGTCGGGCTGCTGATCGGCTCTGTAATTCCGAGCCCATCTGCAAATCCCTGGGTAAATACGGTTTTCCCAACACCAAGGTCACCAACCAGAGTCAGCACGTCTCCCGGATTGGCTTCACTTCCCAGTTTTTTCCCTAATGCATAGGTTTCTTCTGCCGAAAATGTCTCTATCTTCATACTTTGTTTCCTCAATTAATTTGTCAGTCTGCGTGTTACATTTCCATGAAATCCGCAGGTTATTTTTTCTTCTTCTGCGTATTTTTGTGCTGCTTTTCTGCGGATGCATTTTGATCCTGAATCTTCATCGTCAGCGCAATTCGTTTTTTCGCCACATCCACACTGAGCACCTGCACGTCCACAACATCTCCGACAGATACTGCCTCCAGCGGATGTTTAATAAAGCGGTCACAGATCTGTGAAATGTGTACCAATCCGTCCTGATGTACGCCAATATCCACGAAAGCGCCAAAATCAATGACGTTTCGAACCGTTCCTTTCAGGATCATACCCGGCTTTAAGTCTTTCATTTCAAGTACATCGGTACGTAAAATCGGTTTCGGCATATCTTCACGGGGATCCCTGCCCGGTTTTTCCAGCTCACTCACAATGTCACGCAGTGTCAGTTCTCCGGTTCCAAGTTCTTCTGCCAGTTTTTTATAATCACTGATTTTCTTATGCAGTCCTGGAATGGCACCTTTTTTTAATTCATCTTCAGAATACCCCAGACGTTTCAATAAGGCTTCTGCCACTCCGTAGCTCTCCGGATGCACACTTGTAGCATCCAGCGGCTGTGTACCATCGCTGATGCGCAGGAAACCGGCACACTGTTCAAATGCTTTTGGTCCAAGTTTTGCTACCTTTAATAAATCTTTCCGATTCTTAAATATACCATTATCTTCCCGATATGCAACAATATTTTTTGCAATCGTTTTATTAATGCCGGATACATGTTCCAACAACGGAACAGAAGCAGTATTTAAATCTACTCCGACTTTGTTTACGCAGTCCTCTACCACGCCTTCCAGCGCCTCTCCGAGACGTTTCTGATTCATATCATGCTGATACTGACCAACGCCAATGGATTTTGGATCGATCTTCACCAGTTCTGCCAGTGGATCCTGCAGACGTCTCGCAATGGATGCCGCACTTCGCTGTCCTACATCAAAATTTGGGAACTCTTCTGTAGCCAGTTTACTTGCAGAATACACACTGGCTCCGGCTTCATTTACGATTACATACTGTACCGGAACCGGCAGTTCTTTTAATAATTCTACAATCACCTGCTCCGACTCCCTGGAAGCAGTTCCGTTTCCAACGGAGATCAGCGTAATATGGTATTTTGCAATCAATTTTTTCAAAACAGCTTTGGCTTCTGCCACTTTATTCTGCGGGGCAGTCGGGAAAATCACTACTGTATCCAGCACTTTTCCAGTAGCATCTACTACAGCCAGTTTACATCCGGTACGGAACGCCGGATCCCAGCCAAGTACCACCTGCCCACGGATTGGCGGCTGCATCAGAAGTTGTTCCAAATTTTTTCCAAAGACACGGATTGCGCCTTCCTGCGCTTCCTCTGTCAAGCTGTTTCGGATTTCACGTTCAATCGCCGGTGCGATCAGACGCTGATAACTGTCTGCGACAGCTTCTTTTAAATACGGTGTTGTATACGGATTATCTCTGCGAATCGTCTTTTTCTCCAGATAACGGATAATCTCTTCCTCCGGGGCTTCCAGTTTCACTGTCAGAATTTTTTCCTTTTCTCCACGATTTAGCGCCAAAATCCGATGTCCCGCCAGTTTGGCCACAGGCTCTTCAAAATCATAATACATTTCATATACAGATTCCGCATTTTCATCCTTCGCAGTGGAAGTCAATCTTCCCTTTTGCATTGTTTTTTCTCTGATATAAGTTCTATAATCGGCTTCATCTGCAATGGCTTCTGCCACGATATCCATGGCACCCTGTAATGCTTCCTCGGCGAATCCCACACCTTTTTCCTCGGAAATATAAGCTACTGCTTCTTCCTCGGCAGAATGATCTAACTGCTGCAAAGACAACAGATTTGCCAGCGGTTCCAGTCCTTTTTCTTTTGCAATTGTTGCACGGGTACGGCGTTTTGGGCGATATGGACGGTACAGGTCGTCCACGGCCACCAGAGTATCTGCTGCCAGAATCTGTTTTTTCAGATCCTCGGTCAGTTTTCCCTGTTCCTCAATAGATGAAAGCACCTGCTCCTTTTTTTCTTCCAGATTGCGCAGATAATTCAAACGCTCATACAGATTTCTGAGCACTTCATCGTTCAGTGCACCGGTAGCTTCTTTACGGTAACGGGAAATAAATGGAATGGTATTTCCCTCATCTATCAGTTTAACTGCTGCCTGTGCCTGCCCTGGGCGAATTTGTAATTCTTCTGCAATTTTTTTTATGATATCCATATTTGGTAATCCTTTCTGTACTTCTATCTTTCCGTTCATACGCTATATCGTATCATATCATACATTCTTCCGGTTGTCATTTTCTGATGCACATGTTAGAATCATGTTTTAAAGGAGGCAAATTATAATATGTACGAACAAAATAACAATCCATGGAATGATTCCTGGGAACAGCCGAATCAGCAGGATCCGAATTACCACAATCCCGCTCCGGGAAATGCATCCAACGGTCTTGCTGCGGCTGCCCTGATCTGTTCCATTCTCAGTATTGTATCTGTTTGTTGTCTGTATGGCGCGTTTATTTTTGGCGGTCTGGCAATTATTTTTGCCCTGCTCTCCAGAGGCAAACGCAAAAAGGCGACCGGAGCTGCACGCACCGCTCTGTTCCTTGGCACTGCCGGTTTATTGATCAGTCTGGTCATCACCATCGGCAGTTTTATCACTGTCAGCCGTCAGTACGGCGGATTTGACAAGTTTCTGGAACGTTATACCTATACCTTAGAGCACGATTTCGGCATCGATTTGAATCCGGGCAGTGATGGTTCCGGTACAGACGGCGGTTCCGGAAGTGATTCTATCCCGGATGGCAACGGTTCCGGAGAATATTTATAAAAACGGTTCGATTCCGGTTTTTATATAAAACAGATTTTTTACTATAAAATGAATGATTACGATAACAAGCGAGGCATATACCCACGCATGGCGGTATTTCATTCCTATTGGAATCCGATGTCTGCTGACTTTGTCTATGGTCTGACTGATCATAAACCAGACATATACCACAGCAGCATACATAATCATCGGGAAATCCACCGCGCAAACGAGGAATCTTCCGGATAACAATGCTTTCAGGCTTCTGGTTCCGCCGCATCCCGGGCAAAAATAACCGGTCAGTGTATGAAATACACACGGAGGCATCCGCCCGCCTGTAAACAAATCCGTGAAAAAGAATCTTTTTAGAATTATCCCTGCACCGAGTAGTATAAAAATTACCCAGCCACAGCGGTATAATCCATTTTCCAACGAAACTTTCGATTCTTTCATCTTTGCTTCCTCCTTGTCTCACACTATTTTAACAGATTGGAGCATGATATCAATATGAAATCTTTTGCAGATTTAAAAGCAAATGCCAGAGATGCTTTGCTTGGACGTTACAGTGTGCTCATCGGTACCGGCATTCTTGCCTGGCTCATCTCCACACTGATCGAACTCCCGTTTTCCCGCATGTTGGAACAGGGAATTTATTATATGCACATAGGACGTATCATCTGGGCTTACACCGGTATGCTTTTTGTCGGCCTGATCGGTTCACTTTTTAACATTGGCATCACATTTATGCATATGCAGGCAGCCAAAGGCATCCGCCCGCAGTTTTCGGATCTGCTGCATCCGTTTCGCAACCGCCCGGACAAATTCATCGGATGTGAGTTCATCCTTATTCTAATTTCCTTTGTCTGCACACTTCCGGGAGTGATTGTCACCGTAATTGCCGCATTTCAGGGTAGCACGATCACAGATCTTCAAATTAACACAATGCTGGTTATTGGAACTATTCTGATAGTCATTGGTTTTATTGTTCAGATCATACTTGGCTTTGCATTTTCCCAAGCTGTTTACCTGCTCATTGATTATCCGGATTATCAGGTAACAGAAGCGCTTCGCCAGAGTTTTATTCTGATGAGAAGACGGAAAATGCGTTATTTTATGCTGCAACTGTCCTTTATCGGATGGGGATTGCTGGGCTGTCTGACACTTGGTATTGGATTTTTGTGGATTATTCCTTACGTTGCTCAGACAAATACACAGTTTTACCTAGACTTAAAACAAGTTTGATGTATCTAAAAAAGCAGGATTCCATCTCTTTGAGAAATCCTGCTTTTTCTATCTTGCTTTCATTTATTACTCTTCGATAAATCTGTCGTGTGCGGCACGCATTGCTTTGTCTACATCTTTCTCGTCTACCAGAACAGTAACACGAATCTCAGATGTTCCGATCATACGGATGTTTACACCAATATTGTAAAGTGCCTCAAACATACCTGCTGCCACACCAGGATGTGTCTGCATACCAGCTCCAACGATGGATAATTTTGCAACAGTCGGATCTGCCTCAATCTTCTGGGCTTTGATACGCGCCTGATTCTCCTCAAGTACTTTTACAGCCTCATCCATCTGATCTCGGGATACCGTAAAGGAAATATCCTTTGTACCGTCACGTCCGATGGACTGTAAAATAATATCTACATTAATATTCTTCTTTGCCAGAAGATCAAAAATCTTAAATGCCATTCCCGGCTCATCTTTAATACCAATTACTGCGATTCTCGCTGCGTTTTTATCTACTGCTACACCACTAACAAGCATGCCTTCCATTTCTGTTTCCTCCTTAACAATTGTTCCTTCTGCTCTGTTTAAACTTGAACGTACAACTAACTGCACACCATATTTTTTAGCAAGCTCAACAGAACGGTTATGAAGAACTTTTGCTCCAAGTGTTGCCAGTTCAAGCATCTCATCGTATGTGATTTCTTTCAGTTTTTTTGCGTTTGGAACCACACGCGGATCTGCTGTGTATACACCCTCTACATCGGTGTAGATCTCGCAGGCATCTGCATGCAGAGCTGCTGCCAGTGCAACTGCCGTTGTATCGGAACCACCACGTCCCAGTGTTGTAATGTCATCGTATTTATTTACCCCCTGGAAACCGGTGATGATAACAATTCTTCTCTGCTCCAGTTCGTTGAAAATACGCTCGGTATCGATACGTTTAAATTTTGCATTGCTGTATGCTGATGTTGTATGCATAACTACCTGAAATGCATTCAAAGATACTGCAGAAACGCCAAGAGACTGCATTGCCATGGACATCAGAGCAACAGATGTCTGTTCTCCGGTTGCCAGAAGCATATCCATCTCTCTTTTTGAAGCTTTCGGATTGATGTCACGTGCCATCTCGATAAGATGGTCTGTTGTCTTTCCCATTGCGGACAGAACAACAACTACATCATTTCCTGCTTCATAATCTTCGATACATCTCTTTGCTACATTAAAAATTCTTTCTTTATCAGCCACAGAACTGCCGCCGAATTTTTTTACAATTAGCATGTCTTCCTCCCAAATAAGTAATCTATGATTTCATGGCCACACGCCACGTAGTTTCCACTGGCCTCGCCCTCAGCCTCATTGTATTTCCAGTCATGCTTCTGAAGGTTTGTGCTGTCATATAAGAGATATGGCACACTGTCAGATGAATGCGTCCGCATGCAGATTGGCGTCGGATGATCCGGAAGAACCAACATTCGGAAATCCTCTCCTGCTGCTTCAAGTCCTTCCTTCACTGGCTTGATAATCCGTGAATCCAGATATTCAATTGCCTTCACCTTACGCTCAACACTGCCCTGATGACCCATCTCATCCGGAGCCTCAACGTGGATATATGCAAAATCATATCCCTCTTTGGTCAATACTTCAATTGCTGCCTGCGCTTTTCCTTCATAATTGGTATTCAAACCGCCATTGGCTCCTTCTACTTCAATTACTCTCATGGATGCACCTACAGCTATTCCTTTTAACAGATCCACTGCAGAGATCATCGCACCTTTCAGATGTGTTTTCTCTTCAAAGGAAGAAAGAGCCGGTTTTGTACCTGCGCCCCAGAACCAGCAGGAGTTTGCCGGATTGAGACCCTGTTTCTTTCGTTCCACATTGATCGGATGGTTTACCAGAATGTCATAACTTTTCTTCATCATTTCGCGAAGAATATCATCCTCCGGAAGATACTGACCAATCGTCTGTCCAAGGACATCATGAGGCTGTGTCAGTTCCACCACTTCTCCGCGATCCCAGATTAACAAATGACGGTAGCTGGTTCCGACGTAAAACTTATATGTTTCATTTTCCAGCCCTTCTCTGACTGCGTCCAGCAAAACAGCTGCATCTGCAGTACTGATCTCACCGGAACTGTGGTCAATGATCGTACGATCCTCATAATTTTCCTGTTCTTCAGACAATGTAACCAGATTGCAGCGAAGTGCAATATCTGTCTCCTTCATGTCCACACCAATACTCAATGCCTCCAACGGAGAACGGCCAGAATAATAAATTCTGGGATTGTATCCCAAAACTGACAGGTTTGCTGTATCACTGCCCGGTTTCATCCCATCCGGAATCGTGTGTACCATTCCAATTTCTGATACTGCTGCCAGTTGATCCATCTCCGGCGTATCTGCATAAGCAAGCGGGGTCTGATCGCCAAGTTCTGCGATCGGACGGTCTGCCATTCCATCTCCTAAAACCACCACGTATTTCATCACTTTTTACCTCTGTTTATTTCTATCTTTTTACTCTCACAAACAATTTTTCACATTTTATTTACACATGCAAACAGAATGTTTCTTATTTTACGCGAATGCACTGAGACACTTCACCAAGTTCAGCCTCTGCTTTATCATATGCAAAGCCATCCATTTCTGCTGTAACAAATGCGTTCTCGCCTGTCACGCCATCTGCCTGTACATAGGAAACGCTTCCAAAAGCTTTCTCAATAGCAGCTTTGTCAGCTTTTGTACGGACAAAATATTTATTTTTGAGCTGTCTGTAATCGGCAAGCTCCAGTTTTTCCTCGCGCCATTCCACTGGAATATTCTCATCCAGATGTTTTGCAATCTCAATGATATCTGCAACAACTGCACTTGCGGTCGGAAGTTTTCCAGCTCCACTGCCGTAGAACATTGCATCACCAAGAACGTTTCCATGTACAAATACCGCATTGAATACGTCATTTACATTGTACAGCGGATGTGTCGGCTCCAGCATGAACGGTGCTACCAACGCACAGTAGCTGTCGCCAGTCTGATAGCTGGATGCAAGAAGTTTAATGCTTCTTCCAAGTGCTTTTGCATATTTGATATCAGTTGCAGTGATCTTTGTGATTCCCTCGGTATGGATATCCTGAAAATCAACCTGCTGTCCGCATACGAGAGATGTCAGGATCGCGATCTTTCTGCAGGCATCATGGCCTTCAATATCAGCGGTCGGATCTGCCTCTGCATATCCTTTCTGCTGTGCATCTTTTAATACATCTTCAAATTCGGAACCTTCCTCAGACATTTTTGTCATCATATAGTTTGTGGTTCCATTTAAGATACCGGATACTTCCTCGATCACATCTGCAGTCAGACAGGAATTTAATGGGCGGATGATCGGGATTCCGCCGCCCACACTTGCCTCAAACATACAGTTCACATTTTTCTCTTTTGCAATGCGGATCAGCTCTGCACCTTTTTCTGCGATCAATGCTTTATTGGATGTAGCAAAATGTTTGCCACTCTCCAGTGCCTGTTTTGCAAACGTATAAGCCGGCTCCACGCCACCCATGGCCTCAACCACGATTACGACCTCCGGGTCGTTCTGGATGACTGCATAATCATGAACAATCTTGTCTTCCATCGGATCACCTGGGAAATCCCGCAGATCCAGGATATATTTGATAGCAATTTCATCTCCCACACGTTTTGTGATGCTTTCTTTGTTCACTTTTAATACTTCGGCTACACCGGAACCAATGGTACCATAACCTAATACTGCAATCTGAATCATCGTTTGTCACTCCCTTGCTAATATTTTTAAATAATGAATGCCTTGCTGCTGTTCAATGGTATCTACCATCTGGGAAATATCCCCGGTCTCATTTAACACGTCCACACTTAGTGTCAATGAAGCAATTCCGTTAACCGGGATACTCTGATGAATGGTAAGGATATTCGCATGATAATCTGCTACGATCCGCAAAACCACGGATAACAGTCCTGGTTCATCATCCAGCTGAACGACCATAGTGATTGTCTTTCCTTTTGCATTATCATGGAATGGAAAAATATCATCTTTGTATTTATAAAAAGAACTTCGGCTGATGCCTACATTCTCCGCTGCCTCCTGCACAGAAGCAGCTTTCCCCGAATCCAGCAGCCGTTTTGCCTCTACTACCTTCAGTAAAACCTCCGGCACTGCTTTTTGTTTCAGGACAAAATATTTCGTTTTTTCTGCCATTATGCTCCCCCTCTGTGTATTTCTGAGAAATACATCTGTTTTCACAGTAAAGATATAGTATCATAATCAAACCCTTGATGCAACCCCGTTTTTGTGTTTTTCCAGATACCAAGAGCAGGAAATTCATCGTAATTTCCTGTCAAACAAAAAACCGGGGATTTTAAAATCCCCGGCCGCCACCGCCAAAAGTACGCCCACCGGCGCCCTGATGAACAGAACTGGTTCCACCGCCTCCTGACGGCGGATCATCTTTCGGAAGCTTTCTGCGCGTAATAAACTGACGCACAAAATGGTCTTCACTTCTGTGAAGTTTCACTGCTCCGTGTTCCCTGGCATTATAATGATATCTACCAAATTTCAATCTGTATTTTCCTGTAATAAACAGGCAGAATACCAGACAGGCTGCTGCGCCAGCCAATGTTGCAAATAAAAGTTCCATCTTATCCAGGTGCGGCTCACTGCTTCCTTCCTCCTGGTAATAAATACCACTGTCTTCATCATAAATCGCCAGATTATTCGGCTTTCCAGCCTGATAATAGATAAGCGTATCTTCCAGCATAGAATCCATAGCCTGCTTATAATCTCCGGATCCTGCATACTCCGTCGCATGATCCAGCATTTTATTCAGACGGGTATCTACAATATATTTGTAACTCTCACCGGCTGTCGCAATATAGAACACCCGCGCATTCATATCAAGGACAAAGGCTATACCATCGTCACTCTCTGTGTACTCGTTAAATTTTTCTTCTGCATAATCCTGTGTGGACACCACGGATGCATCATCTACCGTCAGAAGCATCAGATCCCAGCCGGTCTCACTTTCTGCTTTATCCACGGCTTCCGTAAGTTCTGTTATTTCCTCATCGGAAAACAGTCCGGCATCATCATATACCTGCCTTCCCGACGCATAAGCTGAAAGACTGACCGACAAACTCATTACAATACAAAGAAGCACACCCGCAAGGCAGATCCGACTTTTTGTTTTTCGCTGTATTATCCTCATTTTGTTCTCCCTAAAACACAAAATATCCCAGTAGCAGCATGATTGCAAAGGCAATCCCACCGATCAGAATTCCACACAGAGAAACTTTCTTCCGGTCGATTGGAAGTTCACCATAAGTTTTTCCATTCTGTCCGTTCATTGAATAGTAATATATTTTTCCATTCAGCCCCTTATATGTTACCGTCCATACCGGAAGTAATGTATACTTCCAGTTTTCCTGCAGTAATCTGATATTATCGGATATAATATGTACTCCGGTATAGCCTTCGATGGTGTCCTCCAGCAGATCTCTGGTGCAATTTTCCACCTCACCGCGCACTTCCGACTCCAGCTCGGTTCTCTCAATATCTCGTTTTTCCGCATAAAAGCCGGACAGATATCCCATATGAAAAGGTTCTGCCTTGGAAAAATCATACGGCAATACCCCTTCTGCCAGCAGACGGTCTGATTTTTTCAGTGCGTGTTTTGTAATCTCACGCAGAGAAACCTCACCCTGGCGTTCCATACGGAAGATACGCGTTTCTGTAATTTCCTCATCTCCGGCTACAAATACCCGGACTTTGCTTCCCTCTGCTGTCAAGGCACCGTCCACCTCGGCATCACACACCCAGTATGGATAATAAATTCCCGTCAGTTTTTCAATCTGCTGCTTCTGAAAAAATGCATTCGGCACAAATTTCTTTTTCTGAACAAAATCCAGGAAATGCTGCTCCGCCTGCTTCCGGTCAATCTCAAAGGGTACGATCTGATCCGGATGAAAATCTCCGGTCAGCTGTTCCGAGAGAAGCACCGGATTATGACAATAATAACAGAACGTTGCAGCCGTGGTCTGATCTGTCACGATCTGTGCACCACAGTTCGGACAGGTATACACAACTGCTGAAGCCTCCTGGTCTTCTGCTTCAGAATCATGAGAAGCTGTTTCCGCAAATAATCCTGCAGTTGTTCCGCCCCCGGCCGATTCCGCTGAATCTGAAGTCTCCTGTGTCCCGCTATTTTCGGTTTCGATCTCATCCAAAGCAAAATCTGAACCGCAATATTCACATTTATATTTCTGACTTTTCGGGTCAAAAATCAATTCGCCGCCACAATTGGGGCATTTTATACTGATCGTTGACATATCATTCCTCTTACGCTTTCGGTTTGCCACACTCAGAACAGAATTTTCCACTGTTTACTGCCCCACAACTGCAGGTCCATGGTGCTTCGGGTGCCGGTTTTCCACATTCGGTACAGAATTTTCCACTGTTTACTGCCCCACAACTGCAGGTCCATGTGGTCGGCATCGGTTTACCGCACTCGGAGCAGAATTTCCCGGTGTTTGTCGCTCCACAGCTGCAGATCCACTCATTGGAAGTTCCATGCTGCTGTGCTGCCTGTGCCTGCTGACGATTCATCTCCATCTGACGGATATTTGCTTCAGATGCAGCGCCCATAACACCTGCTCCTGTCTGCATTCCCATACCCATGCCCATAAAGCCGGATACGGAACCTGACGCATTAGAGCCTGCTGCTTCCATACCCCGGGCAACAGACCCCTGCACATATCCCTCGCGGATCGTCGGATCAGAGAGCATTGCGCCCTGATTTCGCATGTTGATCAGCTTTGTGGATGCATCGTCATAGGAAATGCTCGCAATACCAACCGATGCGATCTCCACACCGCGGTTTTGCTTCCAATCCTCATCCAGAATATCGGACATGTATTTGCCAAGTTCCCGCCCTTTAGAGGTCACAAAAGAAATTCTTATGCCATCCGCAGACATCTGATTGATGGCTGACTGCAGTGCCTCTAAAAATTCATCCAGAAACTGTTCGTTGACATCTGATACTTCCACCTGTGCCATATTCCGCGGAATTACTTCTGCATAAAATTTCAGCGGATCACTGATGCGGATAGAATAGGTTCCGTGTGTCCTTAAAAACAGCTCTGCATTATAAAAGTTATCAAAATAATTGATCGGATTTCTCGTACCGAATTTGATGCCTTTGATTTCCTGCAGATTCAGATAATATACTTTCTGTTCGGTCGGGGACTGTCCGCCGTATTTGATACGTTCAAACGTAGCCTCCATGGCACTGGAAAAATCTCCATGAAACAGAGAAGGCTCCATGTCATTTTTCACTTCAAAATACCCCGGCTCGGCCGTGTAATCAATAATCTTGCCGCCATCGGTCAGGATCATAAACTGATTATCATACACATGAATGACAGAACCATCGGAAATCACATTTCTGCTGCCTTTCCGGTTCTGGGATTTTTTATTTATCAAAACACCCGGTGTCATCAGTGTCTGCGCACCCATATCTGCCGGTTCGATTACTTCCAGCCACTGATCTGCCAGACCTGAACTGATACTTTTTACTGCTGCTCGAATGATTCCCATGGTAATTTCTCCTTTTTGCTGTCACATACTCTCAAAAAATCACTTCCGATTCCCCGGAGTATAGTTCTATGCTTCCTGATCGTTTTTGGACAATGTAATCCATTTCAGGTATGCATTGATAAACAGATCAATATTTCCATCCATGACACTGTCCACATTTCCGGTTTCTGCGTTGGTACGATGATCTTTTACCATCGTATATGGCTGCATAACATAGGAACGGATCTGATTTCCCCAGCCAATCTCTGTCACATCACCTCGAATATCTGCCGCTTTTTCTGCATTTTCCTGCTGTTTTAACAAATACAGTTTTGCTTTCAGCATCTGCATTGCTTTATCTTTATTCATATGCTGAGACCGCTCATTCTGACATTGTACCACGATACCGGTCGGTAAATGTGTGATACGGATGGCAGAAGATGTCTTGTTGATATGCTGACCACCGGCTCCGCTGGAACGGTAGGTATCGATACGCAGATCATCATCATTGATCTCGATTTCCACATCTTCTTCAATATCCGGCATAACATCGCAGGATACAAAGGATGTCTGACGTTTTCCTGCCGCATTGAACGGGGAAATACGAACCAGTCTGTGAACACCTTTTTCTGATTTCAGATAGCCATAGGCATTTTCGCCATGTACCTGAAATGTCACAGACTTGATACCGGCTTCCTCCCCGTCCAGATAATCCAATACTTCCACCTCAAATCCTTTGGCAGATGCCCATCTGGTATACATACGGTACAGCATACTTGCCCAATCACAGGACTCTGTGCCGCCGGCTCCTGCATGCAGAGTTACGATCGCATCGTCTCTGTCATATTCGCCGGAAAGCAATGTCTTCATGCGAATATTCTCAAAACTTGTTTCAAATTCATCCAGCAATTCCTGAATCTCCGGAATGACTTCCGGGTCATTTTCTTCGTATCCCATTTCGATCATGAGCTCCATGTCTTCCATCTGGGATACCAGCTGTTGGTAAATCTCCACATCATCTTTTTTGCTTTTGAGCTCTTTCATAAGCTCCTGGGAACGCTCCGGATCATTCCAGAAATCCGGTTCCTCCATCTTCCGCTCTAACTCCTGAATCCTCTGCTCTTTGTTAGCGAGGTCAAAGTGAATCCCTTACTTCCTGGAGCGGGTGTTTGTATGCGTTCAACTTTGTTTTGAACTGGTCTAATTCAACCACCGAAATCACCTCTTTCTCTTATTTCAGGATATTTTATCCTGTTTATTCTTATACAGTATGTCCTTTTTCTTTGATCACTTCAATTACCTGATCGACATATTTCTCACAAAGACTTTCTGTCTCTGCTTCTACCATAACACGGATCACCGGCTCTGTTCCGCTCTCACGAACAAGGATACGTCCGGTATCGCCCAGTGTTTCTGCAACCTTTGCTACTGCCTGCTGTACATCAGTATCATTCTGTGCTTCTGGTTTGCTCTTTACTCTTACATTTTTGAGTACCTGTGGGTAAATGGTCACCGGCTCAGCCAGTTTGCTTAACGGCAGTTTCTTCGCCAGCATAACTTCCATCATTTTCATGGATGTTAAGATACCATCACCTGTGGTTGCATATTTGCTGAAAATAATGTGTCCGGACTGCTCACCGCCAATACGATGACCATTCTGAACCATGTTCTCATATACATATTTATCACCAACTGCTGTTTTCTCATAATTAATACCAGCCTCATCAAAAGCTTTGTACAGACCAAAATTAGACATAATGGTCGTTACAACAGTATTGTTCATGAGTTTTCCTCTCTCTTTCATATATTTGCCGTAAATATATAAAATCAGATCTCCGTCGATAACATTTCCTTTTTCATCTACTGCAATACAACGGTCTGCATCTCCGTCATAAGCAAAGCCAACGTCCAGATTGTTGTCTTTTACAAATTTCTGAAGTACTTCAATATGTGTGGAACCTGCATGATTATTAATGTTTGTTCCATCCGGCTCTGCGTTGATGACATATGTTTTTGCGCCAAGTGCGTCAAATACACTCTTTGCGATCATCCAGGAACTTCCGTTTGCGCAGTCAAGCCCAACACGGACATTTTTGTAAGAATAAGTAGCCAGCGAAATCAGATAACCTACATAACGGTTTCTTCCTGCTGCATAATCTACGGTGCATCCAATCTCCTCGCGGACAGCAAACGGCACATCTGCCATCTCTTCTCCGAAGAGATTCAGTTTTCCATCAATGTAATCCTCGATATAGGAAATGGTTTTCTCATCCATCTTCTCACCATTTCCATTGATCAGTTTGATACCATTATCATAATACGGATTGTGGCTTGCGGAGATCATGATACCGCAGTCAAAATCTTCTGTTCTTGTCACGTAAGATACGGACGGCGTTGTGGTTACATGAAGCAGATATGCATCTGCGCCTGAAGCAGTCAGACCTGCAACCAGAGAATACTCAAACATATAGCTGGAACGTCTTGTATCTTTTCCGATTACAACTTTACATTTTTTTCCTGTAATCTGATGATAATACCATCCGATAAAACGTCCTACTTTGTAAGCATGCTCTACTGTTAATGTTTTGTTGGCCTCCCCACGGAAGCCGTCTGTTCCAAAATATCTTCCCATTTTGAATCCTTTCCATTTGTTATTAACTTATGATTATATATATTTTTTTCAAAACGCATGAATCTACAGCCGGTCTTTTAACTGTTCCAAAATCAGATCCACGCACTCTTCCACGCTGTATTTTGCCGTATCGATCACTGCATCCGGATGCTTCGGCGCTTCATACGGACTGGAAATACCGGTAAAGTGATCCACCTTTCCTTCACGGGCCATTTTATACAGGCCTTTGACATCCCTGCGCTCACACTCCTCGATCGGAGTATTTACATATACTTCCATAAATGCATCTCCGATGATCTCACGGGCATTCTGACGGTCCTGTGCAAACGGAGAAATAAAAGATGTCAGTACGATCAGTCCCGCATCGTTCATCAGTTTGGATACCTCAGCGATTCTACGAATATTTTCAATTCGGTCTGCCTCACGGAAACTCAGATTTTTATTCAGTCCCATACGGACATTATCGCCATCCAGCAACATCGTATGTTTGCCCATGGCCACCAGACGCTTTTCCAGTTCATTTGCCAGCGTCGATTTTCCGGAGCCGGACAGACCAGTAAACCAGATCGTCTTTGCATTCTGGCCAAGCTGTTTCTCACGGAATTCCCGTGTAATATCCATATCATGCCAGGTCAGCTGATTTTCTCTGTTTAATGTATGCTCTACAACACCACATGCTGATGTCATATGAGATACCCGGTCAATCAGAATTAAGGAACCTAACGCATTATTTTTTTCAAATTTATCGAAAACCAGTTTTGAAGCAGTTGCAATTTCGCAGCGCGCAATCTCATTTTTATAAATCGCCTCTGCATATACTTCCTCCCCGGAATTGACGTCAATCTTGTACTTGATGTTCATGATCGTTGCAGGGACACTCTGTGTGCCGAGTTTCAACAGAAAATTCTTTCCTGCCACCAGCTTCGTATCATCCATCCAGAGCAGTGTTGCAGAAAACATGGAATTTACATTCAGTGAAGTACCTTCCACCAGCACACAGCCTCTGGAAATATCAATCTCTGTATCCAGCTGAATGGTTACGGCATGACCCACAGAACTGGTCTGTACTTCTTTGTCGCCTTCATAAATCAGTTTTACAACAGCTGTTTCACCACTTGGCAATACCTGAATCGTATCGCCCACTGACACACTGCCACTTTCGATCTGTCCCTGGAATCCACGAAATGTATGATTCGGTCTGCAGACACGCTGTACCGGCATGGTAAATCCTGTCTCTGTCGGATTTTCCTTTACGTCAATGGTCTCCAGATAATCCAGCAGTGTTTTTCCTGTATACCACGGCATATGGGAAGAACGCTTTGTAATATTATCTCCCTCAGTCGCAGATACTGGGATCATCTGTGCAGTGCTGTACTCAAATTCTGCCAGCAGCACTTTAATATCTTTCTTGATCTTCCGGAATTTTTCCTGTTCAAAATCGATCAAATCCATTTTGTTGATGGCAAATACAAAGTGTTTGATTCCCATCAGAGAACAGATCCGGGTATGGCGTCTGGTCTGTGTCAGTACGCCCTGGCTGGCATCTACAAGGATAACCGCCAGATCCGCAAAAGATGCACCTACTGCCATATTTCTCGTATATTCTTCGTGTCCCGGTGTATCAGCCACAATAAAAGAACGGCGCTCTGTCGTAAAATAGCGGTAAGCAACATCTATGGTAATTCCCTGCTCACGCTCCGCCATCAGGCCGTCCAGAAGTAAACTGTAATCAATAGCTCCGCCTCTGGAACCGACTTTGGAATCCAGTTCCAGTGCACGCTTCTGATCTGCAAATAATAATTTTGCATCATAAAGCATATGTCCGATCAGTGTGGATTTTCCATCATCCACACTTCCACAGGTAATAAATTTCAACAATGCGTTCATCTAGAAGTAGCCCTCCCTTTTCCGTTTCTCCATGCTGGCCGCTCCACCGTCCTTATCGATCACACGACTGGTACGTTCAGAAGATACCGCACTTAAAGTCTCCTGAATGATTGCATCCAGCGTATCCGCATCAGACTCCACGCCACCGGAAAGCGGATAACATCCAAGGGTTCGAAAACGAACTTTCTTCATCATCGGTTTTTCTCCCGGAAACAGACGCATACGGTCATCATCTACCATGATCAGATTGCCGTCACGCTCTACGACAGGACGCTCTGCTGCAAAATACAACGGAACGATATCAATATTTTCCCGCTTGATATACTGCCAGATATCCTTTTCTGTCCAGTTAGAAATTGGAAATACGCGGATGCTTTCACCTTTGTTGATCTCCGTATTGAACAGCTTCCACATCTCCGGACGCTGATTTTTCGGATCCCAGGCGTGCTCTGCATTACGGAAAGAGAAAATACGCTCCTTGGCACGGCTCTTTTCCTCATCACGTCTGCCGCCACCAAATGCTGCAGTAAAACCATACTTATTTAACGCCTGCTTTAAGGCCTGTGTTTTCATGATATCGGTATAGGCTGCACCATGATCAAAGGGATTGATTCCCTGTCGAACACCGTCTTCATTAATGTATTCCAGCATCTCAATTCCATATTTTTCCGCTACTTTATCGCGAAACTCAATCATTTCTTTGAATTTCCATGTAGTATTTACATGTAAGAATGGGAATGGTGGTTTCTCCGGATAAAATGCTTTTAACGCAAGATGCAGCATAACCGATGAATCCTTTCCGATGGAATATAACATTACCGGTTTTTCACACTGTGCTGCCACTTCTCGCATAATGTATATTGCTTCCGCTTCCAGTTCATCCAAATGATCCATACTTTTGTCCTCTTTTCCTGTGTTATTCCCCCAAACCGTTTTGTATCGCGGATACGATTCCTGCCAGCGCCTCGTCTTCGTCTTCTCCCTCACATACAAATTCAATTTCATCATTGTATTTGATACTCGCCGCCAGCACACTTAAAAGGCTTTTTACATTTGTCGTCATATTTCCTCTCTGAAAAGAAATCTTTGACTTGTATTTGATCGCCTCATCACACAATTTTCCCGCAGGGCGCAAATGCAGTCCTGCAGGGTTTTTAATTCTTACTTTCTGACAAACCATTTTGTATCCCCTCCAAATACATCCTTGGTATCTTTACCTTCTTATTGTGTGGAACTGTCTGTTCCTCCTGTATTATCTGTACTGTCTGTATTTCCCGTATTATCTGGCTTTTCCGTCACTGTCACGGATGTGTATGGTGTCTCACTGACTGTGTAGCCACCGTCAATGGAAACCTGCGCTGCCATAACTCCCAGGTTAAATGGTGATGCATCAATCGTTCCGGTAATATCATTCGGATTGATATCTGAAAAGTCCTCCTCAAATCCCAGCAGGTTTACCGTTACAGTATCTGCATTAAATTCCAGTTGATAATTGGATGAAAGATTTCTCACCGTGATATTTTTCACTGGCACGGCAAAGGCTTTCGCCGTTCTTCCCTCGATCACCAGTGTCACACTGATCTGTTTCGACTGATCAGATGCCAATGATACACCTTCCGGCAGGAATTTTGACAAATCCACACTCGCCGCTACGTTTGATGATGCACCGGCAATATTCATCTGAGAACCAGTGATTTCAAGTTCGCTTATAGACGCCAATGCTTCCGTGCTTCCCACAAGGTTTACGTTTGAAACACTGCATTCCGCTTTCTGAAACCGGTAACCATCCGCAGGTGTGCCATTTGTCACAAATTTCAACGGTACGGATTTGCCCATGGTAACGGTCACATCCACAGCAACAGATGTACGGTTCAGCGTCAGTCGTTCCTGTGGAATTTCATTTCCATCTTTGTCCAGCAATACCACTTTGCTGTTCGTTGCGATATTTTCCTCTGCACCGCTAACATCTACACTCGCCTGCACCGTGGCGATCTGATTCAGAATTGATTCCGGTCCGGTGATGGTAATTTTCTTCGGATCCGCTACCGTCGACTCGATATAGCAATATGCTGCCGGTGTACCGATCGTCGCAACCTGAACGGTATAGCGTTCTGTCTTCAGATTTTCCACACTGATCTTCAGCGTCGCATCCCGCTTGTTAATTTCAATCTGACTTGCATATCTGGATGCCGTTACACTGACCGGCACCGTAGTCATCTCATCATTAATATTTTCCATATTGGCTACTGCCGTAAAATCCGACTCAGAAAGTTCTTCTATAATAGAACGTTTTCCGGTAACCGTAAAGGAAATCTTATCTGAATTATTTAAAATATCGTATGTCTTTCCCATGTCAGTCAGGTAATCGCTGTTCTCAATCGTTACCGGTATCACAAATCCTTTTGTTTTTTCCGGGTCTTCAATATTGACAACCACCAGCCAGATGACAATTGCAAAAACTGCCGCCAATATTTTGAGGCCAAAATTATTTGTTATCCGCTTTGTTACTTTGCGCAGCATTTTTCAGCCTCCTTTTCAGTTTTTCAAAATAGTTCTCCGTCTCTCCTGACAGTTTTGCCGCAAATTTCAATTTGCTTCGCAGGAAATCTGCATCAATATTGCGATACAGTGTACTTTCCACTGCCAGCGATACTGCTCCCGTCTCCTCTGAAACCACAATGGTCATAGAATCACTGACTTCACTGATTCCGACAGCAGCACGGTGTCTTGTTCCAAGTTCCTTACTCAGTTCCATATTATCCGATAATGGCAGATAACAGGTTGCTGATACAATTCGGTCTCCCCGCACAATGATCGCGCCATCATGCAGAGGTGTATTATGTTCAAAAATATTGATCAGAAGCTGACTTGATACGAGGGAATCCAGTGGAATTCCTGTTCGAATATATTCATTCAGCATCACATCCCGCTCAATTACGATCAGGGCTCCCGTTTTTACTTTACCCATCTCATAGCAGGCTTTTACGATCTCATTGATTGTTTTCTCAGAAAAACGGACAGCATTTGCCTTTTGAAAATCAAAACTAAAAAATGCAGTAAGAAAATTCTTTCTTCCCAGCCGCTCCAGTGCATTTCGCAGTTCCGGCTGAAAAATAATAACCAGCGCGATCGCTGCTACATTTACTACTTTTCCCGACAACCACAAAATCGTATTCATCTGGAAAAGTGCCGCGATCAGAAGGAAGATCAATATCACAATGATACCTTTAAACAGCATCCATGCTCTGGTGTTTTTCACCCATACCATAACCTGATATAATACAAAGGCAATAATGATAATTTCTATGATATCGGTGGCCCCGATCTTTGGTTTGTCTATCCAGGAAAGATATTTATCCATAAAAGCATATAATGCTGCTCCTATTTCCCGCATCTTTTCACTTCCTCTCTGATTTTCCTGTTTCTTATTTTTTATTTGTCATGCAGCTCTCTGAACACCTGCTCTTCCAAATCATCTTCCGGATGGCTGACATGAACAGAATTTACTTTCTTTCCACGCGTGGATTTTCTTTTTTTGGAACGTTTTGCGTTAATGTGTTTTACCTGTTTGTCTTCTACGGAAACAAAAGTCTTCGGTACCGCTTTGACATAATAATAGTACTCATCATCTTCAAACTGTGTATGTTCCACCCTGCTGTAATCCACACTCAGGGTCATAAAATCAATCACTAATGCAATTATCAGTGAAACCACACATCCAACGATGACTTTTACAATACGGCTGCTTTCTCCCAGATAGATTTCTCCACTGCAGATCACACCCATCTGCACGGCAACTCCAAGCACAATTGCGATGATCCGCGCATGGTCCACGCTGAGTTTTCTCACGCAATATACCACAATGGATGCTGCAGCAAAGGCTCCAAGATAAAAATACATTTCTTTATCTGTAAAAATTTCCGTTACGGCAAGGGTTACCACACTTTTCTTTGTGATAGACTCTTTTGCAGAAAACAGTGCCGCATTTTCGTTAATATTTTTCAATAAAAAGTAAATAAATTCTCCGCATACAACGGCGATGGCTGTATAGATTCTATCCATCAGTCCGGCGCATACCGGCATGATGTAAGGGACCCCCGCCACATTCAGCACCGGTGTCAGCACTGTATACATGCCTTTTCTGCTCGTAAACCGAAAGTACAGACAGAAAAGTGCTGCAAATACCAGTGCTACAATGCCACACAATTCCAGAGACAGTGCATAGCAATTCAACAGAACCAGCAGTGCCCCGAAAAACAGCATAACTCCGGATGGTAAAAAGGAACACAGCAATGCACACAGCAATGCAATCGGATATTCCTTCAGCACATCCATGTATCCGATTTTGTGGTCAATCAGCGTAAATGCGAAAAATGCAACTAAAAAGCGCCCTATTGCTACAACAAATATCTCATATTTCCCGACAAAACGGTAAATATATTCCTTTATTTTCAACAGCTGAACCATACGTTACCTCCTGCTCCACGTTTCAGAATTTTATTCCTCCTGTGTATTCTCCTTCTCCTCAGCAGCATAAGACTTATTCAGCCGATGAAGATAATGCAGGTACAAATCTCTCCTGTCCCGGCATTGTTTATGCCTGTGAACTGCCACGAGTGCGCAGATCACCAGATAACATGCCAGAAATATCAGATATATCACAACAATTTCTTTGATCAGTACCCTATAGTTTACATTGGCAAAGTATTGATTAAAATCATCCCATTTGGAGCAGATCCACAACATCAGAACAGCAAAAAAACAGATCGTTCCAAGGACAAATCCTTTTACCATCTGCAAAATCACATAATCACCCCGACGATATGTGCTGATCTTCAGTTCTCTTTCTCCGGGTCCGTTTTCAAGCATGGCCATTCTGGTCATTTCACGAACTCTTTCCTGATTAATCATAGCTTCACCTTTTTTTGCTCATACTATATGAAAAGTATATCATGAACAAAAAACAGTTCATGATCGACATTCACCACTCGTCAATTATGCAAGCATATTGACTCATTTTCACTAATTATATCATAAATTACTATCTAAGAAAAGTTTTTTATCCCCCGATTGCGATCACTGCCACATACACCTGACAGCCAAGTGCGTTCTGCAGACACCCGGCCGCAGCATCTACGGTACTTCCCGTTGTATAAATATCATCAACAAGTAAAATCCGCTCCCTGCTGTCGATCTTTTTTCTCACTTCGAAGGCATTTTTCAGGTTCTGCTTCCGCTGCCGGTCATCCAGTTTTTTCTGTGGTTTTGTTCTGCGGATTCGATACAAAAGTCTTGTATCCACAGGCAGTTTCAGTTCTTTTCCCATAGCACGGGCAATCCATTCTGCCTGATTATAACCACGTTTTCTTTTCCGTGACGCATGCAATGGAATCGGTACGATGCGTGTAATTCCTGTATGGTAAATCCACGGGCCAAGCATTTTCGCCATTTCCCGTCCATAAGTCACCGCATATTCCCGCCGGTTTCCATACTTCATCTGATAAAGCGACAGTTTCACTGGTCCACGGTAGGACAGCAGCGCACGATTGCGGACAAATACATGCCGCCTGCGCCTGCAGTCCCTGCAATATTCATCCTGTGCATGATCCAGTAGTTTTCCACACTTCATACAGTAATCTTTCTGAATAAACTGTATCTTTTTCCTACACTCCGGACAGATTCCCCCGGCACTGATTTTTTCACAGACCGGGCATCTGGGCGGATATAAATAATCCAGCCATTTTAAAATATTCAAATATTATAATTCCTCCAATCGGTCCCGCAGACCGCTGTAACGTTTCTGCTCGTTTACATTTGCCTCCATGTTGTAAAATGCCTTCTCATCCCCTACCAGTGTCACGCATTTACGAGCTCTGGTCACCGCTGTGTACAACAGATTTCTGTTCATCAGCATGCGCGGCCCCGTCAGAAGCGGAATGATCACTGCCGGATACTCGCTTCCCTGGGATTTATGTATGGTGATCGCGTAGGCCAGCTCCAGCTGTTCCAGTTCCTTAAATGGATATTCAACCATACGGCCTTCCTCGTACTCTACCGTCAGTGTCTCTGAAAATCCATTAATTTCCCGGACAATTCCCATATCCCCATTGAATACACCAAGTCCTTTTTCA
Source organism: uncultured Eubacterium sp. (assembly GCF_934295145.1). Taxonomy (GTDB): domain Bacteria; phylum Bacillota; class Clostridia; order Lachnospirales; family Lachnospiraceae; genus Eubacterium_I. The sequence goes on along the minus strand of NZ_CAKRAS010000017.1, from coordinate 22,156 downwards.
ATCGGAATATTGTATCTGCTGCGGATCTCCCACTCCGCCTGATAATTGTTTTTTATCTGCATCACTTTGTCGCCCTCGCGGAACACCATCTGTCCATGTTCCCGTTCCGCTTTCTTCGGATCCGGAGGATTCAGATACTGCTGCAGGATCGTATTCAGCCGTTCCACGCCAAGCAGACCTTTCCGCATCGGCGTCAGCACCTGAATGTCAGAAGGTGACGCATTCACATATTTCGGCAGCTTCTGCCGGATCAACTGAATGCAGATGCTGATAATCACGTTTGCATCATATCGCTTTAGGAAAAAGAAATCCCGGCTCTTGTTGTCCAGCATGACTTCCTCACCGCGATTGATCTTATGTGCATTTACGATAATATCACTCTCGGATGCCTGGCGGAAAATACGGTTCAGACGTACCACATTGCACGCATGGGAATCAATGATATCTTTCAGCACACATCCCGGGCCGACACTCGGCAGCTGATTGACATCTCCCACCAGAATCAGTCGTGTTCCCGCAACTACTGCTTTCAGTAGATTATGCATCAGACTGATATCCACCATGGACATCTCATCAATAATAATGACATCTGTCTCCAACGGATTCTGCTCATTTCTCTCAAATCCGGCCCGTTCCTCCATCCCACCGGACAATTCCAGCATTCGATGGATCGTTTTTGCCTCATACCCGGTGGTTTCGCTCATACGTTTTGCCGCGCGTCCCGTAGGCGCTGCCAGACAGATATCCATGCCCTCCGACTCAAAATACTGAATGATCGTATTGATGGTCGTCGTCTTTCCGGTACCTGGTCCACCGGTGATAACAAGCAGTCCGCTGCGCACCGCTTCCTTTACGGCGATCCGCTGCATTTCATCCAATTCCAGTTCTGACAGTGCTTCTATTTTTCGAATACGCTGCTCTACCGCAGTTTCAGAAAAATCGTATTTCACGTTCAGTTCGCGCAGCATAACCGCCACATTCAGTTCCATGTAATAGAAAGTAGACGCATAAATCTGTATCTGCTCTTCGGATTGTTTCAGCACAAGTTTTCGGTCAATGGCCATATCCATATAATGTTTTTCAATCGCAGAAGCATCAACCCCCAGAAGTTCGCATGCCCTGCGGGTCAGAATCTCCTCCGGCAGATAAGTATGTCCCTCCAGGGAAGCCTGCTGCAGCACGTACAAAATACCACTTCGGATGCGAAAATCTGAATCCATATGAATTCCAACTTTATGTGCGATCTCATCCGCAATCTTAAATCCCACACCGGACACGTCTTCCGCCAATTTGTACGGATTCTCCTGGATAATTCGATACATATCCAGCTGATAGGTCTGGTAAATCTTCACTGCCAATGTCAGGGAAATCCCATAATTTTGCAAAAAAATCATGGCCTGACGGAGTTCTCTTTTTTCCTCTGTCTGCTGTGCGATCTCCTGCGCTTTCCGTTCACTGATGCCCTTAATTTCCACCAGTCGCTCCGGTTCTTCTTCAATGATACGGAAGGTATCTTCTTTAAACCTGCGCACAATTCGGGCTGCAAGTGCCGCTCCCACGCCTTTGATTGCACCGGAGCCCAGATAACGTTCAATGGAAGCGGCATCCTCCGGTGCCTTAATTGTATAAGTATCTACTTTAAACTGCGGACCGTAGGACGGATGCACCGTATATTCTCCGGTTGCTTCCATACATTCTCCTTCGCTGATGACCTGAAACACGCCCACACAGGTGATCTCATCCTCGTCCTGGGAAACCAGATTCAAAACCGTATAACCATTCTCTTCATTTCGATATACAATATGCTCTACAAACCCGGTAATTGTCTCCATAGTTCTCCTTTGTTATAAAAAGAGACAGCCTGATGACTGTCTCTCTCATTCTTACTGCTCGTCTCTTTTTCCGGATAGAAACTCTACATATTTTCCAGTTCCGATGGCAACACAGGTCATTGGATCTTCTGCTGTCATCGTATTGATTCCGGTATGTGACTCAATCAGTTCTTCCAGTCCCCGGAGCAACGCTCCGCCTCCAGTAAGGACTATTCCGCGGTCAGCCACATCAGCAGCTAACTCTGGCGGTGTCTTCTCCAGTACGCTGTGTACTGCATCAACGATCTGCATGGTTGCCTCGCGTAATGCTTCCTCTGTCTCCTCAGAAGAAACGGTTACTGTCTTCGGCAGACCTGTTACCAGGTTTCGTCCTCTGACATCCAGTGTCATCGGCTCCGGTAACGGATAGCAGGTACCGATCTTGATCTTGATATCTTCTGCGGTACGCTCACCGATCAGAAGGTTATGTTTCTTTCTCATATAACGCACAAGCGCCTCATCAAAATCATCTCCAGCGATTTTGATGGATGTACTTACTACGGTTCCTCCAAGAGAGATTACCGCAATATCAGCTGTTCCACCACCGATATCTACGATCATATTTCCACATGGTCTGGAAATATCGATTCCGGCTCCGATTGCTGCCGCGATCGGCTCCTCGATAATTTTTACATCTCTTGCACCGGCCTGGAATGTCGCATCCTCTACTGCTTTCTTCTCAACTTCTGTGACACCACTCGGTACACAAACGCTGATCAGCGGTTTTCGGAAACTCTTTTTACCAACGGCTTTCTGAATGAAATATTTCATCATTTTCTCAGTTACTGTATAATCAGAAATAACACCCTGGCGAAGTGGTCTGACTGCTACGATGTTTCCCGGAGTTCTTCCGAGCATCAGTCTTGCCTCCTCACCGATTGCTTTTATTTTATTTGTATCGCGGTCAAATGCTACAACTGACGGCTCTTTTAATACAACGCCTTTGCCTTTGACGTAAACAAGAATACTTGCTGTTCCTAAATCAATTCCAATATCTGTTGAAATCATCTCATTTTCTCCTTTCCCTCTTCATGCTCTTTTTCATCTGTCTATTATAAATTCTGTTTGTCTTACTCGTTTTCTTTCAAAATGATAAACTCGCATACGTGTACTTATTATATACAAATAATTGCATTTTTCAAAGACTTTTTTTCCTTTTCAGAGAATTCCACGATGATTTAACCATTTCTTAATATTTTTTTAGGAAAAGTAATTCTTTTTTTCTAAAATGTTCTCACTTTAATCACAAAATGGACACATTCTCTTTTTATACTAACACTCGTAATCGATTATAAAAGGCTTACGCTTTTTATAATAAATTTTTCATAACTCAAGCTTCCCGGATCCCCCAAGTCCGGGAAGTACTCCCCGAAAATTCAGGCACCGCAAAACGCGGTGCCTTTTTATTACCTTATTTCAAGTATTTCTTCACATATTTTCCGGTATAGGAAATCGGATTTTCTGCCACCTGTTCCGGCGTACCCTCCGCAATAACAGTTCCGCCGCCGTCACCACCTTCCGGTCCCATATCAATGATATAGTCTGCCGTCTTGATCACATCTAAATTATGCTCAATAACAACCACCGTATTGCCACCGTCTGCCAGACGATGCAGAATCTCGATCAGTTTGTGTACATCTGCAAAATGAAGTCCCGTCGTCGGCTCATCCAGAATATAAATTGTCTTTCCGGTGCTGCGCTTGCTCAGTTCTGTTGCCAGTTTGATTCGCTGTGCCTCACCACCAGATAACGTTGTGGATGGCTGTCCCAGACGTACATAGGAAAGTCCTACATCATATAAAGTCTGGATCTTACGCTGAATGGAAGGTACATTTTCGAAAAATGTCAGCGCTTCTTCCACTGTCATATCCAACACATCATAAATACTTTTTCCTTTATATTTAATTTCCAGTGTCTCACGATTATAACGTTTCCCCTGACACACTTCGCACGGCACATACACATCCGGTAAAAAGTGCATTTCAATCTTTAAGATTCCGTCTCCGGAGCATGCCTCGCAGCGTCCGCCCTTAACGTTAAAGCTGAATCTGCCTTTTTTGTATCCTCTTGCCTTCGCATCCGGCGTTGCCGCAAACAGATCACGGATCTGATCAAACACACCGGTATAAGTTGCCGGATTGGAACGCGGAGTTCTTCCGATCGGCGACTGATCAATACAGATTACTTTGTCAAGCTGCTCCAATCCATCAATGTCTTTGTGTTTTCCCGGAATGCATCTTGCACGGTTCAGGCTTCGCGCCAAATGTTTGTATAAAATTTCATTGACCAAAGAACTTTTACCGGAACCGGACACACCCGTCACACAGGTCATAACACCCAGCGGAACTTTTACATCAATATTTTTCAGGTTGTTTTCCTGCGCTCCACGCACTGTAATAAACCCAGTCGGCTGTTTACGCTCCTTCGGCACCGGAATCAACAGTCTGCCACTCAAATACGCTCCCGTCAGAGATTTTTCACATGCCATAATATCATCAACTGTTCCCGCTGCCACGACTTCTCCACCGTGCTCTCCGGCTCCCGGTCCGATATCCACGATATAGTCCGCCGCGCGCATGGTATCTTCATCATGTTCTACTACAATTAATGTATTTCCAAGATCTTTCAGATTCTTTAAAGCCGCCAACAGCTTATCGTTATCACGCTGATGCAGACCGATACTCGGCTCATCCAGAATATATGCCACGCCGACCAGACCGGAACCGATCTGGGTTGCCAGACGGATACGCTGTGCCTCGCCCCCGGACAAAGTTCCCGTTGCTCGCGACAATGTCAGATATTCCAGTCCTACTTCTTTCAAAAATCCCACGCGTGCACGGATTTCCTTTAAAATCTGATCACCGATCAGATGCTGTTGCTCGGTCAGCGCCAGATTTTCCAAAAATGTGCACAGATCCTTTACTGACATGGATGTGATCTCATGGATATTTTTATCTGCAATTGTAACTGCCAGAGATTCTTTTTTCAGACGCTGTCCATGGCAGGCTTTACATGGGGTGATCCTCATAAATGTCTCATATTCCTGCTTGGTCAGATCAGATCCGGTCTCACGGTAACGACGCTCCACATTGCGGATCAGTCCCTCAAATGCCACATCGTAAACACCGACACCTCGCTGTCCGCGGTAATGTACCACTAATTTCTTACCATCTGTTCCATGAAGAATCACATCACGCACGGATTCTGGCAATTCTTCATACGGTGTGTTCAAGTCAAAATCATATTCTTCAGACAATGCTTTCAAAATCGCATACGTGTAACTGGACGGATCATTAGAAGACTGCCATCCCATCACCTGGATCGCACCTTCTGCCAACGACAGATGCTTGTCCGGAATCATCAGGTTCTCATCAAATTCCATTTTATAGCCAAGTCCGAAACACTCCGGGCAGGCACCAAATGGATTGTTAAAGGAAAAACTTCTCGGTTCGATCTCATCAATGCTGATGCCGCAGTCCGGGCAGGAAAAACTCTGGGAAAACTGAATCTGTTCTCCCCCGATCACATCCACGGTCATCAGTCCATCTGCCAGATCCAGTACATTTTCAATAGAATCCACCAGACGTTTTTCAATGCCTTCCTTTACTACCAGACGGTCTACTACAACCTCGATATTGTGCTTTTTATTTTTATCCAGACTGATCTCCTCGGTCAGTTCATACACGCTCCCGTCAATCTGTACACGAACATAGCCGCTGCGCTTGATGCTGTCTAATAGTTTCTGATGCGTACCTTTTCTGCCACGAACTACCGGCGCCAGAAGCTGGATTTTTGTCCGCTCCGGGAGCTGCATGATCTGATCCGCCATCTGATCAACGGTCTGCTTTTTAATTTCTTTTCCACACTTTGGGCAATGCGGAATACCGATTCTTGCATATAGCAATCGGAAGTAATCATATATTTCCGTCACGGTTCCGACCGTAGAACGCGGATTTCGGTTTGTTGATTTCTGATCGATGGAAATCGCCGGAGACAATCCTTCAATTTTTTCCACATTCGGTTTTTCCATCTGCCCCAGGAACTGACGGGCATAAGAAGACAAGGATTCCATATAACGGCGCTGCCCCTCTGCATAAATAGTGTCAAATGCCAGAGAAGATTTACCGGAGCCGGACAGACCGGTCAGTACGATAAACTTGTCTCTCGGCAGTGTAACATCAATATTTTTCAGATTATGCTCATTGGCTCCTTTGATCTTAATGTATTGTTGTGCCATAGTTGTTCTCTTTTCTTTCGATTTCTAGTATTCACGTTTTCTTAGTGGTTTATGTGTTTTGCAGCATTTTCTTCAAATCCACCATCTGATCACGCAGCTGTGCTGCCGCCTCGAAATTCAGTTCTGCTGCCGCTTTCTTCATCTTCTTTTCCACGTCTTTGATCAGTTTCTCCAGTTCCTTCTTGCTCATGGATTCCGGATCTTTCTTAAACTGCATCTCTTCCTGCGCAACCTTTTTTGAAATACTGATCAAATCTCGCACGGATTTCTGAATCGTTTTTGGTGTAATTCCATGTTCCTCATTATACGCCATCTGGATCGCACGACGACGCTCCGTCTCATCCAGAGCCAAACGCATGGAATCCGTGATCGTATCTGCATACATAATAACGTGTCCTTCACTGTTTCGCGCCGCACGTCCGATTGTCTGGATCAGAGATGTCTCAGAACGCAGGAAACCTTCTTTATCCGCATCCAGAATCGCCACCAGCGTAATCTCCGGAATATCCAGTCCTTCTCGCAGAAGGTTGATTCCAACCAGTACGTCAAACACATCCAGACGTAGATCACGGATAATCTCCGCACGCTCCAGGGTATCAATATCAGAATGCAGATATTTGACACGAATACCAATCTCGCGCATATAATCCGTCAGATCTTCTGCCATTTTCTTCGTCAATGTCGTGATCAGTACTTTATGTCCTGCAGAAGTTTCCTTATTTACCTCACCGATCAGATCATCAATCTGTCCCTCTACCGGTCGAACCTCCACGTATGGATCCAGCAGACCGGTCGGGCGGATAATCTGCTCCGCACGCAGCAGTTCATGCTCTTTCTCATATACGTTCGGTGTTGCAGAAACAAACAACATCTGGTCAATCTTGCTTTCAAATTCTTCAAAATTCAATGGGCGGTTATCTTTCGCCGATGGCAGACGGAAACCATAATCAACCAGTGTCGATTTTCTCGACTGATCGCCTGCATACATGCCGCGCACCTGCGGGATCGTGATATGTGACTCATCCACAATGATCAGAAACTCATCCGGGAAATAATCAATCAGCGTATAAGGTGGGACTCCCGGCTCCAGTCCTGCCAGATGTCTCGAATAGTTCTCAATTCCGCTGCAAAATCCCGTTTCGCGTAACATCTCAATATCAAAATTCGTGCGTTCCGCGATACGCTGTGCCTCGATCAGCTTATCTTCCCCTTTAAAATAACGCACCCGTTCTTCCATCTCTTTTTCAATTTCAACCGTGGCCTGATTGATTTTCTCCTGTGGAACAACATAATGAGAAGCCGGAAAAATTGCACAGTGCTCCAGTCGGCTCTTGATTTCTCCGGTCAGCACATCAATTTCCGTAATCCTGTCAATCTCATCTCCAAAAAACTCCACACGCACCGCCGTATCTGTATTATTTGCCGGAAAAATCTCCAGCACATCACCACGCACACGAAACGTACCACGATGAAAATCCATATCATTTCTCATATACTGAATGTCAATGAGCTGGCGGATCACATCGTCACGATCACGTTCCATGCCCGGGCGCAGAGAAACCATCATGTTCTGATAATCCACCGGACTTCCCAGACCATAAATGCAGGAAACACTGGATACGATGATAACATCGCTACGCTCCGTCAGTGCAGCTGTGGCAGACAGACGCAACTTGTCAATTTCTTCATTGATTGCTGAATCTTTTGCAATGTATGTGTCCGTGGACGGAACATAGGCCTCCGGCTGGTAATAGTCATAGTAGGAGACGAAATACTCAACGGCATTGTGCGGGAAGAATTCCTTCATTTCCCCGTAAAGCTGCGCTGCCAACGTCTTATTATGTGCAATGATCAGCGTCGGTTTATTCAGCTGCTGAATGACATTCGCCATAGTGAATGTCTTACCGGAACCAGTGACACCAAGCAGGGTTTCAAACTGATTGCCTTCCCTGAAACCTTCCACCAGTTCCGCGATTGCCTGCGGCTGATCGCCGGTTGGTTTATATTGTGAAACTAATTCAAAATGATCCATGCAGACCTCCTGAGTGAATCTGATCTATTTATATAATCAATTACAATGTTTTTACTTTCTTAGTATTGTTACCCGATTAGTATATCATTCATATAGAAAAAAGTACAGAACAAATCGAATGTTTGTTCTGTACTTTTTTACAGCATTTATTCAAAAAGCTTTGGCTCATTCTCAATCAAATCTTCAGCTAAATACTTAGCATCTAAATTTTCTATTCCATAATTACCATTTGAAATTTGTTCAGCAAGTTTACTGGAATAATAAATATCAAGTGCCTTTCGTAAATCAATTCCTTTCATTTCAGAAATTGCGTTGATAATATCATTTTCCAAATTTTGCTTATAAAATTCTTCCAATTGATTCTTATCTACCATTGTTTTCCACCTCATAAGCTCTTTTAAAAGTAATAAGCTGATTCAATGTTTCCTGATTTACAATACATATTTGATTATTCATTTTATAATATCGCAATTCACCCAATACTTTTTCTTTATCCCATAATCCCCTAAAATACATGTCTACAGTTTTAAACACATCATCATCTGCAACATTTCCTACGATAATATCATATTCTTTATTTAATGGTTGTCCTTTTCTACATGCACATACAAAATCAAGCCATTTCTCATTCTCTTTTTCAAAAGATAACACCTTAAAATCATCCCATTCCTCAGATAGTTCATAAACATTAACGATTGCTGTCTTTTCCTGTCTCATACCTTTTCGAACTGCCCATTTCTTTGCCTGATTTTCAAAAGTTGTAATATAAAATCCTCGGCCAAAATCCAGGTACTTTTTCGAATGTACTACATCCGGATTTTTTATAATTTCTGTTGATCCATGATATACAATCATACATTGACCCCTTTTTCTCTCACATAATCAGTAATATCTTCTACCAAATATTCCTTTCCCTGTGTATGAAGGACATCGTAGCATTTAATAATGTAGTTATCAAAAATTCCGGTTGAATTTAATATTTTATACACTTTGGCTGGAGACATCTTCCATTTATCCGCAAGACTATATAACATAAATATAGAAAAACTCAATTCTTTTTTCTCACACATAATCACTACCAACCTTTCTGTCATATTTATATTTAGATTATAACAAGTATTTTATGTTCATACACTATTTTTTATTCCAATAAGGACCGCGTCTTAATTTGAATTAAGCGACTATATAGTCCATAAAATATATTTAACTCTAGCAGTAGATTTTTCCATTTTTTACTATATAGTTTTTAAAAAATTCCGGCAAATACTTTTCACCTATATCCTTTCTTACAAATGCGTGTCCTCCATATACTCGAAAAGTCGCTGCATTCAATTCACTATTAATTACCATCGGTTTCCCATATAGTTCTGTACATGCTTCAATACATGCTCTTGGTTTAACTGGACGTAACCTTCTAATCTCAATGGTACATTTTAGATCCACCCAACGAACCCATTCTGTTTGACCTCCAACCAAATTGTCTTCTAATGTTATCCAATAATATTCTGCGTCTTCGTCTATCTCGTAGTCATTTATACATCTGACGTAATTTTTATATAATTCATCTCCTCCCTTTAACTTTTCTTCCCGCTCTTTTTGTATTTCTGTGTACCCCTTTGTCCCCAACAAATAATCGGTTGAAACATTGAAATATTTTGCCAACTGCTCTAATACAGCTGTATCCGCTCTACCTCCTTTTTCATATCTTTGTATAGATTTCACTGTGATTCCCAATGCATTTGCCAATTCAACCTGACTTTTTCCTGATGCTTTCCTAAGTTCTTTTAATCTCTTCCCAAAATCCGTCATTATTCAAAACTCCTTTTTTATTGGTTAAGACACGGCCGTTATCTTTACTGGTACATTAGCATATTCTGAAATTTATTGGTAGAGAAATAAATGTCCTATTTTCAAAATCTAACCCTGCTCTACTCACAAAACTCCACAATCTTCTCCGCAGTCTCTTCCTGCTGCTCCTTTGCCGAAACATCCGCTTCTCCATCGCCTTTCTGCACACCATAATCTCCATATCCCGCGTGATTACCACCCTGGATGCAGAATTCTTCATAAACAGACGGCATCAACTTTCGTCCTTCCGTCACCTTATCCATATTCACAACTCCATCCTTACTTCCATAAATGGACAGCACTTTCAAATCCGTATCTGACAAATCTTTTGTGGAGTATGCTGCCAGAAAAATCAATCCATCCAGCTTTTCACTGTTCTTATCCGCATAAACGGCTGCCATCGCACCTCCCAGAGAATGACCGACAAGGTACCAGTGCTCATAGCTATATGTTTCCATGACTTTATCCGCACGGTTCATTCCCATAAATGCCAGATTGCCCGGCATATGCACAAGATAACAGTCAATCCCGTCCGCTGCCAGCTGTTTCAACAAACTTGCATATGCCAAATCTTCCACCTTTGCTCCCGGATAAAAAATCAGAGCTGTATCATTGCCCGGTCCATCGAAAAAGTAGCCATAATCCACTTCTTCTACCTTTACATCATCTGTACTCTCAAGTGCTGCCTGTCGGTCCTGCACATGATAATAATTGCTTACATAAACAAGGAACACAATCACCATAATGGCTATCACAATCAGGCTAACCAAACCTGCCTGTTTTAATCTTTTTCCATTTTTCTTCTTACTCATTTTCTTTTCCTTTCTCATCATACAATTCTTCTATTATTTTTTGAATGCACTAACAATGAATCTCTTCAAAATTTTCGGCTGTAATATCTAAAAACAATTCCCCCAGCATCCGTATTTTTTCTCTTTCATATCCTCAGATCTTGCTTCATTTTCACATCCACTATTTCTTAAAATTGTTGTAAAAATTCCGTAAATTCAATTTTTCTCTTGACGAATCCATTTTTTCGTATTAAACTGACCAAGGTTTTGAGAGGATAACCTTTTAAACAACCTTGATTCATAATACATCAGATTTATGTTTTCTAAAAGTTTTTTATAGAATATGACTCTTCTTTTCTGCTTAACAAGCAGATAAACAACGGAATCATCCACAGAAAACATTCTGAAATTTTAACAGGAGGTGTGATCATGGACAATTGTGATAGTACAGGACGAAGTATGATCTGCGGTGGCAGACAATGGAAACTGAATATGCAGCTGTTCCATGTAATTCACTGATTCCTGCATTTTCATTTCCAACTGAATATAAGATTGATATAAAACTATACAGAATGCCAGTTCATTTTAATTTATATATATTACATATTCATTTTCTCACTTGGACTGCGCGTTAATCTCTATAACTTTATTCAATTTACTCCCACCGCATAAAGAATTCCTATACTGCACAGTAGTAACTGTAACGTTTGCTTTCGGAATTTCGTAAAGCGGTGATTTTTTATGCCTTTTTTTCAAAAATACGGGTGGATTCTTCATTTCATTAAAAAAGATTTCAACTGTATCTAAGGGCTGTCAGGAGGAAATGAGATGAAAAAAACATTAAACAACAGACCAAACTACGCAGAAGAATTACTGAAAATCATTCAGAGCCCGTTAAAAAATGAGGTTCTTCTTGATCGGCTGAATGATTATCATGAGAGAGATATTGCAGATGCATTAGAACTGCTGTCACCACAGCAGCGCAAAAAACTGTACCCGGTACTCGGTGCCGAAAGACTTGCAGAGATTTTTTCCTATCTCGAAACACCGACACAGTATTTGTCTGAGCTCAGCATCAAACAGGCTGCAAAGATCGTATCCTTCATGGATTCTGACGATGCGGTAGATATTCTGGAACAGATGGAAGCATCTGCAAAAGAGAAAATCGTAACACTTCTGGATGCAGATTCCAGCCATGACATCCGGCTGATCCTCTCCTATGATGAGGATGAAATCGGAAGTATGATGACAACAAACTTTGTTGCTATCAAAAAAGATCTGACTATCCGTCAGGCTATGCGTGAACTGGTAGCACAGGCGGGCGAAAATGATAACATTTCTACCGTTTATGTAATTGACGATATGGATCATTTTTATGGTGCCATAGATTTAAAAGATCTGATCGTTGCAAGAGAAAGTGATGATCTGGAAAACATCATCAGTACTTCCTATCCATATGTAACTGATCATGAAAAAATTGATAACTGCATCGAAACCATCAAAGATTATGCCGAAGATTCTCTGCCGGTTCTGACTGACAGTGGAAAACTGATCGGTATTCTGACTGCCCAGGATATCGTGGAAGCCATAGATGATGAGCTGGGTGAGGATTATGCAAAACTGGCTGGTTTGACCGCAGAAGAAGATCTGCACGAAAAAACATCCACCAGTATCAAAAAACGTCTGCCATGGCTGATCATTCTACTGTTTCTCGGCATGGCGGTATCCTCCGTGGTCGGAGTATTTGAGACAGTTGTAGCCGTACTTCCGATTGTTATGTGTTTCCAGTCCCTGATCCTTGATATGGCAGGAAACGTCGGCACTCAGTCTCTGGCCGTTACTATCCGCGTTCTGGTAGATGAGACACTGACCGCAAAGCAGAAATTCAACCTTGTTTTGAAAGAAATGAAGGTCGGATTCCTGAACGGACTTTTCCTCGGAATCCTCTCCTTCGTATTTATTGGACTGTACATCTGTGTGTTAAAACATTATCCGATGGGACATGCATTCCTGATTTCCGGCTGCGTTGGTTTTTCTCTGATGGTAGCTATGGTGATCTCCAGCATGGTCGGCACTCTGATCCCGATGTTTTTTCACAAGATCAAAATCGATCCTGCAGTTGCTTCCGGTCCGCTGATCACAACCGTCAATGACCTGGTTGCTGTTATCACTTACTATGGACTTGCATGGCTGCTGCTGATCCATGTGCTGCATATGATCTGATAATAACTATTAAAAAGACAGCTGTATACTGGAGATTTTTCTCAGTATATAACTGTCTTTTCTGCTAAAAATATTTTTTTACATACTACTGCTGCTCTTTATGATACAGACTACATCTGTTTTCTTACAATACTGTACTCATCTCCCGGACGATAATACGGACATTCCCGAAACTGCCCGGTGATAAACCGATACATTTCGTCCTGATCCAGATCCTGGGTACAGACATAGTACTCATAATCCTCGTCATATTCATAATTCATACAGTATTCGCAATTTGATCCTGCGCGTTTCTGCTTTTCACTCATATTCTGCCTCAATCCTGTTTATATAATTTTTCTTTCCATTCTGTTAAATTATACTATAGCATTTACAGCTTCAAATATCTATAGAAAAGCTTCTTTACAGGTATATTTTACACTCTTACCGGACCGTTTTCTTTGATATAACACCATCCCTCGGCTGTCTTCTCTACTTCCAGGCAGCACTGTACATTCTGGGACGGATCCGGATGATTTTTCCACAGATCATATAATTTCGGTAAAAATACCGGCCACTGGCTTGCCTCAAAGTCCTCATGCTCGGTCAGGAAGTTCGGTACGATCTTCGCATTCGGATCTTTTTTCAAAATATCAATGATGAATGCCGGCGGTGCAGATACTTTGGAATTCTGTACCGTTGCTGTGATATGTACGCAGCCACCTTCTACGTCTTCCCACATATGAACCGTAGAATCTACCAGTTCGCCAAGGTCATTAAATACGCCTTCACAGATCACATGTTTCAGACATGTGGTAAACGGGAAGAAATCTTTTAATGCCAGTCTGTGGATTTCTACGCCTTCACCGCCAAATACAGCTGCGCCCGGCTCACATGCCTCAGAGATCATATGGACAGAAGCTTCCATACCATACTCTACCGGAGTTTTTACCCATGTAAATTTCTTATGAGAGCCCGGAGCCCACAGATAGTAACCTTTCTCCATGTTTGCCCAGAACCAGTCCATCATCTCGGATGTTACACCCGGGAGAAAATGCTGCTTCTGTGACGGAAGTACATACCCCTTATCAATGGCATCCTGATTTAATTCCAGTTCCGGAAGTAATGGATTTGGTTTTGCCGGTTTCTCGTATGCTGCAAACGGTACATTCACGTTATCCTGACATGGCAAGTAGGTCTGTCCTCCGTTTGCCACATATGTTACATGCTCGCTCATAAATAATCCTCCTCTTCTTATCCAGCTCTCTCATGTCATCTGCTCTGCTGGTCTTACCTAATTTTTATTGTAGCTGTTTTACACTTCTTTGTCCAGAGAAAATAGCAAATGAAACTTCTTTCTGAATTTTTCTTAAGAAAACATAATACAACTTCATAACTATGCTATGATGTGTATGATAAACGTTAATTTACAAAAATATATGGAAAGGTTCGTTATCATTATGGAACAAGCAGCCATTTTAATTGTAGACGACAATCCCGAAATCCGGGAGATCATACAGATTCTCCTGACGGGAGAAGGCTTTCAGGTACATGAAGCCGCCAACGGAACCCAGGCTCTCAGCCTCTTAAAAGAAAACACCTTTGACCTGATCATTCTGGACATCATGATGCCTGGTCTTAATGGCTATCAGACGTGTCTGGAAATGCGCAAGATCACAAATGCACCGATTCTGTTTTTGAGTGCCCGCACCCAGGAAAGTGACAAAACACTTGGTTTTTCCAGCGGTGGGGACGATTACCTGGCAAAACCTTTTTCTTATGCGGAACTGGTAAGCCGAACCAAAGCCATGATCCGCAGATATCAGGTGTATCAGGGAAAGTCAACGCAACCCACTCAAACGGCAAAAATCACTTATCAACAGTTACAGTTGGATGAACTGACGCAGGAAGTGACAAAAAACGGTATTCCTGTAGAATTAACAGATACTGAATACTCCATTTTGCTCCTGCTGCTGACACACCCGGGACAGATTTTTTCCACAGAACACCTTTACGAATCTATCTGGAACGAACCGTATTACTATGGAGCAAACAACGTCATCATGGTGCACATCCGAAATCTGCGCCGAAAAATTGAAGATGATCCAAAAAATCCAACACTGATCAAAACTGTCTGGGGAAGGGGATATCGCTGTGACAAAGAAAGTTAAGTGCAAAAAGAAACGTTCCTACTCAAATCATTTGACTGCCCTTCGTGGTAAAAATCCACTTTGGAAAATTCCACGGATCCGCCTGCAGTTTCTTGTCACAATCCTGTTTTCCTTCCTGCTTGCTGTTGGTGGGTTCTCTCTGACCTGGCACATGATGCCCTGTGCATGGAAAATTGCCCGCCACATTCCCGGTATGGATCTGGATCGCGATGCGCTAAAGGCAGAACTTACGGAGCGTGCAAAAAACTATGATCTGCCCTCTTCTGAAAAAAATAAGCAGGAGCAGGCAGCGTTCAAACCTTTTTTTGACTGCCTGGATTCTTACACTGGCATCGCAATTTACAGTGGGTCTAAACATTACTTTCGTTCACAGCATACCGCCGACATCGTTCACAGCAAGAACTGGAACTTTTTTACCAACATGATCTTTCAGATCACATACAGTAATTACGCAAGCGTGTTACCATTGAACGGAATTGAAGATTATTTTCAAATAGAAATAAATTTCAGAAACGAAACCGGAGAGCTTTACATTTCCAGTTTCCACAACTCCAGGCTAACCATTCCATGGTTCCTGTTTTCCATCGGAATTGCCCTCTTTCTGCTATTATTACTTCCACTTCTGTTTTTACAGAAAAAAGTGCAAGACATCGGGATTTTGAAAGACCACATTTTACAAATGTCCGGCGGTGACTTAAATCAGGCGATTACCTCCATGGGAAATGATGAACTTGGCATTCTGGCACGGGAACTGGATCAGATGCGCAGTACACTGCACACAAATATACAGCAGGAGGCAGAGAGTCGTCAGGCTAACCAGGATCTCATCACTGCCATGTCCCATGACCTGCGCACACCACTTACGATTTTACACGGATATCTGGATATTCTGGCACTTGGCCGCAACCCGGAGCAGCAGTCCGAATATATCCGGCGCTGTCTGCAAAAAACCGAAGACATCCAGCAGCTGACCGACCGCATGTTCGAATATTCACTGGTTTACGAACCACTGCAATCCCCTCTTCTGGTTCCGATTCCACTGGAAAATATGCAGCACATGCTCTCCGAGCATCTGGATTTTCTCTGCCTCGCCGGATTTCAGACATCAGAAACCATCGCTCCATTGTACGGACAGATCGAAGGCGATGAAACATCCCTGAAGCGGTTGTTTCAAAATCTGTTTTCTAATGTTTTGAAATATGGGGATAAATCGGAACCAGTGACTTTACAGATTTCTCAGAAAAATGATATTTTCCAGATCATACTTTCCAATGCAGTAAAAAAAGACCTGACCGGCATTGAAAGCAACCGAATCGGATTAAAAAGTGCGGAAAAAATAGCCAAAATGCACCATGGAACCCTGACTTTTGCGCAGAAAGATGAAACGATTTTTCTTGTTGAGGTAACGTTTCCTTTGCAACACTCTTCCATTACATAACAAAATTATTTCCGCTACATACAGAAGATATTTTCTGTCAAAATTAACATTCTTTCACGAAAAAATGGCATCTGACGCTACTATCGATCAGATGCCATTTTTTTATTTCATATAGTATTTTAAGTATTTTACACTTCCTATGCCATTCTTCCGCAGCACTGTTTGTACTTCTTGCCGCTTCCGCACGGACACGGATCATTCGGATATACTTTCTTGGTCTCACGAGTCTTCGGTGCTCTCTGTACAGAATCATCTTTGTTTGTTCCTGTTACTTTGGCAACCTCTTCACGCTCTACCTTCTGCTCCACTTTGATATGATACAGCAGGCGGATCGTCTCTTCCTGAATGTTTGCTGTCATCTCATCAAACATCTCGAATCCGGCCATCTTGTACTCAACCAACGGATCTCTCTGTCCGTAAGCCTGCAGACCAATACCTTCACGAAGGATCTCCATATCATCAATGTGATCCATCCACTTACGGTCAATGGTTTTCAGCAGAACCACACGCTCCAGTTCACGGATCATCTCTGCCTCCGGGAACTCAGCCTCTTTTGCTTCATATAACTTCACTGCACGCTCTTTGAGCATGTGTTTTAACTCATTTGCGTTCAGGCTCTGGATCTCATCATCACCAAGTGGCTGCATAGGAATAACCGGAATCAGCAGTTCGTTTAACTCCAGAACATCCCAGTTCTTGCCTTCCTCATCGGATACACAGTGATCTACGGTATCTTCCACACGGTCTGTGATCATCTTGTAGATCGCACTGCGCATGTTCTCGCCATCCAGTACGCGACGGCGCTCGCCGTAGATAATCTCTCTCTGGTCGTTCATAACCTGATCGTACTCCAGCAGGTTTTTACGGATACCAAAGTTGTTACCCTCAATCTTCTCCTGGGCTTTTTCAATCGCGCTGGAAAGCATCTTATGCTCAATCTGCTCACCGTAAGGAACACCCATAGCGTTAAACATCGTGATCAGTTTCTCAGAACCGAACAAACGCATCAGATCATCCTCCAGAGAAATGTAAAAGCGGGATTCACCCGGATCTCCCTGTCGACCGGAACGTCCACGCAACTGGTTATCAATACGACGGGACTCATGGCGCTCTGTACCAATGATCTTCAGACCTCCGGCAGCTTTTGCCTCGTCGTCCAGCTTGATATCGGTACCACGGCCAGCCATGTTTGTTGCGATAGTAACCGCGCCATGTACACCGGCCTGGGCTACGATCTCAGCCTCAAGCTCATGGAATTTCGCATTCAATACGCTGTGCTGAATGCCTTCTTTTTTCAGCATTTTACTTAAAAGTTCGGAAGTCTCAATGGTAATGGTACCAACCAGAACCGGTTGACCGGTTGCATGTGCTTTGACAACTTCCTGTACAACAGCCTCAAATTTCTCCTGTTTTGTCTTGTAAACAGCATCTTCTCTGTCGATACGTGCGATCGGACGGTTGGTCGGAATCTCGATAACGTCCATGCCATAGATATCACGGAACTCTTTTTCCTCTGTCAGGGCAGTACCTGTCATACCGGCTTTTTTCGCGTATTTATTAAAGAAATTCTGGAATGTGATGGTTGCAAGTGTCTTGCTCTCACGTTTTACTTTTACATGCTCTTTTGCCTCAATTGCCTGATGCAGGCCGTCAGAATAACGACGTCCCGGCATGATACGTCCGGTAAACTCATCAACGATCAGGATCTCATCATCTGCAACAACATAATCCTGATCACGGTGCATTAAGTTATGTGCACGCAGGGCAAGAATGATATTGTGCTGAATCTCAAGGTTCTCTGCATCAGCAAGGTTGTCGATTTTGAAGAATTTCTCTACCTTCTCCACACCTTCCTGTGTCAGATTGATAACTTTATCTTTCTCATTTACGATGAAATCACCGGTCTCCTCAATCTCAATACCCATGATGGCATCCATCTTGGAAAACTCCTGGCTTGCTTCACCACGTTTCATCTGTCTTGCCAGAATATCACATGCTTCGTACAGCTTTGTAGATTTGCCACTCTGACCGGAAATGATCAGCGGTGTACGTGCCTCATCGATCAAAACAGAGTCGACCTCATCGATGATCGCATAGTGCAGATCACGCTGTACCAGCTGCTCCTTGTAAATAACCATATTGTCACGCAGGTAATCGAAACCAAGTTCATTATTGGTAACATACGTAATATCACACTCATATGCTTTCTTACGCTCGTCATGATCCATATCATTTAAAACAACGCCAACGGTGAGTCCCAGGAACTCATGTACTTTTCCCATCCACTCAGCATCACGCTTTGCCAGATAGTCATTGACTGTAACAATATGAACACCTTTTCCTTCCAGTGCATTCAGATATGCCGGAGATGTGGAAACAAGTGTCTTACCTTCACCGGTTTTCATCTCTGCGATACGTCCCTGATGAAGAACGATACCACCGATGAGCTGTACCCGGTAATGCTCCATGCCAAGCACACGTTTTGCAGCTTCACGGACAGTTGCAAATGCCTCTGGAAGCAGATCATCCAGAGTCTCTCCTTTTGCAAGTCTTTCTTTATATTCTTTTGTCTTTCCACGCAGTTCCTCATCGGATAATGCCTGCATCTGCGGACGGTAACTTTCAATTTTATCTGCGATTGCATATACAGATTTCAGTTCCCGCTCACTGTGGGTTCCAAAGATTTTTTCTATAATACTCATGTAGTTCTCCTGTACCTTTCCTTCTTTGCGGCTATAAACCGCTAAACACAATCTATATTTTACCACTGAATAAGTCATCGCACAATACACAAACCGGTAAACGATTTGTGAACTTTTTATAAACGAAAAACTTTTTTCTATACATCTCTTTTCAAAGTATGCTATACTTAATTCTTGAAATCAAATTTTTCCGGAAATCAGATTTCATCTCAGTTTTTGCTATAAAACATGGAAAAAACATGCACGCTCGAAATCTTTTTATAAAGGATTCTGAGCATACACAAACATAAAAGGAGGATTTTATCATGAGTTATTTATACAAAACAAAAGGCACTTGTTCCACAATGATTGAAGTAGAACTGGATGGAAACATCGTAAAGGACGTAAAATTTACCGGCGGATGCAACGGTAACCTGCAGGCCATCCCGAAGCTGGTGCAGGGACTTACTGTAGAACAGGTAGAAGAAAAACTGTCCGGCATCTCCTGTTCCGGACGCCCGACTTCCTGCGGTGATCAGCTGGCCAAAGCCTGTCGCGCTGCCCTGGAAGCACAGAATGCATAAGCATTACATTATAATTATGCATCATTTTCCGATATCGGATATTGTTCGAAAAATTCTTTTACAAAGCATTGCAAATAAAAAACTGTGATCTCAACGCATCTGTCAGAGGCTGTCTTTTGTCAGGTGCGTATTTCTTTTATTATTGCCCGTAATTATCTGATAATTTAATTATATTCCTCAGTCATTTCTGTTTATTTATATTTTTTTGATATTTTTTCTAATTTTGTATTGACAAACACTATATTGTCTGTTACTATGAGTACAACAAATAAAGAACTTACAAGTTCTTAAAAAACTACAGAAAGAGAGGTACAGTCCACCGGAAACATAATTTAAACTTCAAAAAACGATACTAAGCATAGGAGGTACAGTCCAATCTACATTTAAATTTTAGCTTCATTTATTTTTTAAGAAAGAGGTACGGTCCAATGAAATAGTTATTCAAACTTTCATCATTTAAATTTTTGAAAACGAGGTATAGTCCAATGAAATAGTTATTATCTTTTCATAATTTAAATTCTTGAAACGGAGTATAGACCAATGGACAGGTAAATGAATTAATTTAATCTTAGAATGATACATAGTTGGAGGTACAGTCCACCAGAGATTAAAGTAATCAGCAGTTTTTTCTAATACCAGAATTGAATACATGACAGTTACCATAGTAAAAGAGGATCAAGATTCAGATGGCAACGTTCAGATATGAATCGGATCAAAAGGTCATGATTGAAGGAGATTTGAAAACGTAAAAGAAAAGACTCAAAGGAAAAATTGAATCAGAAAATTGTATAGTGAAACATATCAAAAGAAAACGGAGGTTAATTCCATTGGAGAGTATATGTTATTAAGGCTACATTGATATCTGTAAGTGAAAACAGTGTTGATGTAGCCTTTTCCAATGCACTTTTTCATGCCAGTCCATTTCATCAAAGTTCTTACATTTTCTCAACCTCTGCTGTCATTTCTATTTTTGTCACTTCCCCACTTTATCTGCCGGTTGTTTTCTATTGACACAATTCTCTCATAGGTGTAATCTAGTATTGAAAACTACATGTTGTCGTTTTTACAGACAACAAGAAAGGTATACAACTGAAATGAGAGAGATTATTATCACCACTGAGAGTGGTTCCGATCTTCCGGAAAACCTTGTAAAAAAATACGATATAAAAGTAATTCCAATGCATATTGTCATGGACAGCACATCTTATGCCGATGGAACCATCAGCGTAGACAATGTTTACGAATATTATAACGAAACAAAAAAAATCCCGACAACTTCCGCCGTAAATGTCGGTGAATACATTGACTTCTTTAACGAGATCCGCGCAGAACACCCGGATTGTGTCATCATGCACCTAGCTTACTCTTCTCTGGCTTCTTCTACTTATCAGAATGCAGAGATCGCCATCCGCGAATTTGATGACATCTATCTGATCGATACCAAAAATGTATCCGGCGGCTGCACCGCTCATCTTGCAAAAGCTTATGAGATCGTTCAGGCAAAAAAAGACACTGTAACTGATTACAAAGCTCTGGCGGACGAGATTGAATCCTGGAATCAGAAAGTATTCTGTTCTTTCATTCCAGGGAATTTAGATTACCTGAAAGCCGGTGGACGTGTATCCAATGCAGCCTACCTTGGTGCCACCCTGCTTCGTCTGAAACCACTGATCGAGATTGTGGACGGAAAGCTTCTGGCTTCCAAGAAATACCGTGGATCTATCGAGAAATTCGTGGATACATATATGGAAGAATATCTGGCCAAACATGATGTTTCCAGAAAATGTCTGTATCTGATGTACTCCAAAGGACTTTCTCAGGTGGCACTTGACCGTATGAAAGAAAATGCAATCCGATTCGGCTTTGAAAACTATGAATATGTCATGACCGGATGTGTTATCAGCTGCCATAGCGGTCCGGGAGCAATCGGACTTGCCGGATGTTGTGAATAATAATTCCTTCGCATGTTTTTGATATAATTCTGTGATGTTTAGAATTTAATTTTACGAAAAAATTCCTGTATTTTGCATCACGCAGGCTAAGACGCCTTGCGTTGATGAAAAATACAGGAATTTTCTATTTAATCTTTGATTTCTAAAACAGTTCTGCATGAAGCATTTTTGCAACTAACATGCTCTCTCACACCGCATAGCATGCAAGTTCTATGTTTTTTACCAGTGCTGCATTTTGGTTTTATTTGTTTACAAACTTGACTGCGGTACCATATGCGATGACTTCGGCTGCTCCCTGGATGATAGCTGATGTCGCAAAACGAATATTTACCACTGCGTCTGCACCAAG
>NZ_CAKRAS010000016.1 GCF_934295145.1 uncultured Eubacterium sp. | reverse complement strand
TATGCGATGACTTCGGCTGCTCCCTGGATGATAGCTGATGTCGCAAAACGAATATTTACCACTGCGTCTGCACCAAGTCCTTCAGCTTCTTCTACCATACGCTGAATCGCCAAATCTCTTGCTTCGTTCATCATCTCGGTATAGGCTTTCATTTCTCCCCCTACCAGATTTTTGAAGCTTGCACCGATATCTCTGCCAATATTTTTGCACTGGATGGTACTTCCTTTTACCATTCCAAGCATCTCCAGTTCTTTTCCTGATATATAATCTGTGTTTACTAATACCATAAGCCTGTTCCTCCCAATTTTCACCACTCGTCAATCATGCCAGCATGTTGACTCACTTGTACTCATTATATCATAGGATATATGAAATATGTCATTTTTACTCCAAATTTAATTTATTTTTCAAAAACCATGTCGTTGCAAAGAAAAAGATAACACTGTAAACGGCATCCGTGATGCACTGTCCTCCCAGAAGTTTGACATATCCGACTACGGCCAGACCTTTTCCTGCATCAGCATTTACTCCGATACCGGAATTATCCACTGCCATGGAGCCGCTGAGCATATCAATCAGATTAATGTTTGTCAGCGTACCGATAATCGCAATAATAATCAGAATTACGATAAAGGTCAACACACTATAAAATACTTTATGTCGCTTTGCAGCAGCACCGATTGCCATAGCCGTATAAACCAGCAGAATGATACGGACAATCTGAATCACCGCAGCTACAATGGTCAGAATGATTTCACCCGCACTTTCCTGAAACAGCTTGAAAAAATCTCCCCACGGAAGAGAACTCCAGTCAAGAGCGAGTAAATTTCCACTACCAACAACACTGGTCAGCATAAGTACGAACACAGATACGATCAATGTTATGATACTCAGCAAAATCCAGATCAGAGAACTGATCATTTTAGATGCAACCAGCATCCATGTAGGAACCGGAAGGGTGTGCATCAGATAACCTTCTCCTTTCAGCAGATTTTTATAAAATCGCTGAAGGATCATAACAACCGTCACGATCATCAGTGTCATGATCAATAGTGTATAGATCAGGCCGCTGACTACAACTGCAATTGCATTTCCCTGTGTCGCCTGCCAGATGGTTCCTCTGGCAAGGAATCCAACTACCGCTGCCACGATCAAAATAGCCAGATACAGCACGCCCATCAGCCTGCTGGTCGATTTCAACTCATACTTCAATAATTTTCCTAACATCTGAATACCTCCCTGAACAACTCATCTACTGATTTATGTTCTGTTTCTCGGATTTCATCAACACTGCGATGAAAAACAATATTGCCTCGATTGATAAATACTGCCTCGTCCAGTACACGCTCAATGTCTGAAATCAGATGTGTAGACATTACGACCAGTGCATCTTCGGAATAATTCCGAATGATAGTATTTAAAATATAATCTCTTGCCGCCGGGTCTACACCGCCGATTGGCTCATCCAGAAAATAGATTTCTGCATTCCGGCTCATGGCCAGTATCAGCTGTACTTTTTCTTTATTACCCTTGGATAATGTTTTTAGCCGGTCTTTCTCCCGTAAATTCAACTGTTTTAACATTTCTTCTGCTTTCTTCCGGTCAAAGTCTGCATAAAAATCGTCAAACATCCCTACCAGTGCTTCCACATTCATCCAGTCCGGCAGATAGTTCGCATCCGGCAGATATGAAACAAATGATTTTGTCTCCGGTCCCGGTTTCAAATCGTTTAACAAAATTTCTCCGGATGTAGGCTGAAGCAGACCATTCGCCAGTTTGATCAATGTGGTTTTTCCGCTTCCATTCGGTCCAAGTAATCCTACAATTCTGCCGCTTTCTAACGTCAGATTCACATCACTCAAAGCCATTACATTTCCATAATCTTTTGTCAGATTCTTACATTCCAGTCTACTGCTCATGACACGCTCCCTCCTTGTCCTCCCGGATCAAATCTATAATTTCCTCTTTTTCAAACCCCATATTTTTCATCTGCTGCAAAAATGTCTGTATGGTTTCCCGTGCTGTCTCACGTTTCATTTTCTGAATTCTCCCTTCATCATCTGTCACAAATCTTCCACTTGTTCTCTGCGAATGAACCAGCCCCATCCGCTCCAGTTCTGCCAGGGCTTTCTGCATTGTATTCGGATTCACCTCCGCCTCACTGGCCAAATCTCGCACCGATGCAAGCTTGCTGCCCGGTGCATAATATCCGGTTGCGATTCTGTTTTGAATAATATCAACCAACTGAAGATAAATCGATCGGTCATTTACAAAATTCCACGCCATATCATCCCACTTCCCTTTCTTTTTATTTCATGTATCTTTTGTATTATTGTACTGTTGTATTACTTGATTAATACAATAATACTCATGAGTCATTTTGTCAATATATAAAAACATTTTTTTTATATTTCTATACGATATCGTCACTTCTGTGCTATGATGTCTGTAAACATAATAATATGAAAGGAACTATACTCTTATGAGATTAGGAACATACAAGGGCATTCGCATGCCCAGACCAAACACTGAGGTGACAGAGCATGAAGTCATGAATGTTTTAAAAAAGAAACAGAAAGAATACGCCGTTGCCACAAATATCGACGATCGCAGCGCACGGACCGGAGATCAGGCAATTCTTGATTTTGAAGGCCGCTATCATGGACAAACGATTCCACACGGAAATGGAGAAAACTTTGCACTGACCATCGGTGCCAAAGCCTTTTTACCGGAGTTCGATGAAGCACTGGTTGGAAAAAATATCGGTGACTCGTTTGATATTAATGTTACTTTCCCGGCCGATTACCGCATCAGTGCCATGCAGAATCGTTCCGTTGTATTCCACACAACATTAAAGAAACTTCGTCTGATGGACTACCAGCCGATCGATGATGAGTTTGCAAAAGATTTTTCCGAGTATGATACTTTAAATGAATGGGAAGATGAAATTCTGGCAAATCTGCAGGAACGCCGGGAAACTTCTGTCCGTGAAAAATTTGCCCGGGAAGTGATGGCAAAAATCATTGCCGATTCTGATATTCCGATTGATGATGACCTGAAGGAAGAAATGACACAGATTTATTATGATGATTTTCTGGATGAACTGGAAATGAATCAGATTCCGCTGGAACTTTACTGCAAACGTTCTGGTCACAGCGAAGATGAGATTTATGCGGATAAAGAGCTGGAAGCTGTGGAAGCTATTCAGGCACAGAGTGTGCTGCATGCGGTCGCTGCAGCTGAAAAGATCAGCATTACACCGGAAGAGTTAGAAGAGGAACTGCGAAATATCGCACTGGAAGAGGAAGAAGATCCGAAAGAATTCGTAGAGACATTAGAAGATGAAGATGTGGAGAATATCGCCGATCAGCTTACAATGGATAAAACGATGGCCTTCATATTGGACAGCGTGGTTTTTGAAGATTAAGAGGAGAAGAACTCAGATGAGTGCTTTGGGCTAAGACGCCCTTCATCACTAATCTGAGTTCTTCTCCTTTTTACGTTATGAAACTCGCTGTCCTTATTCCGGCCCCAGACCATGCCTTTCGGCACTTATCTACGTTCTTCTCCTTTTTACGTTGTGAAACTCGCTGTCCTTCTCCAATGCCTGTATAATTTCCGTCGTTCTACCAATACTAGTGTTGCAAACTACAACGCTATATCAGATGTCAGATGACTCCCACCTCTGCAGGATGGTGAGCAACAAGATTATATCAGTGGTGGGATTCACTCTCCCATCTGATATAGCCTCCGGCAGGATTGCAGAGATGCACAGAAGAATATGTCATGCATTGCATGACGTGCATCTCGCAGCAAGAATGCCGAGGGCATTCTTGAATTGGAGGACTGAACATGAACAAAAACACGCATACACATAGCAATATCCATGATACCAACTGTCATCGAAATTATGGCAATCCAAGCAAAGATGCCATTTCTACCGATACGTTTGAGCAGGCCGATAAAACCGGGGATTTTGACTATGATTATCTGGGGAAATCTGCTTCTGCAAATGACCAGACCGGTCTGATTCCAGCTGGGCCACAAAATGATGACGAAATTGAATCCTATCAGGATGTGTTTCCTTTTGCGCCGCCGCTGCTGAAAAAGGATAACGATTTATTGTCATAACTTCTTGTTTAAGGTGGCTTAAAATTTACTTTCTAGATTTTAATGGGAACTCCTGGTATTTTGTCTCGGTCGCTATCAATCGCTCCCTGAGAAAAAATGCCAGGAGTTCTTAATTCACGCAGTGGAATTAGTAAATTTTTGCGCCATCCTGCACTTCGTGCCACACATGCATATAGAGTATCAAAGCAATAATTTCATAGTGTAAATAGCGGAAATGCAGTATCTTTCCTCGGTAAACGATTTAGCGAGTGACTGAGTTTTGCGAGTTTTGCGCGAGCGGGAACCGACCAGCTTTTATAGGAGAGTGCGAGCGAGCGCGATAAAACCGAAGCAAAACGAGGGTAACGAACGACTAGTGTCCGAGAAAAGATACTGCATTTCCGTATTAATAAATTAAATTTTTATCCAATACATTACACGACTTTGTGGTCAAGCCATTTTCGTCTGTGGAACCGAATCGTAAAGACAATGCTCCGTACCGTCCAATCCGTAAACATTCCGATCCACACCGCAATCGGTCCAAATCCCTGCACCCGGCAAAGGTAAATACACAGACTTACCCTGAAAATCCACATAGAACAGGTTGACAAGATCATAGAGAATTTAACATCCCCTGCTGCACGCAGTCCATACGGTGGAATAAACGCAGGAACCCACACAATCGGTTTTACAATGGTGATTACTGTCATCATGTAAAAGCACATGTCCGCACTTGCCGGCTCCATGCCTGCGATCATTGTAATCGGTTTCGTCAATGCCCAGATCAACAGACAGCAGCCGATCACCACAAACTCTGAAATCACAGCAAGTTTCTTGATATAATATACCGCCTGATCTTTCTCTCCGGCTCCGATACACTGACCAACAATCGTCATCAATCCAATTCCGATTCCAATCGCTGCTATACCATTTAAGTTTTCCAGAATAATTGTCATCGCCTGAGCTGCAATTGCTGTCGTTCCAAGGGTTGATACCGTGGACTGAATTGCCAGTTTACCAAACTGGAACATACCATTTTCAATACCGGATGGGATTCCCACGGAAAGAATGATCAAAATCAATTTCATATCTGGACGAATACCGAAATAATCGCGGATGACAATCTCCTGTTTCGGCACACGCTGACGGCAGATCATAATGATGGACATCAAAATACGGGAAACCAGTGTGGAAATGGCCGCACCTGCTACACCCATATGAAATACAAAAATCAAAACCGCATTTCCGGCAATATTTACCAGATTACACAACGCAGAAATTGTCATCGGCAGTTTGGAATTTCCCTCTGCCCGGAAAAATGCCGCATTGGCGTCAAACAATCCGATAAATGGGAAAGATATCGCCGTGATCAGGAAATAAATCTGGGAATTATCCATAACATCCTGTTCCACATTTCCGAAAATCAGCCGCAGCAACGGGTAACGGAATACGATACACACTGCCATCAATCCAACGGAAATCACCAGCATCGCAAGCAACACCTGACGCGCCGCCTTATTGCAGGCTTTCACATCTTTTCTGCCAAGATACTGGGAACAGATGATGGCACCGCCTGCCGTCAACGCCGTAAACACCTGAATAACCAGCACGTTGATGGAATCCACCAGCGAAACCGCAGAAATAGCTGCACTTCCCACGTTGCTGACCATCATACTGTCCACGGTTCCCATCAGGGAGTTCAACAACTGTTCCACCATCAACGGTATGAGCAACACCTTCAGATCGTGGTTGGAAAAGAGCAGCTTACTCTTATCAATCTTCTGTTTTTGTCTTCTCAACTCAATCTCACCTTTTTCCCTTCTTTTGGCAGAAAACTGTCAAAAATAAACATATCAAATATTTCACGGGCCGCCTGAAGTTCAGCTTCACTTTTTATCGTCCATGCCGCAGTTTTTACCCCAAACAGCTTTCGGCACATGCGAAAACCCCGGATCTGGCGATCCTTGTGATTATAGGAAATAAAATCCGGTTTTGCCCAGAAGTTTAACAATAAATGTGTTAGGAAAAAACGTACGATCTGCGGCATTTTATC
The DNA here is from genome assembly GCF_934295145.1 of uncultured Eubacterium sp. Classification (GTDB taxonomy): domain Bacteria; phylum Bacillota; class Clostridia; order Lachnospirales; family Lachnospiraceae; genus Eubacterium_I. The sequence continues at coordinate 44,646 of NZ_CAKRAS010000016.1, read as the reverse complement.
CTCACTCTGAAAAAAATCCATGGATAACTGTCCACGAAGTACCTTCGGATAATGTCTGCGGTACCACACCAGTGACAATGGATTAAAGCATTCCATACAGTAAACTCCCTTGTATTCTGACAGCATTGCGGCCGCAGCTTCCGTGGTTGCCTTATAGTCAAAGCCAACTTTTATCTCCACTACAAGAGGCACTTTTCCATTGATCAGTTCCAGGACATCAGAAAAAAGCGGTATTTTTTCTGTGCTGTTCTTTAAAAAATACTGCTCTAATTCTGCATATGTTAATTCAGTCAATTTCTTATGTACACCGCACATACGCTTCAGATCAAAATCATGAAAAACAACCAGTTTTTCATCTTTTGTCAGCTGCACATCCAGCTCCATGCCAAAGCCATGCTCCACTGCGTTTCGAAACGCAGCCAGACTGTTTTCCGGTGCTTCTGCATTATTATCAAACAAGCCACGATGGGCGATCATTGTATGGTCAAAAGCAGCAAACGAACGTGTTTTTTCTGTTTCCGGTCGAAGCATGTACACGCTCAAGCCAAGTAAACCAATAATAATTGCAGCAGCAATCAGAATACCTGTCAGTACCATTCCCGTTATTTTTCCTCCGTGCTTCTCTATGCCTGTACTTTATTCAGGAAATGCTCCCATTCTACGACTGCTTTTTCAAATTCTACTTCTACCCAGTAAGTATCTTCGTCTACATCCACAGCAATCTCACAGCAACACGCGCCGCCATTTTTTGCAGGCTTCGGTGTCACTACAAATACTTTTCCGTCTTCCTGCATTTTCTGGAAAATCTCTTTAAACTGATTTTCCGGAATATCCTGATCCGGCACTTCACGCTGCAGTACATTATTTGCATCGTAATATTTTGCACCCTCTAATAAAAATCTCGTGATCACCGGGGATTTGAACCGAATCTCTGTGTCATCCAGATAACGGTCCACCAAGGTATCATTGGATGGATTATTATGCCTTGCGGCTACTCCAAGCAATACCATTGTCATAAGTCCCGGGTTAAACTCCATTTTTTTCACTTCCGCATCCTGGAACATGAATTTGTCCAGTTCGTTCACGCATTTATACTTCATATTTCTTCTCTCTTTCTACAATTCATATGGCATCTTTTGACCCCAACATCTTCCAGTTTTTTCTAACATAGATTATAAGTATAATGAATTATTTTTGCAAGTAGGATTCATCACTGATAAAAACAAATGCCCTCTTTCAAATAAACAGTTCTGCCTATCTGAAAGAGAGCATATAATTTTTTACTCAGCGCTTCCAATAACATACTGGAATCCAATTCACCTCTATGGGATTATATCCATCACTCCTATATAATATGCGAAAAAATCGGTGCTGCGATAACGGTTAAAATACCTGCTACGGCAATGGATAATCCTCCCATGGCCCCTTCAATCTCACCCATTTCCAGCGCTTTTGCCGTACCGATCGCATGAGCTGATGTACCAAGTCCGACTCCTTTTGCCACCGGATGGGTAACATGGAACAACTTGTATACAAAATCTGCCAGCACATTTCCAATCACGCCGGTAATGATGATAACCGCAACGGTGATGGTTACGATACCGTTCAATTCTTCTGATACTCCCATACCGATTGCTGTCGTGATGGATTTCGGCAGCAGGGTAACATACATATCATGCTCCAGTCGAAAGATCAGACACAGCACTAAAATACAGATTGAACTGGTCAGAACACCCGCCACGATACCACCGATAATAGCTTTCCAGTTTTTCTTCAGCAGCTCCATCTGCTCATACAGCGGAATTGCCAGACATACCGTTGCCGGAGTCAGCAAATAACTCAAAAGCTGTGCGCCATCGTTGTATGTATCATAATCGATATGAAATCCTACAAGGATCAGAATAATGATCACAATGGAGATCAGCAACGGATTTAACAGTGCAAATTTTAATTTCTTTTTCAGCAGTACACCGACTTCATATGCAAGGATACTCACCAGTACGCCGAAAAACATAGAATTACTCAGAATGTCCTTCATTTTTCTTACGCTCCTCTGCTTCAATCATCGTCTGTGTTACTCTTCCGGATATTCCCATAACTACGATCGTTGAGATAAACAGGATCACAATAACCGGAATCAACACTGGTTTTAACTTATCCCATGCATTCAGCAGACCAACACCAGCCGGGATAAACATCATCGGCATGATCTCGATCAGAAATTTCCCCGCATCCTGAACCGCTTCCACTTTCAGTACTTTTGTCTCTAACAAAATAAACATCAGTACCAGTCCGTAAATACTTGCCGGAATCGGCAGCGGCAATACATATTTCAAAACTTCTCCTATAAAAGAAATAAAAAGAATAATGACAAATTGACGAATATATTTCATAACAACGCCTCTTTTCCCTGGTCAAAAAGTCTACATTTTATAGTAATTATTTTTCCCTAAAAATGCAATTCAGTTTATCAACTATTATATCATATTTTTCAATAATTTCAATACATTGGTGCTACCAATTTTATTAAAAAAAAGAGATTTTTTTACAAAGTAAAATGGACACCAGATAAGGCATCCATTTTCATTCCAATCTGTTATTCACAATTTTCTTCTATCACTGTTATTTTCAGTATTCATTTGTCAAATGTTTTACCTGTCTGGGCTTAATTCCTGCTTTCTTTTCTTCTTATATAGTACAGTTCCTGCTTCCCAGATCACAAACAGTACTGCTGACAACAAGCTTGCCCTCTTACCATATTTTTGTCCCGGCGCATCAAACCGCAGATCGATCGAATGGAATCCCGCGGAAATTTTTGCACCCGCAAACGCAGTATTCACGATCTCGAGCTTTGTCTCTTTGCCATCCACATACAGTTTCAAACCTTTCTGCATTGGAATGGATGTCACAAAATACCCATCTTCCCTGGCAGTTACCGTACCGTTTAAGATACTGTCTGACTCCCACTTTGTTTCTGGCTGCAGTTCCATCGCTTCCACCTGTTTTTCCTTAAACAGCTTTGTCGGCAGACGGTAACATTCCATATCAGTCAGATCATAAGTACCTGCAGATAACTTCAGAGAGATATATTTATCATTTCCCTTTTCTTTCAGCATATAGGAAAAACAATCGTTTTCATTTGGGTAAGGCGCCGTTGCCCCTGACAGTTTATTTTTTCTGCCATTTGCTGAAATAATAACCGCATTTTCGGTACGGTTTTTCACATCAAACCGGAAATATAACGTGCCGTTTTTCATATTCGAATCCAAAGGCATACGGAGCACACCGCCGCCTTCTCCAGCCTGAATGCTGTACCCATTTTTCAACGTCTTGATCTGAACATCACCAGTCACACTGACATCTTCCGAATCAAGTGACGGCAACGAAATCTGCTCCATTTCAGAAACATTCACTTCGTTTTGTTCTCCGCTTCCTGCTACCGTGTAACGGCTCAGCGCCGACATTTTTTCCGTATCATTCAGTGCTTCAAACTGTGTATTTGAAATAGTATCCGATGTCGTATATGCGATTGGCAGCACATTTGGATTTTCCGCAATCACATTTTTTCCCTTCTGTAAAAGCACAGCATATCCGTATGGCATTTTGTTTTCCGTCGTCAGAATATAACGCTCACCCATCAGCTGTGCAAACAGTGGATTGCGCTCCTCCAGCAGAGCGGTCCGGTTGTTAATCTGAATCGGCATTTTCACAACACTATAGTAAAAATTCTGATATAGCGGATTCGTCACGGAAGAATACATATTTGCACTCTGCTGACCATAAAACTGCAATGCATTGCACTCTGTCTTGGTATCTGTCAGTTTATCGCAGCGATACAATTTATTCCCACAAAGGGTCTGAAGCTCTTCCTCTGTAAAGTTCTCTTCTTCCTGTATCTGATCCGCGTTTTTGTTCTGATCATCTTTTTTCTTTTGGTCTGTACTGTTTTCTGCCGATGCAGAACTGTTCTGCGTTTCCTTCTCCGTTCCCATCAGAAAATTTACCAGTTCTGCCGATTTCGAGCCTGCCAGCTGACTGGCATCTTTATTTGGAATGCCCCGCCATCCCTCTCCGGCAGCCACACACAGAAAAATCAGAAATGGCATTACAAGCAGCGGCAGATACCGCACCAGACCGGTTTCCCCGGTAAACATACGGCCTGCGCCCATCATTCCCGTTGCTTTGCGCCAGATCAGATCGATCACAGCAATCCCGCAAAGTACGATCAGATCAAACAGAATTCCCGCAAACCAGATTTCATTCCGCTGAGTAAAAATTTCAACCGCCAGAAGCACAAAAGGCCAGAACTGCCAGCGCACTTCCCCACACCGGATCTTCTGAAAAATCTTCATGCAATACAAAATCACAACCGGTACAAATGGAATCAGAATTTTTCCTCTGGCATACAATGTCGCATTCAATATATAAGAAGCTACTCCAAACAGACTGCCCGCCAGAAGCAGGGCACACTGCCAGCGCACTTCATGAATCGTAAGTCCCAGAAGCAACAGATACGCACAAATGATCGTAAGTCCCATTCCATACGGAGAATACAGCAGATTCTGCGCATTTGGTACAATCAGATCCGCCATCGTTGTCGCCTTTTCTCCGCTGTGTCTGTGCTCCAAAATTGCCAGAAACGTAGGCAGAAGCAGCATCATCGCCATTCCCACAGACAAAAATACACTTACCACACCTTGAAACAGCAGCTTCTTCTTCCCTGTTTTGTCCTCCCTGCGCAGCATGCCGATGGCAAACCATCCAATGACCGCCAGACAGGCGATCGCATAATAAAAACTATGCAGATAAACCAGCGTCAGGCTAACTGACATCAACGCAAATCTTCTTTTTTTCAGGAAGATCAATGCCAGAATCAGAAACGGCAGATAATTTACAAACATAATCTGACGATGTGTCTGAAAAAAACAGTCTGCCAGCAAAAACAGCATACTTCCGAAAAATGCCACGAACGGAGAAAGCCCTTCCAGCCGCAGCCAGTATTCCATCAGCAAAACTGCTGCCAGATAGCAGCACAGCGCATAAAGCGGAATCAAAACCGTCATCGGCACCTGTGGAAGCAGACATCCAATGATAATATCCGGCCGGTAATATCCATAATACGCAAACTGAAAACCGTTGCTTCCTCCCCCAAGAGAAATCCATGCCGACGCCAGCGTTTTTTCCTGCAAACATGTCTTGCGGATTGTCTCTGCCAGTGTTACATGCTGATTGTACCAGTCTGTCGTAGAACCGTAAAAACATCCCTCCGGCAGGATCAGCCCGATCAGACATACAAACAATGCAACCAGAATGGCTGTATATATCATGGTCTGGATCAAATTCTTTTTTCTCTGTTCTGTCATTTTCATTCTCGTCTGCCCTTCCAAGTCACATTCATTAACGCACGCATCATCCGCGCTCAAACTCTTTTTCTCTTTTTTTGTGACTTGACTAGTATAACAAAGAATTTTGAAAATCCTCTATTGAATTTCTGAATTTTTCTTAAGAATTTCCAGTTCTCAGGAATGTACAAACCCACTGCATGTGAAACGCTAACGCTATTTTCCTGAAAAACAGCCCAATGTCATACTTAACTTCGCAGCCAGTCCGCATAGGCACAGATCACATGCTGAATCCGGAAAAGTTCTGATTCCCGGCTCGTGCTGCGCCAGAGTTCCTTGTAATCATGCAGCCAGTATTCCAGTAATTCTGCCAGATTCCAACGCTCATCCTCTGACATGTTTTGTTCTTTCTCTGGATTCCAACGCTCGTCTTCTGACTTATTTTGTCCTTTTTCTGACAAGCATTCTTCTTCCTGCATTTCAGAAATACTTCCTTTATCCGTCAATACAATACCAATCTTTTGCAGTAAAATCATTCCCTTTACAGCGATCAGGTATGCATGGATCTGTCCTCTTTGCGCGATTGGGAGGTGCGTGATAGACTGATACAATTCTGTCTGGATCTGTTCCAGATCCTCCACAGCTTTCCCATATACCTCAGCAGATTCTAACCGTACATCTGGCGCCTGTTCTAACCAATCTACTGCATTTCTCCAGGTAAATTTCCAGCTTTCAGAAATGCGCGCCAACAAAGACACCAGTGTTCCTGTCTCATCTCCGTAGGCAACTCTTGAAATCTGACGATTCATATCTTCAAATTCCGGGATGTCCAAATTCCAGGAAAAAGCTGCTCCGTAAATCATTCCCGGCAGACTGAAATCCGGGTGATTGATATGTCCGCAGTCACCCCAGTCTGTATTCAACACTCCCTCTGCCTTGTAAGTATGCGCATACCGACACATTCTGCTGATATTTTCATAAGAAACACGAATCTGGTTCACCAGCTGATCCCAACCGCTGACTCCCGGGCAGTTATAAAGTCTTGCTCCCGCCTCTGATAATTTTCGTGTCGAATCCTCCGGCCAATCCGCATCATAACCCCAATTCAGACAAATTGTTTCTTTCGGTAACTCCTGCACTGCCTCCGGGAACTCACCGATGATATCCCCCCAGAACATCGGTGTTTTTCCTTTGCTCACCACATATTCACAAAGTTCTTTTACAAAATCCAGATACAGACGCTGTGTTCCTTTTTTTTCTGCCAGTGCTGCACTTTTTCCCTTTCCAAGATCAAAGGTTTCATCCGCACAAATATTAAAATACTGCGTTGTAAAAAGCGGCATAAATTCGTCAATCAGGGATTTTACCAACCGCAAACTCTCCGGATTTGATACATCCAGGGTATGATGCCGCATCCGTTCCACAAAACCAAATGGCTCGGTTTCCATTCCTGGCATCTCACACAGCGCACGATACGTTTTTGTCCGAAGTACTTTATACAGATGTCCAAAACAGGCAATGCTCGGAACCAGTTCCACATGCCTTTTTCTACAGTACGCATCCAGTTCCAGAATGTCCTCCGCCGTCAGCGGCGTGTCATCCCTCCAAACTTCTGAAAATCCCCGAAATAAAAAAGTATGCTCCATATAAAGCTGCAGCTGATTCAGCTTGTAAAAAGCCATGCGGTCTACCAGTTTTTTCAGATAATCCATGGTCGGGATCCGTCCTCTGGTCACATCGTGATAAAAACCACGGTGCAAAATTTCCGGCTGATCCACAATAATTGTATGCGGAATACAACATCCGCACTGCCGAATGATCTGACGCAGCGTCTGGATTCCATAAAAAATGCCACAGGCGCTGCCGCCGGTGATACAGATGCCCTGCGCCTGAACAAGCAGTGTGTACTCCTGTTCTGCCATGTGCTCCCCTAACTGCAGACAGATATCACCATTTTCCGGGATTCCACGGCGGATATGCATGGAAAAACCTGCATAATCCGCCAGATCCTGCTGCAGAATCTGCGCATCCTCATAAACCTCCTGTGGACAATTACAGCCCAGCACAATTCTCCGATCGTATTTTAATATAAACGTTCCCTCTTTCTCATACCACTGTTGTGGTTTTGGAATAATGTACATATTTAGTCTTCTCCTGTGTTTTTCTTTCTCTCTATGATACCATCAAAATCTTGTTTTGGGTAGTTTGGAACAAGCAGAAACGAACTCCAACAAGAACCTGAAAAATTTTCTGTGACCACTGCGTCACTTATTTCCGACCGCTCCCGCGAACTCGCCCGCAAAACCAGCGGGCTCAGACACACTCCCGCGGTCGGGCTAGACGCAGCAGTCACAACGAAAATTTTACAATGGTTCTCTCGTTGGAGTTCGTTTCTGCTTTGTTCCATCTACGCCGTAGCACTGCGTGGCCTAAATTTTCAGCCACCTCAAAGCGTGCTTTCCCCGGTTCGAAAACGTCCCCGGGACTTTTTCTCCTTCGGTGCCTTCTGTTTTTTCTCCCTCCGCAATCGTCGCTTCTGCATCTGTCTGCTTCGGATGGCCTCATCCAGTTTTCGGAAGCGGTCTTCCTGTGCATCTTCCTGCTCACGCATGAGATAATTCATTTCTTTGATGACTTTTTCTCCTACCTGCTCGCCGACAGCCAGTCCAAGTGCCTGATTGTTCTCGGCGATGGCATTTCGCACAATGTCATTCATCATAAGCTGAAACTGTTCCAGCCGTGTCATGTCCTTTGCCGCCTCCGCCTGCAGAACTTGTCCACCTATTTTCACCTGAGGCAGCTGATCAGGCGAAGGCATTGTCGTATTTTTTTCATTTTGCACTGCAGATGTCTGTCCGGTCTGGCTGTTTGCCTTAGTTTCATGTAAAAATTCCTCGCAGTCCGGATTTTCATTGTGCAGCATCATTTTAATGGCTTTAAGCTGATAGCCCTCTTCTTTCCATTTCTTAATCTGACGAAACTGCTGTATATTCTCTTCGGTATAGTAACGGTGTCCCATCTCATTGCGTGGGACTTCCAGATCCAGTTCCTCTTCCCAGTAACGTAACACATGCGACTCTACCTGCATCATATTTGCCGCATCTGAAATCATATATCGTACTTTTTTCACGATAAAATCCTCCTTTATTACTGTTACATTAATTGTAGCACATTTATGCCCGTACTCAAGAAAATCTCATCGTAAAATTTCGACACAATCCGCAACATGGCATTCCTAAAAAAAGAGATGAACTTCCGTAACTTTTTCTTACGTCTGTCCATCTCTTTTCTTCAACCGGATTCATGACTTCATTCTTCTACGCATCTCCACAATGCTAAAGTTCAATCATTTAAGAATGCCCACGGCTTTCTGTTTTTACTTATGCTTCTGGCTTTTCTGTCTTTGGATTCTGTTCCTCTTTTTTGATTTTCTGGAATGTGATCGTTACTTTGAACAGATCTCCATCCAGATACAGATCAAAGGTGCCTTTCTGCATAATAGTAAGGTTTCTCGCAATCTCAAGGCCTAATCCGCTGCCCTCTGTACTTCTGGACACATCGCCCCGTACAAAACGCTCCATCAGCTCATCCGCCTTAAAGTTTAGCGGATTCTCGGACACATTTTTCATGGAAAATACGACGGTATCACCCTCAATACTTCCGTTTACATACACTCTGGTGCCCGGCATTGCATATTTTGCCGCATTGTTATACAAGTTTTCGATGACACGGAACATCCGGCGTCCATCTGCCATGATCAGCATCTGTTCTTCCGGCAGATTACAGATCAGATCCAGGTTCTTTGCTTCAAATTTTTCTTCAAATTCACCGTTTGTCTGCTTGATCAGCTGCTTCAGATTAATTTCCTGCATCGTCAGGGTAATATTTCCGGAACTGATCTTGGAAGCCTCCACCAGATCCTCTGTCAGCTGTTTCAGACGAAGTGCTTTGCGATTCAGGATTTCAATATAACCGGCGATCCGCTCATCCTGAATGTTTTCACGTTTTAAAATATCCACATAGTTGATGATGGAAGTCAGTGGTGTCTTGATATCGTGAGATACGTTAGTGATCAGGTCTGTTTTCAGACGTTCACTCTTCATCTCTGCGTCGACTGCTTTTTCCACACCATCACGAACTTTATTGATTTCTTCTGCCAGTTCCAGATTTTCTCCGGACATGTGCTCGGTATTGATACGGTAATCCAGATTACCTGCTGCAAGCTGCTGGATACCGTCCTTGATGGCTTCTTTTCCACTTGTGCTCTTTAACATTTTCAGATAAACAAAAATATCAAATAAAACCATAAGCACAAAGAAGATAAATGCCAGTCCGCCCATGTAGTTGACTCCCAATACACAGATGATCCACATAAAAATGGTCTGTGCACCGATCAGCACGATATATGCGATCAGAAGCTGTTTGTTTGCTTTCTGGGCACGGTAAGAATCCTGAATTGTTTTTCTGGAAGCATCTACCGTTCTTTTTATTGCATGCGTAATACTTGCGATGATACTTCCGCCAAGTTTACGTTCTTTGATCCTTCGTCCATAACTCTTCACATTCCATGCGAACAATACGGCTGCCAGGACTCCTAAAACCGTACACTGTGCCATGGCATTTCCAAACGCAGACGGCAATGTACTGTAATAATATCTGTAATTAGAGGAAATGTGAACAACGGATTCCGCATATCCAACAACCAGTGCAACCCAGAGAATCATATCCTTGATCATCAAAATCTCGATTGGGAACTTATCCATGAGTACCGGATGAATCTCGTCATCTTCCGGTCTGCGTCCGGTCTGTACTCCGATCATGATAATCATTACAATTGCCAGGCTTAAGAATACCCAGATAGCTGCGAAAACATTTATGCGGTATTCGCCATTTCCAAAGTTAAATGCAATCTGTCCGGATATATCCTGATAAGCCGTATAATACATGGAATCATAATAGGATTGCGATGTTCTGCAATGATAATTGGTATCAAGTCCGGCAAAAAGCCTCCAGTTGCCGTCTCCCATAATATCTCTGATCATTCCCTTTAGTTCATCTGCCATGAAAGTTACAGATGCATAACTATCTCCGGATGCCTCGTCCACCATCAGATACAGGTATTTCCCCTGTGCAGAATAATCTTTGCTCTGATACTGTTCTTCCAGCTGGTCAAGGGACATGGCCTGTTCTGTATTCCAGGCCGGCACATTCGTATATATAGTGCCATCATCTTCGTTTACCAGATATACATATACATTCGTATTGTCATACTGCTTTTGTATACTCTGCGTCTGGTTTACCAGATCGTGTACCTGACTTGCTGCCTCCAGCAAATCTTCATAATAATCGGAAAGCAGATTCAGCTGATCATTTTCACGCGCATACTCAGCCAGCGTCACACCGTTGATATTTTTGATAAATTTCTGCTCAACATCAATTCCGTTTGCATAGACTACGTCCGATTCATTATTATAACATTTCACCTGATAAGAATCATATGCTTCCGGATGTCTGTTGTCACCGGTACTTCCATCACCTTCGTTAAACCAGTAACTGATATCCGTCGTTTCTACATTCACCGGTTCCGGAATATTGGTATCTGCGGCAGATTCCGCTGTAGGAACAGTTGTAGTTTCCGTACTGGAGTCAGAAGTCTTATAGTCGCTGGTATCAGTCTCATCACCTTCTTCGTATACATCATACACATACTCATGTTTTGTCTGCGTCAGCCAGCGAAGGATTGGATAGCCATCAGAATTGTAAAATGCATCCAGATCAGACAGTTTATATTCCAGATTCTGATTTTTGTTCTCTGCAAATACACCATCATTCAGATTAGATATATCCAGGGTCAGATCACCATTATAAGCACTTCCTTTCAAAATTTTATTTTCAGAACTGAATTTACCCAGCTGATCCTGTAGTTCCCGTCTCACATAGCGCTCTGCCTTCTGACTTTCCTCATAGGAAACCGGGCTCATAATCTCATTCACATTCATGCCGGAAGAAAGCCCAGCCATACTCCATCCGGCACAGACTGCAGTCAGACCGCCAGCGATCAGAAGCGCCGCCGTTGTCAGTGTTTTTGCCCATACACTGAAAAAATGTTTTTTCTTCATAAAGAATCTCCTGTTCTACTCGACTTTAATATCCTCCATCTTGTAGCCGATTCCCCATACCACTTTCAGATAACGCGGTTCCTTTGGATTGATCTCAATTTTTTCCCGGATATGTCGGATATGTACCGCTACGGTATTATCTGCATTGATGGCATCTTCGTTCCAGATATTTTCATAAATCTGTTCAATGGAAAACACTCTTCCTTTGTTTTTTGTCAGGAAAAGAAGGATATTATATTGAATTGGTGTTAATTTTTCTACGATTCTGCCATCGACGGTGACCTGTTTCATATCATCGTTGATCTCCAGTCCGCCTGTACGGTAAACATTGGATACTGTTTCCGGCGTCATTGTCCCCAATTTTGTATAACGACGCAGCTGCGATTTTACCCTCGCCACAAGTTCCAGAGAATTAAATGGCTTTGTCACATAATCATCTGCTCCTACGTTTAATCCGAAAATCTTATCCGTATCCTCCGTTTTCGCGGAAAGAATAATGATTGGAATGTTTGATTCTTCACGGATTTTTAACGTGGCCCGGATACCGTCCATACGCGGCATCATAACGTCCATGATCAGAAGCTGAATATCGTTGCTTCGCATCATCTCGATGGCCTGAATGCCATCGTACGCCTTTAAAATATGGTATCCTTCCGGAGCCAGATAGATTTCAATGGCATCTACAATATCTTTATCATCATCACATACTAAAATATTTATCATAATCTTTCACCTCCCCGTTATTATACTCGATTTGAATGCATTCGAAAAGGAATCATTTCCCGCAATTCCTTTATGCTGACACTTTAACAGACAATTCTTTCCGGAAACCACGCCAAATTCTTAACGATTTATGAAGATAGCACATTTTCTCATTCTTTATATTTTTAACCTTTTTTCTTAAAGAATCGTTAAGGATTGCCGCCATAAATCCTAACATTTAACTGTTATATTGGTTACAACAAAGAAAAAAATACAAACACACAGGGAGGGACCAATTATGTTAGTTACAATCACCCGTGTGATCAACTGGTCAATCTTATTTGCATTCATTGCCTGTTTTGCTTATCAGATTGTCTACCTGATCGCACCGTATATTAAGAAGGAAAAACCACACAAACCGTTACAGCTTCATCGTTATGCCGTACTGATTGCAGCCAGAAATGAAGAAAATGTACTTGGCGAATTGTTAGACAGCATTCACGCACAGAATTATCCGTCCGAGCTGGTCGATATTTATGTTGTTGCCGACAACTGTACAGATTCCACTGCAGACGTTGCTTATGCACACGGCGTTTATGTATATGAACGTTTTAACCGGGTTCAGGTCGGAAAAGGATACGCATTAAAGTATTTACTGGATCAGATTTCACTCAGTAACAATCTGGAAGATTACGATGGATTCTTTATTTTTGACGCAGATAATATTCTGGATGAAAATTACATAACAGAGATGAACAAGACATTTAACGACGGATACGACGCCGTTACAAGCTACCGTAACTCCAAAAACTTTGGTGATAACTGGATTTCCCACGGCTATGGTCTATGGTTCTTACATGAAGCACAGTTTTTGAACCGTGGCAGAATGAGAACAGGCAACAGCTGTATGGTATCCGGAACGGGTTATATGATCTCCCGTGAATTGATTGAAAAAAATGACGGTTGGAAGTTCTTCCTTTTAACGGAGGATATTGAATTTACCGCTGACTGCATTGCAAACGGTATAAAAATCGGTTACTGTGAGCGCGCAGAATTTTTTGATGAGCAGCCAACCAAACTTTCGGTATCCTGGCATCAGCGTATGCGCTGGGTGAAAGGTTATTTCCAGGTATACAAAAAATACGGCAGACAGTTATTATCCAAAGTCGGCAAAAAAGGTGGCTTCTCCTGTTTCGACATGTTGATGTCTAATCTTCCGGCCTTTATCCTGACCATGGTGGCCACCTTTGCAGGACTGACACTGACAATCCTTGCTCTGTTGACTGCACAGGATTTTACTTCAGCACTGCTTTGTGTCGGAAAATTTACGGTAAATACCTCTGCCGCAATGCTTGTCCTCGGCATTTATACGACACTGACAGAATGGAATCATATCCATATGGCATGGTATAAAAAAATCGGGTATATGTTCACATTCCCTCTTTATATGCTGACTTATATTCCGATCGCATTTGTAGCAATGTTTAAGAAAGTGGAATGGAAACCGATCGCACACGGCTCCAGATCTACAAAAGTGATTCGACGGATTGCGTCTTAAACAGAATTGACGTTTTCTCAGTGTGTTTATATATTTTTTTAATTTTTAAGTTTTAGGTTTTTAAATTGAACGCCTGTATTTTGTCTCGGTCGCTACCAATCGCTCCCTGAGAAAAAATACAGGCGTTCTTAATTTATGTAATAAAAAAATACTCCCTTTATAGAAAATCCTTTCGGACTTCTAAACGAAAATGTTGATTACTCAGTTCTTACAAACTCGTGTGCTTCTTCCTGCCCACGCAGTACACGAAGTCCGCCAAGTGCCAGAGATTCCATCTCATTCTCTCCCGGATATACAATAACCGGAGCGATCCACTCTGCATTTTTCTTTACTTCGTTTGTGAAGTACTCGGAATATGCGATTCCACCTGTCAGGATGATTGCTTCTACATCACCTGCAACTGTTGCAGCTTCCTCACCGATCTTACGTGCTACGTTTAATGCCATTGCATCATAGATCAGTTTTGCATGCTCATCGCCATTCTCGATCATTTTTTCAACTTCACGGCTGTCATTTACACCAAGATGTGCTACGAGACCACCACGGCTCTTCATTTTTTTCAGCATTTCTTTTGTAGTCATGCCACTCTGTCCAAAATATTTGATCAGAGACTGAACCGGAAGACCACCTGCACGCTCCGGAGCGAATGGACCGTCCTCATCGTTGATGATATCTGCAACTTTTCCGCCATACTGTAATGTTACAGAAATACCACCACCAAGATGTACTACGATCAGCTTGCAGTCTTTGTACTCTTTACCGTTCTCACGAGCATATTTCATTGCAGCTGCTCTTGTATTCAGGTTGTGACCGATACCTTTTCTTGTAATCTCTTTCAGACCTGTGATCTTCAGGATCGGCATCATCTCATCAACTGTTACACCGTCATAAATGAAAGCCGGGATTCCAAGTGGTTTTGCGATTGCATCTGCAATTACAGCACCAAGGTTGGACGCATGCTCCATCGCCGGTTTGTTTTTCAGCTGCCATACCATGTCATCATTTACGCGGTATGCGCCTGCTTTCAGAGGCGGAAGTAATCCACCACGGGCAACGATACCTGTCAGATTCTCCAGTTTTACATTTTTCTCTTTCAGAACTTCCATGATCATATCTTTACGGAATTCGTACTGGTCTACGATCAGGTCGTATTTTGCGATCTCATCTGCGGAATGGGAAATGCTCTCTACAAAGATCTGCTGTTCATCTTCGTAATATGCGATTTTTGTAGAAGTAGAACCCGGATTTAAAATTAATAATTTTTCCATTATCGTAATCCTCCTGCTTTTTTTATTTTGCACTCTTATATGTTTTATATTACCATATATCATATATCTTGCACAATATATTTTTGCAGAATTCTGTGTATCTTTTTTGTGTACACGATAAGTAAAACTAATACTCTTCCATGAATTGTCCGATTTTTGCACTAAAATTTCCTATCAAACAAAAAGAGGACCACAGCGCTTAACTCTGTGATCCCCTTTTTTTAACATTATTCAGCGAATTGAAAATTGGGCTCTTATGCTTCTGCCTCTGCTTCTTCGTCAGCTGTCTCATCCTCCGGGATGCTGTTTCTGATCGCATCAACCATGACAACGATAGCTTCCGGATCGGTGTGAACATCGACATCCGGGTTCTTAGTAATCTCAAGATCTTTGACACGGATAACGTCGCCAACTTTCATACCTGCTACATCAACGGTAACATGGTCAACCAATGCCGCCGGTAATGCTTTGTATTCAATTTCCTCTAAGCACTCCTGTAAAGCACCTTCCAGGACTTTTTCACGGTTTGCAATTACAACTGCAGCTGTTGAGTGAACTTTCTCGGTACTTACCAGTGCCTGGAAATCAATCTCATCAACACAGCGTTTCATCGAATTATAATCTACCTCTTTGATCAGAACATCGTAATCCTGTCCTTCTACGTTCAGCATGATCTGGCTTCCCTTGTGATCTGTCTTCAACAGACGCTCAACTTCGATTCTGTCCATTTTCAACGGAACGGAGCCTTCGATTTCTTTACCGAACAGGTTACCTGTTACGAATCCCTCTCTTCTGAGTTTCTTTGCTTTGACATCCATGCTTCTTTTTTCAGCTTTTAAAGTATTCATTTATCTTTTCCTCCAAAAATCTGAATTGCTTAGCAGCCTTCTACAAAGAGGTTTTGTTAAGTAGTTCCTTATTTGTTACAACGCAATTATAGCAGTTATAGCAGAAACAGATTAACCAAAATTGTAAAAATATTTGCAATATTTTTGGTAATTATGAAACGATTATCATCATATATCAAAAGCATCGTTTGCACGAAGTGCTTTTGTTTGATAGGAAATTCATCGTAATTTCCATCAAACAAAAAACATCCTCCACACAGTTTCCTGCATGAAAGATGTCTCCGTTTTCATGTATTTACTTTATCCGATGTATATACATCCAGCTGTCCACATAGTCTTTGCGTTCCTGCTCCGACATTTTCACGTATCTGGAATATTCCAGTTTCACCGGCTGCATTTCTGCGCCTTCACATTTAAAACATTCCACGCCGCTTCTTCTCGAAACAGTCCGCAACCACCCGCATTTCGGGCATATGAACAAACGTATCATTCCGTCGTTCCCTCCGAGCTACTTGAGGTATCATCAGATTCGGTCTGTGTACTTGTGCCGTTTCCAAAGAAATCGTCCTGATCACTAAATCGGGTATCCGCATTGTGATCTGCCGTGTATCCGCTTTCATCCACAATTTTTTCACTGTATTCCTTTACGGTCTCAGATGGCTGATAATCTTCCGTTCCAAATAAACGCTTATGCAGCTCAATGACATTCGATTCAAGGTCACACGCCACAACCACACTTCCCAGCTTTTTGCTAGGTGTAAAGGTATCACGACTGTATGGGAATCCGCCACTGTTTGCCATATCATATTTGAGCATAACAGATGCCATACTGATAATATCTTTCTTTGATAAATCAGTAGAAATCTGCGGGAATATGGTATTGATCAGTTCGTTAACCTCGGACAGATTTGCTTTCTTTGCTTTCTTGATCATTTCAGTCAGAACACGACGCTGACGCTCTGCACGTTTATAATCATCGCCCTTGGTATAACGGATACGAGCGTAAGAAACCGCCTGTACACCATTCAGTGTCTGTAATCCGGTATGCTCAACTTCAGCATTGCTGCCGCCAACATACTCACTGGTGTAAGATACGTAATCATTCAGATATTTACGTTCTTCCTCTGTCTCGACATTGATGTCTACACCACCGAGAATATCAATGGCTTCTGCAACCGCTTTAAAGTCAAAAGCAACATAATTGTCAATATCAATATCAAGGTTACGGTTCAGCATTGTAACTGCCTGCTCAGGACCTCCGTATGCATATGCGGAATTTGCTTTTCGGAATTTCTCTTCCTCACCTTTTCCGGCAACGTTCAGATATGTATCACGATAGATAGACATAAGGCTTACTTCCTTCGTGTCATTGTTGATATTCATGATCATGATCGTATCGCTGTTACCAGTTTCGTACACGCCCTGCTCACGGTTATCCAGACCAAAACATGCGATTGTCGTATAACCTTCAAAAGTTTTCTGCGTTTCTGCCGAAACATCACTTTTTCCGACTTTGGATGCATCCAGTGTCTTCGTGTTAATCTTATCCAGCTTGCTAAACAGGAATAATGCACCTGCTACCAGAATCAAAATAATAATCTCAATAATAAATAAAATCAGTTTCCGTTTTCGTCTTTGTTTCTTAGATATCTTTTTGTTTCTCGCCATTTTTTATCTCCATGCTGTTTTCATTGCCATTCTTGTTAAAAATACGCATACAATTCTCGCATGCATGCAAATATAATAACGCACACAGATAAAAAACTCAACAATTTATTTTCTTAAATTTCTTTGAACATATGGCTCGCCTGTCACAAGTTCGTACACATCCCTGCAAAGCTTCTCGCTATGTTCAAACACCAAACGTTCAAAACGCTGATCCGTCTGCAGCCCTTCGGTGTCTCTCATCCGCATTGCAAATATGTACTGGCTGTTTTTCCCCGGAAGCAGACTTCCCGCAGGTGTCATCACATGATACTCCGGTGTCTCATCGTAGGAACCGCGAAATCCGTGGTCTGTGGCATCCGCCATATAGATTACACCATAACGGTAATCCGCGCCATCTTCACCAATCGGACCGTAAATTTCCTTTTCCATCAGTGGGCGCCACTCCTGATCTGTCTCATCCCATGTACAACACGCATAAAACAGCGCAATGTCAAAATTACTTGTAAAGGCCATCCATTCCTTCGGCTCCCCACAGTACACAGACGCGACACCTGGAATGTGCTCCATCGGGAGTTCACGCTTCTGCACATGACATCCTTTGTCCATGTATGCATTTTCACCTCTGAAATAATTTGGCAGAGAAAACTGCTTGGTAAAAGTCTCGTTCGGCAATGTCACTTTCTGATCCATTTCATACCGGATGCGGTCTTCCATTGAAAGAATACCTTCGGTCGGTTTCCATTCGACTCCCTGGCGCGCACAGGCATCCAGTTCCAGATTTAATAAAATTGCTTTCTTTCGTTCTAACTGCTGTTTTACATGAATTTTTGCAATGTCTCTGATTGATACTCTTGTTTCCATCTCTTTTCTCCTAATCCTGTAATATTGCGCTTAGGATAGCAGCATCCTTGCGTGCGACTATTTTATCAATCTAGTCTTGTAGGTTTCAAGTGTTTTTTCCGAAAAAAAATGGGATTCCGGGTGCTGTCGACAGGGTTCGACACGATTTCGACAAAATTCGACAAATGGTGCAAAAATATACATTTCTTTTTAATGGAATTGTTAATGTTGATTATTACAAAATCCATCAACTTAATCAGACAAAAAGAGCCGTCAGAACTGTGCCATATGCAAAGCACAGATCCGACGACTCCTCCAGTCTTTCGTTTTCTACTTTTAAATACGCCGGGCAGCTTCTACAGCTGCCCGGTGGTATGTATTATTCTCTCTTAATTGTTCTTCGTAATTAAAGAATATAACTCTTATTTTACGTAATATCCTGCAGCACGGATCTGAGTAGACGTGATGTTTTCAACAAACACATAATAGGTTCCTGTCGCATCGCACGGAAATGTAGATGCTACGTTATGAAATCCATTCACATAAAGCATGGAACCATCTGGTCTACGGATTCCGACACGCTGATACCGATCAGAATAAATATAGCAAGATACCGAGATACTTGTTCCCTTTTTCTTAATAAACCCTGCAGAACGTGCAAAATTATTTGCAGGAACCTTCCAGTCAAAATTCTTCTGCACAGATAATGGTTCAATGGATTCTTCTTCCATTACAATTGCATTGTTCCACTTTTCTTCATCCACCTGATCTGCTGGAATCACATATTGTTCTGACTGAGTATCAAACTCATCGCTAACATTTAGCATTCTTGTTTCTCGATACAGATTATTCTGCTGATTAGAAACCTGTACACTGGATGCAAATGCCGTCACTGAACTTCCAATAATCAGTGCCATTGCCAAAGCCACACTAAGGCAGGTTCTTTTCCCGCTTTTCTGCCATTTAATCATATACTCCACTCTCCTTCTCAATGATTCCTCATTGTTCAGTTGTGAAACAAAAGGTGGTAATACAGTTTGGCCACTCTCACTTGCTCTACGCAACAGATTAAAATACACCTTGGCTTTCCCCATGAAGTATTGCTTACACACACGAATATCACAGGCAATATCTGACCAGGCATCAAGATCATCCAGGTAAAAGTGTAAAATCGGATTAAACCAGTTAACTAATATAATTCCCAGGGCAATTTTTTCCCAAGGTTGTCCTTTCGCACGATATGCATTCCCTCATGCATCAGGATAATCTTCATATCCTCATCTGAATATTCAATTTCCGGAAGCACAATTTTCTGCGAAAAAGCTCCCATCACGCATGGTGATTTTATCGTAAAATTTGTGCAGAAAGTTATTCGTTTCCAATTTTTATTCGGATACAAATTTTGCAGCATTTCCCGATATTTTTCACTGCGAAACGGTAAATTATTTCTGCAGATCCAGCGATAGTTCTGCCATTTATGCGTGTAATAACCCGCATACCATATCATTCCAAGCACCCAGATTGCAAGACATACTTCCAGAAACAGATATAACATGGAATTTCCATAAAAGCCATCACCAATCGTATGTGTTCCATATTGTATCTGGAACTTAAAACGGATATACAAATATCCAAATGGAACGATATAAAATAACAATACCATTCTATGTAACGGATAAATAATCCGTATCGCATTGCGCTTCTTTGCGATCAGGGTCAGCAGCTTACATAGAAAATAGGCTACCGTCCCTGTCAACGTATTCAAAATAATTACGAGAAAGAAAAAATTAATCCAGTTCATCCATTAAATCTTTTAAGTCCTTCAGACCTTCTTGTGTATTATGATCCTTATCACCAGTCACAAACAGTGCCGAAAGGAATTCTGTCGGTGTTCCCGGATCTCCCCAGTAATGAACCAGTTCATTGATCTGAGAAGAACGATAAGCCTCCTCAGATACTTCCGGGTGATACAGAAATACTTTTCCGGATCTGCGCATGGTAAGATAACCTTTTCTTACCAGATGTGCCAAATAGGTAGAAATTGTCTGAGGTCTCCAGCTTTTATCAAAGCGCTCATTCACCATTGCTACCAATTGTGACAAGGCCAGTTCTTCAGGTGTATCCCAGATACATTTCATTATCAGCATTTCAATATTAGTCAAGTCATTCTCCAGCATAACATTCTCCTCCTTATAATTCCTTGCCCTTTTATGAGATGTACATGTTCAAGCAGTGAACTTCCTATCAATTATGCTGCTATTATTATAATTGATCTTGTTGTTATTTTTTTTAGTTGAACGATGTTTCTGGTATTACAAGATTACCAGCGATATCCCACTGCATTCATTGTAACATGTGCCTTTTTGTTTGACAACAGAAGAAAGTATGAAGATTGCTTCACTGTGAATACTTTTTTCAGGAGCCACACCTGTGTGTCTTGCTGCTGACTGTGTAATGTATTCTGATAGCCAAAACCTTTTGTTTCAATTACTTTAGTTGCAACCAAAGTATATCATAGTGGCCACCTTCATACAACTAATTCCGTCAGATTAAATTAGTGTTTATGTGTGTTGTTTTAGTCCTCTTCTGTATTATGTTTCAGCACAACTGCTGAGTATTTCGGCAACGTCAGTTTCAGGTAGCTGCCCTCCACCTGATAGTTAACAGGCGCCATAGAATAATTTTCTTCCGTGGAATACATGATCTGTGTCAGCTTACAGGCGGACGGAATTCCAGCTCCACACACACCAACCTCAATGCTTCTCGTATAAGCATCATTATTGATTACAATCACAAACTGCTGACTTCTGTTAAATCTTGCAAAACAGAGAATATCTTTTTCACCCCGCAGAAATTTCACAGAACCGGTTCTCAGCGCCGGGTTTTCCCGGTGGATCCGAATCATATCACGATGGAAACGGATCAGCGCTTTGTCTTCTCTGCCCCACGGATAAGTACGGCGATTATCCGGATCGGTAAATCCGCAAAGTCCTGCCTCATCTCCATAATACAGGGTTGGTGCTCCCGGCCAGGTCATCTGAATAACAACTGCCTCTTTCATAACACCTTTGTTGATCCCCTCGGAAGCAGCCTTGGTGCCAAGCTGCGCCGCACGGCCTACCTTATGGTTTGTTCGTGTCAGGAAACGGGAGTGATCATGGTTAGACAACTGATTCATGGCACACTGCAGAGACGGGGTTGCAAAACTTGCCATATAGTGTGTCATGGCATTCTCATAGTTTTCAATATTTCCAAGCATATAATCCTTATACTCATCACTGTGTTTTTCCATACCTGTAAGGAACCAGGTCATTGGTTCCATAAAGGCATCGTAGTTCATAACACTGTCCCACTGATCGCCCTGCAGCCAGTCTTTCGGATCTCCGTAATGCTCTGCAAGAATCAGTGCTTCCGGGTTTGCTTCTTTCACCGCTTTGCGGAACTTTTTCCAGAACAAATGATTATATTCCTGACTATGTCCCAGATCAGCTGCCACATCCAGACGCCATCCATCTGCATTGTATGGCGGAGAAACCCATTTTTTCGCCACATTCAGAATGTACTCTTCCAGTTCCGGAGACGCTTCATAATTCAGTTTCGGCAGAGTATCATGTCCCCACCAGCCTTCGTACGTCACATTATCCGGGAACGCATTGTCGTTCTGGAAATGGAAATAGCTATGATACGGACTCTCTTTCGTTGCAAAGGCACCCGGTTCAAAATCAGCACATTCATCATATATCTTTTCACGGTCCAGCCATTTATTAAAGGAACCGCAGTGGTTGAACACGCCGTCCAGAATGACACGCATGCCACGGCTGTGCGCTTCCTCCACCAGTTTGATAAACAGTTCATTGCTGGCTTCCAGATTTTTCTTGTTCGTCACACGCGCTTTATAGATAGAAGCCTGACGGTTGTCCGTGCAGCCCTGCGGCATCGGTTCGCCGCCATCCTCAACGATCACGCCAAAATGCGGATCGATATAATCGTAATCCTGCGTATCATATTTATGACTGGAAGCAGACACAAACAACGGATTAAAGTAAATAACTTCCACACCAAGTTCTTCCAGATAATCCATCTTATCTAAAACGCCCTGCAGATCACCGCCATAAAAATTAGCAACATCAAAATCTTCCGGACATTTATCCCAGTTCTCCACCTGCTTCGTCTGGCGGTTAATATAATAATATTCACCGGTTTTTACATCATTGGATTTATCTCCATTATAAAAGCGGTCCGTAAAAATCTGGTACATAACGGCACCCTTCGCCCATTCTGGAGTAGAGAATCCCGGAATAATGCAGAACTCATACTGCGGGCGAAAATCTCTGGACACACCGGCCCGGTCATAAGTGCAGCGCAGCATACCGGAAACAATTTCAAAATGGTATTTGTACTGCTCCTCGCCCACGCGGATCTCAGCCTCATAATAATCAAAATCGCGCTCACGATCTGCTAAGCGCATCTCGATTTTTTCATCCTCATGACAGAGCACTACCAGATCTACATTATCTGCTGCGGTACGAAACCGGATTTTCACAGTTTCCCCTGCCTTCGGCTCCGGCGGAATCCTGTAATCAGACGTTCCATCTGAGAAAAGTGCTCTCTTCCTCAAAATCGGACGCATCTGCAGAATATAATTTTCCACACTGTTAAACTTTTGCACTGAATCATACTTCATATTATCTTCCTCAAATTATCTTTTTTTAACATTGGTATTGATATAATGTAAGAAATCGGGAAATCTTTTCTCGGCAAGCGATTTAGCGAGTGACTGAGTTTCACAAGATTTTGCGCGAGTGGGAAGCGACCAGCTTTTATAGGAGCTGGAAACGAGCGCGATAAAACTCTTGCGAAACGAAGGTAACGAGTGACTAGCTGCCGAGAAAAGATTTCCCGATTTCGTATTTTTTCAATAATTTCCGTTTTATCAAAAAAATAAAAGAGACAGCCATTTCGATCTGCTGTCTCTTTCAAAAGGAGAAGGTATTTTTTACTATGGGGGTAGCAAAAAACTATATAATGTATTGGGGGTATTTACAGGTATTATAATAGCAAACCCCAGCCGATAAGTGTTCACAAAGTTCACAAATATCACATTCAGTTTTTGTGCATATCTTCCATTACCAAATAGTAACTTCTCCGCATTTTAAATGAAAATCGCACAATCAACCATGCAACTTCCACAATTTCTTACTCAGCAGACGCTTCTATTGCCTTTGTATCAAATAAAGCCTCAAACTCATCACGGTTAATTTTTTCTTTTTCCAGAAGCAGTTGGGCACAACGATGCAGTACATCCTCATGCTCACGGATCATTGCCTGGGCCTTTGTATAGCACTCATCCACGATCCGTTTCACTTCACTGTCGATTCTGGCTGCTACAGTCTCGCTGTATCCACGGGTATGTCCCAGATCTCTTCCAATGAACACTTCTTCGTCATCATCATAACAGATCAGACCTATGTCATCGGACATGCCGTATTTGGTAACCATGGATTTCGCCAGAGAAGTTGCCTGCTTGATATCCTGGGATGCGCCAGTAGTTACATCTTCAAAGATCAGTTCCTCTGCCACACGACCACCAAGATCCACGATGATTTCCTGCAGCATCTGGCCCTTTGTATGGAACATCTCATCTTTTTCCGGCAGCGGCATTGTATAACCTGCAGCCCCTGCTCCGGTTGGAATGATAGACACGGTGTAGACCGGTCCCACATCCGGAAGCAGATGGAACAGAATCGCATGGCCAGCCTCATGGAAGGCTGTGATCCTTTTTTCCTTATCGGTAATGACACGACTCTTCTTCTCCGCACCGATTCCTACTTTAATAAACGCTTTCTTGATATCTTCCTGACAGATATACATCCGCTTTTCTTTTGCCGCAATGATGGCAGCCTCATTTAACAGGTTTTCCAGATCTGCTCCGGTAAAACCTGCGGTGGTCTGCGCGATCTGTCTGAGATCCACATCGTCTGCCAGCGGTTTGTTTTTGGCATGAACACTCAAAATCTGCTCACGTCCGCCCACATCCGGACGGCCAACATATACTTTTCGGTCGAAACGACCCGGACGAAGTAACGCCGGATCCAGAATATCCACACGGTTCGTTGCTGCAATGACGATGATTCCTTCATTAATACCAAAACCATCCATCTCAACCAGCAGCTGGTTCAGAGTCTGCTCACGCTCATCATGGCCACCACCCATACCGGTTCCACGACGACGTCCTACCGCATCGATTTCATCGATAAACACGATACATGGTGCATGTTTTTTTGCCTCGGCAAACATATCACGGACACGGGAGGCGCCGACACCGACAAACATCTCTACGAAATCAGATCCGGAAATAGAAAAGAACGGTACGCCCGCTTCTCCGGCTACTGCCTTTGCGATCAGTGTCTTACCGGTACCAGGAGGTCCCACTAAAATAACACCTTTCGGAATACGTGCGCCAAGCTTTGTGTATTTACCCGGATCTTTCAGGAAATCAACCATTCCCTCAAGTTCCTCTTTTTCTTCATTCAGACCGGCTACATCCTTAAATCTGACTTTGACGTTTTCGCCCATGGTTAGTGTGGCACGGTTTTTACCAAAATTCATCATCTTGGAATTACCGCCGCCTCCAGCCTGCGCATTCATGCTCATGATAAAGAAGATCAGTACCACCGCCATCAGCAGTGTCGGGAGAATCTCAACCAGAGTACTCCGTCCCGGCACATCTTTTAAGGTGTAGTTTGTAAAATCTGCTTCTTTCAATGTATCCTGCAGTGTGCTGACGTCAGATACATTCATCTGTACCCGGCTGCCGTCCTTCAAGAGGATCGTGGCAGTACCGGTCGGTACTTCTTCGTTCTGTTTGATCACAATGGAATTGATCTTATCGTCATCCAGCTTCTGTTCAAACTCGGACTGGGTGCAGGTATTTGACGCGATTCCTTTGGAACCGAAACTATACCATCCCAAAATAATAATCAGGAAAATAACTACATATATTCCAAGGCCTCTAAAATTACGTTTCAATTTTTAAAGCCCTCCTTTTTCTATTTTTAATCTAATTCTACGATGCCTACATACGGAAGGTTTCTGTATTTCTGTGCGTAGTCCAGACCGTACCCAACTACGAATTCGTCCGGAATCTCATAACCGATATAATCCACCGGAACATCTACCACACGACGGGACGGTTTGCTCATCAGTGTGCAGAGACGTACGGATTTTGCTCCACGACTCTTTAAGTTCTCTACCAGATAGCTTAAAGTACGACCGGAATCAATAATATCTTCCACGATCAGTACGTTTTCACCTTCAATGGAATCGTCCAGATCTTTGATGATACGAACGATACCGGATGACTCTGTGCCATCACCATAACTGGATACAGACATGAAATCAATATAAACCGGAACGCTGATACGTTTTGCCAGTTCACATGCAAAAAAGCTTGCACCTTTTAAGATACAGATGATCTTTACCGGCTCGCCGTTCATATCAGCACTGATCTGAGCACCCAGTTCTTTGATTTTTGCGTTTACTTCTTCTTCAGTAAACATAACACGGATTTTGTCACTCATTTTTTTCTTTTCCTCCATTGACGCATATTTCTAAAATGCGTTTTGTCTCCTGTGTCACTTTATATGTCTCACTGATCCGCCGGCCAACAATCCATAATATATGACTGGCATCCGCCAGAAGAACCAGTGCATCCCGCTCCTTTTGCGGGATTTTGCTGTCAATCAGATAATCTTTCAGTTTCTTGTGTCCGCCCTCTGCCCTGACCTGTAGAAAGTCCCCCGGACGGCGTGTTCTTATCTGAACAGTATCTTTAATTTTATCATAATCAAACCATTTCGTATATGTTTTTTCCGGAATTTGTTGAAAATTTCCATCAAAAGGAAAAACTCTGGCGCTTATCTGCATACCGGAAAACTCCTGCACCTGACCGGATACATTCAGTGGCAGTTCTGTCCTTTTTTTAGGGGAAATCTTTTCCGAAGTATTTTTCTGTCCTTTTTCCTTCGTATTCGCCTGTGCACTCACACACTCATTTATGCCGCATGTTTTGCATACCATCTGTGCAGCTGTATTCTCATTTGTATCGCATGTTCCGCATATTTCCGCTTTTCGATATAGGCAGATATCCTCATACCCGGCCTCTGCGATCATCTGGTAAGGCAGGTCAATCTGCCGTCCCACCTGAAGTTCAAACAGTTCCCGCACTTTTTCCACATGCACCGCCGTGAGATCTTTACGGCTCCCCGCCAGTTCTCCAAGCAGCCGGTGCAATAGATTTTCCTGCAGTATTTTCGGCATTTCTTTAAAACCATCCTTCGCAATCCGAATCTCCTGCGGTTTTTGCTCCTCTGGGAAATAACAGATATACTGCTTTCCCAGACTCCATGCCGCATCATCAATATAATCGCACACTTCTTCCATATACCCCGCGGTCCGCACCATATGCGGTACCGCTGCCAGATTAATCTGACGCAGCTGTGGCAGCACCTGGCTGCGAATCCGGTTGCGGCTCATATTCTGATCCGCATTTGTGCTGTCCGTCCGGAACTCCTGCTGCTCCTTTTGTAAAAATTTCTCAATCTCCGTCCGGGTCAGGCACAAAAGGGGCCGAATCAGATTTACGTTCTGCTCCGCCACATGCCGCACCGGCACAATGCCGCACAGTCCCCGGATTCCGGTTCCCCGGCTTAAATGAAACAACATTGTCTCCGCACAGTCATCTCCGTGATGCGCCACCGCCAGGCAGCTGCCACCAAGTTCCCTGCACGCCTGATAAAAACACTCATACCGTAGTTCCCGGGCCGCTTCCTCCAGAGACTGCCGTCTCTTCTGCGCCCTCCTGGGCGCATCCACAGAAAATGTCCGCAGCGGAACCTGCAATCGTTCACACAGTTTCCGCACAAATTCTGCATCCTGCAGGCTTTCCGCTCCGCGGATCCCGTGCTCTACGTGCACCGCTGACAACGAAAATCCCATGGATTTTCGCAACCGCTCAAGCATCAATAGCAGGCAGACAGAGTCCGCTCCGCCGGATACCCCGGCCACCACATGGTCTCCATGTTCTATCATATGATATTCTTCTATAAATATTTGTATTTTCCTTTGCATATTCATATCTGTTTTCCTCGTTTATCGGTTCCAGACTTCCACCGTCAGCACCGTCATGTCATCTCGCACCCGGCCACCGGTAAAAAGCAGCACCTGTTCCAGTACATTTCGTGAAAATTCTGCCGGATTCGTGGTATCAATGCCATGAATGATTTCCCGCATCACCTCACCGGCATTTTTTACATGCAGGTGATCCATGACGCCATCCGTGATCATGATAATGAAATCACCATCCTCGATCTGCTCCGTTACTTTTGGCACACTCTGTCCCGCAAACACACCCACCGGCATGCTTTTCTGCACGATCAGCCGCACTTCATCTCCATGACGAATAAAAGTTGCCGCCGCACCAATCTTGTAAAACTCACCCTGACCGCTGTCCAGATCCAATCGCATCAGATCCACCGTGGAAAACAGATTATTTTCCCCGTGTGTCACCATGGCAGAATTCATCATCCGCAACGCAGTATCCGGCAAAAATCCGGCTTCCATAAATTTCTCTATTAAATCTATCACCATTTCGCTCTCTTTACAAGCCGCATAACCGCTTCCCATGCCGTCCGACACCGCCATCACGCAGCTTCCGTTGTCCAGCATCTGAAAAGAGAAATTGTCCCCGGAGACCTGCTCGTCATCCCGCACCGCCCGGGCTACACCGTAATTTGCCGTCAGCCGGCATCCCTCCACAAAGACCATGGACTGCTCCCTGGCTCCCAGCAGGGCTTTACTGTCCTTCACCGGCGCAAACCTTCTGCCACTGACGCTACTCAATAGTTTTGCCAGTTCCCGGACAGATATACACTTGCTTCCCTTTGCCCTGCCCCGAAGCAATACCTGCCATTTTCCATGACTGTTTTCCAGCAGTCGCAGCTGTTCGATCACAACTCCCGCCTCTTTCCATACATAGCGAATGGACGCAGATATTTTGCCTTCCCGAGCCGTCACATCCTGCTCCTCATTGGCGCAGTCCTCCATGATATAAGCCATGGCATCCAGCTGCTGCGCGATCACATCCCGGTTTTCCTGCAGACGGTTATACCATGCCATGTTCAGATGCGCCTTCTCAAATACCAGCATCACCTGTTCCACCAGTTCTTCCTTATACATGCAATATTCTCCAAGCTCTGCGGAACTCTCCCGCACATCCTCTCCCCGCTGCAGCGACTGCAAAAAACGGTACAACACCTGATACATCGGCATGGTGTCCTCCTCCCAGCACAAGGCACACTGACTGCAGGAAGCACAGATCCGCCCGGTGACCTCCGTCTGCATGCGTCCCAGCTCCTCCGCGGAAAAATCATCCTTAAACCGGTTCATTTTCCGAAAAGTGCGGGACAGTTTTTCAAAAGATTCCGCATAATCTGTCAGCCTGCGTCCGCCCGGAGCGTACATCAACGGTGGCTGTTCCCTTTTTGGCTCCCACTCCGGAATCATGGACAACAGCCGGCTCACCACATACACAAAACAGCTTACCATAATCCCTTCACATATCCGGATAAAAATCCCAGCAGTTCCCGGCAACTGCAGTCCATGCCAGAATAATCCCACGATTACGGTGATCCCTCCGCACAATCCCCCTGCCAGAAGCGACCGGCAATGCCCCCTGTACCATTCCACGCCCCGCACTACCAATGCACTTGCCAGCACGATCAACGCATACTTCACCATCACCGCCACCGGCGCCAGAATGATCAGGCCACTGATACTGCACAAAAACAAAAGGTTGCGGTTCACCCCAGACACAAATCCAATCATAAAAAGAGCCGGAACCATTGGATAGACCCCAGCCACCTCAAACTGTGGAGCCAATAACGCCGCCATGCACAAAACCAGATGCTTCAAACTAAAATTCATTCTTCTCACGATACATCCCTCCCTGAATTTTTCTAAAGCGAACATTCGCAATCCGCTTTTGCTGCTTGCTCATGAACGCAGCCGTTTTTTTCACCTGCGTTCTACTTATTCAGAGAGTCATTCTACCTGTCCACCGGCAAAATCTTTGTCAAATAGCAGTTCAAAATTCGAGAACCGTTCGCCAAAAATCGTTCATGACTGTGGTTTTGAAGCCTTTCGACGCAACTCAAGCACTTTAAGAAGGGGGTAACGTAAATAGCGGGATTTCAAATTTGTCCTGGCGAGCGATTTAGCTGCCAGGACAAATTTAAAATCCCGCTTTTATAACCTCATAATAATAAGGTACCATTATTATTTTTCTTTAAATACAATCTCATCCGGAAATGTCATCCCCAGCTTAGACTTCGCTGTATCAACAATATACTGATCCGATCCAACATAAGCTTCCTTTTCCTGCAACTCACTGGCCCGGTCCTGTTCATCCTTCAACTGCGCCTGCTTCGTCTTTTCTTCCTGCTTATATCCTTCATTCACTCCATACAGATGCACGATCTGAATCGACAGGATCAGTGTCAGGACCAGCACCATACAGGAGATACAAATTTTACCTGTTCTGTTCTGTTTTTTCTTTTTCATTTTACGCATTATGTAATCCGCCCTCTGTTTACCTATACTCTGCGTTTAAAGTTTACATAAACTCATTCTAACTGCTTTCCATAATTTTTTCAATCGTTTTTTTACATATCGGTTACTTTTTTTACCAGTTCTATACAACCTCTGTACACTTTTACCAATTGGATTCATCAGTATTCGTACAGGTTTCATAAAAGTCCTGCAAGTCCACCAGACTCCACCGCAAATTTTCTTTAGTAAAAATGTCCCGGTTCGCACCACGATACAGCTAAAACTCTTTCCATACAGCAGCATTCCTAAAAACATTCCAAGGATTACAAATCCCCTGACCTTCCCGTCATGTTCCTGATACAGGAACTGAAATAGCACAAAAGCACTGATCACCCAGAAAAACATATCTTCCACCGCGATCCATACGGTTCCGTGAGTCGCCACCCGCCGAAAGATCCGCAGCAGATCATAGACAAACAACATAGCGATCCCGAAAAACACTGCCTGTACAAACAGTTGCCCCTGTTGCCAGATTTCCGGACTTACCATCACTTAAACAGCCGCCCGAGCAGCGACTCCCCCTGACCATTTTTCGCCTTGTTTACATCTGAATACTGAATGGAATCAATTTTACCCGACAGATCCACTTCCCCCTTTTCCAGGGTCAGCCGATTCACATGCAGATCCATCCCCCGGATCATCAGCATGCCCATCTCTGTCTCCAGCAAAATTTCATTGACATCAAAGGATAAGATGTCGGATATTCCGTTTAACGCACAGGTTCCCCGATTGTTCAGGATAATTTTGTGCTGTCTGGCTGCCTGTCTCTCTTCCATATAAAAAACCTCCCTTACTGTTTCCAGTATATGGGAGGTTTCTGAAATTATGACGGTTGATTCCACGAAATCGTATCTGTTCTGAGTTTCTGTCACCCGGATATTTACACCTTCTGCTAACTTATTACAGATATCGGAACATTTCTTTTGCTTCTTCCTTGCGGGAAGTGTCTGTCACTACCAGTACCTCGGCCCGGACAGCTTTATTTCCGAATGCGATTTCAATGATATCACCGACTTTTACGTCCTGGGAGGCTTTCGCCACACGGTTGTTTACCATGACACGGCCTGCGTCACAGGCTTCGTTGGCCACAGTACGACGTTTGATCAGGCGGGATACCTTCAGATATTTATCTAATCTCATCTTTATTTTCCTTTCGCAATTACTTTTTATCTAATAAGAAGGGGCCTGTCCCATTGGAACGGCCCCAGCTATACTTTTTATTTACTTACCAAGTTATTATGCATTTACGATATCTTTTAATGCTTTACCAGCTTTGAATTTCGGAGATTTGGAAGCCGGGATTACGATATCTTTACCTGTCTGTGGATTTCTACCTGTTCTCTCAGCACGCTCAGCTACTTCAAAAGTACCGAAGCCTACTAACTGGATTTTGTCCCCATTTTTTAAAGTATCTGCAACAACTTCTGTAAATGCTGCTAAAGCTTTCTCTGCATCTTTTTTGGATAATTCAGCTTTCTCTGCGATTGCTGCAACAAATTCTGTTTTGTTCATTATAATGTCCTCCTGTAGAACGAAAAATATGTTCTCTTTTTTTACTATAGACTATTTATACTTGTTTTCCCTGTATTTGTCAAGGAAAACAAGCGTAAACACCCCTTTTGCAACAGAACAATACTGCCAATTTGTATTTTCCCTAGCCTAACATCGGCTCTACGATTGCCATGACAGCAGCGCCAAGTTCAGCTGCTTTCGCATCTGCGGCTTCCATACTGTCTGCTTTTACACCGTAGTAAAATTTCAGTTTTGGCTCTGTACCTGACGGACGGAAACATACCCATGCTGCATCCGGAAGTTCATAGTAAAGTACATTGGAACTTGGAAGTCCGGTCGGCTCTACTGCACCTGTAGCCAGATCTGTCACGGTATCCTTCTTGTAGTCTCTTGCTCTCAGCACTTTGTACTCACCGATCTGTGCAGGAGTATTGTCACGCAGTGTCGTCATGATCTCCTGGATTTTTGCAAGACCTTCGATACCTTTTAATGTGATGGCTTTTACATCATCTTTGTAGTAACCGTATTTCTCATAGAGATCAAGCATTGCATCCCACAAAGTCTTGCCCTGTGTCTTGTAATATGCTGCTGCCTCGCACAGCGCCATGGATGCAACAACTGCATCTTTGTCACGGCAGTATGTACCCGGAAGGCATCCGTAGCTTTCTTCCATACCAAAAAGGTATGTGCCGTTTCCTTTTGTCTCAAACTCCAGCATTTTCTGTCCGATAAATTTGAAACCGGTCAGAACTTCATACAGTTTTACACCGTAATCTGCTGCGATGGCATCTGCCAGGTTGGTAGAAACAATGGATTTTACAAAAGCTCCGTCTGCCGGAAGTCCGTATTTTTCTTTTCTCTGGCTAATCTCATAAGCACCGATCAGGCAGCCAGACATATTTCCTGTCAGGGAATGATATTCGCCTGTCTTGCTGTCTTTTACATACACGCCGAGACGGTCTGCATCCGGGTCTGTAGCCAGTACCAGATCCGCATCCAGTTCTTTTGCCATGCCAAGTCCGAGAGTAAATGCCTCAGCAGCTTCCGGGTTCGGATAGCTTACAGTCGGGAATTCTCCATCCGGAAGTTCCTGCTCCGGAACAACGTAAACGTGTTTGAAACCAAGTTCTTTTAACACACGGCGAACCGGGATATTTCCGGTACCATGAAGTGGTGTGTATACAATTTTAAGGTCATCTGCAACCGCATCAATGGCTTCCTGGTGAAGCACCAGTTTTTTCAGTTCCGCAATATACGGATCATCGATGTTTGCTCCGATCACTTCGTACAGACCTGCTGCAACGGCATCTTCTTTTGCCATTGTCTTTGTCGTCGCATAATCTGTCACAGCTTTTACCTCAGCCATGATACCGCTGTCATGCGGCGGTGTAATCTGTGCGCCATCCTCCCAGTATACTTTATATCCGTTGTACTCTGGCGGATTGTGACTTGCTGTCACATTGATTCCTGCAGTACATCCAAGATACCGAACTGCATAGGACAGCTCCGGTGTCGGACGAAGGCTTTCAAAAATATAAGCCTTAATTCCGTTTGCTGCCAGACATAAAGCTGCTTCATTTGCAAATTCCGGAGACATTCTTCTGGAATCGTATGCAATGGCAACACCTTTTGCCTGTGCTCCAACTTTGATAATATAATTTGCAAGTCCCTGTGTCGCTTTGCGGACGGTGTAAACATTCATACGGTTTGTACCCGCTCCGATCACACCTCTTAAACCTGCTGTACCAAATTCAAGATCCATGTAAAAACGATCTTCAATCTCTTTCTCATCATTTGCAATGCTGCGCAATTCTGTTTGTGTATCCTCATCAAAATACGGATTACTCAGCCAGGATTCATATGCTTCTCTGTAACTCATGATCGACCTCCTGCGTTTCTTTCATTGACATGATTCGTTTTCATATCCACGCCAAATATTATAGCATATCCCTAACCAAAAAGAAACTACCTTTTCAAGTTCAAGCGGTACGTCTTATATGATTATTACCATTTTCTGCAGCATTCCCACAAAGCACGCAAAAACTGACTCCGCACCTGATTCTGACGGATCTCCCGGGACAGTTTTTCGTAGTTATGCCCGGAGTCCCACACCTTTCTCGTCCGATAGTAATGATTGGCAATTTTCCAGAACTTCTCAGGGTACGCCAGACGATAATAAAGCCCCCGCAGATCCTGCCGGCTCAATGGATGCACCCGACTGTATTCCCGGATCAGATCCAGTCCAAGCTGCCGGTTCCACTCATTTTTCTCCAGAATCTTGCGCAGCAGATTTCCAAGATCCGTAATCTGCGCTCCGACATGGGCATGTTCCAGATGGATTACCGCTGCCCCGCCACTTGTCAGCAGGATATTGTGCTGGTTCATTTCTCCATGGCAGATTCCTGTCGTATAACCGCTGCCAAGCTCCGGATAACGTTCCAGATAACATGTCACTTCCTCTGACTGCTGAAAAAACTCTTCATAACACTGCAAAAACAGCTGTTCAAAATCACTTTTATTGTTCCGCTTCAGGATAAACCTGCGGATATGTTTTAAATCTCTGTGATGCCGCACATATTCCTGACACAGGTCTTTTTTTCGTCCACCTTCTGCTTCTTCGGGCATCTCGTCAAATTCCGCTCCGCCACAGGCTACATGAAACCGGGCCAGAAACGAGACGATCACCGTCAGATCCATCCGGTTTCGGATCTCGCACTCCCGCCCCCGCAGCCAGTGATGAAAGGTATAGGGCACATGATCCACACCTTCCGTGATCAGATTCCCATCTTTATTTCTCAACATGGAATCACACAGAACGCCCTGCTGCTCCAGGCAGATCCCAAGCCAATATAAAAACTCCGCCTTCTGTGCGGAGCCAAAATATTCCTTTAATGCGTACAGTCCTTCCTCTGATTCACAGATGAGAATGCCCCTTCCTTTATAAAATTTTTCAATTTCCGGTTCCTGTCGTTCCAATACCTGCTCTACCTGATAATACACAAAAACACCCCTTTATATGATAAATATTCGAACTGCCGATTCGCTCTATTCATCATATGAAGAGGTGTCTGAATTTATGTCTTACTCTGGTTAAAATACCAGTCAAGCAATACTTCCTTTTCGTTTACTTCCGGCTCTTCCAGTACTTTATCAAGCATTTCATGCAAGATCGCACCGATCTCTTTGCCCGGTTTGATGCCTTTTGCGATCAGATCTGAGCCGTTTACTGACAGATCTTTCAGCGACAGACACTGTTGCTGTTCCAGAATCTGCTGATACATATGCTCATAACGATCCACATACAGCAGTTTTTCCTGCTGCAAAAAACTGCTCTGCGCCATAATATCCGCACGTTTCACTTCAAAAATCTCCGGATACAGCTCCACTCCATTGCGGAAGATCGCACGGCGGACCGCACGGTCTTTCAACGGCGGACGGTCATCATGTGCCCGGATCAGCGCCGTTACTTTTCGTATCGTATCGTTGTCAAATTTCAATCTGCGCAGAATTTTTCGTGTCATCTCCGCACCGACTTCCGGATGTCCGTGAAAATGATGGATTGCGTTTTCATCCTCTGTGCGACAGACAGGTTTTGCCACATCATGGAACAGCATGGTCAGACGCAGCACTTTATCCGGTCGTATTTCCTGCATGGAACGGATCGTATGCTCTCCCACCGTATAAATATGATGCGGATTGTGCTGCTCAGTCTCCATCATCGTGCAAAATTCCGGTAAAATAACAGCCGCGATCCCGGTGTCATAAATAGTCTTCATTTCTTCCGGGTGATCAGATGTTACAAGTTTTACAAGTTCTACCTGAATACGTTCTGCACTGATCTTTGCCAGATTTTCTGACATGTCACATATGGCCTGGCGGGTGGCATCTTCGATGGTAAATCCAAGCTGCGCTGCAAAACGAACCGCACGCATCATGCGCAGTGCATCTTCCGTAAAACGCTCTGTCGGATCACCCACGCAGCGGATCCGCTTCGTCTTTAAGTCTGCGATTCCGTCAAAAGCATCCACCAGACCAGTCTCATCATTATAGGCCATGGCATTGATGGTAAAATCCCTGCGTTTTAAATCTTCCAGCAGATTTGACGTAAAAATCACGTCCTTCGGATGACGGGCATCTTCATACTCCCCATCAATGCGGTACGTGGTCACCTCAAAGCCTTCTTTGTCCATCAGAACCGTTACGGTTCCGTGCTGAATACCAGTGTCCACCGTCCGCGGAAAAATCGCCTTAACCTGCTGCGGTTTGGCGGAAGTGGTGATATCCCAGTCTCCAGGGATGCGCCCAAGGATACTGTCACGGATACAGCCGCCTACCGCATAGGCATCATAGCCATGTGCTTTCAGCTCACCAATGACGGTTTTCACTTTTTCCGGTAACTCGATCTTCATTGCGCACCCTCCTGAACTCTGTAATTTTTCGCTCACTTAATATTGAAAAATCTCTCTGCGTTTTTCCCGCCAGATTTGTGTTGCAAAGTGATATCTTCTTCTGCAAATCTATGCGGTCATGCAGAGCATATTAAGTGTATTTTAATATGCTTTACCCCAGTATACCAGTTTTTTCGCCGGTTTTCCACAGCATACACATACGTCAGAAATATGCTCCTGATCGTTGAACGGCATACATCTGGATGTTGCTGATGTCTCTTCTTTAATCTTGTCCTCGCATGCACGGTCTCCGCACCACATACCACGGATAAATCCTGGTTTGTTTTCTACTGCGTCACAGAACTCGTCGTAGTTGTGCGCATCTGTGATATGTGCATCACGATGTGCTTTTGCACGCTCAAACATATCTTTCTGGATAGTCTCTAATAATTCCGGAACTACATTCTCTACTTCATCCAGAGAAACAACGATCTTTTCACGGGTATCACGGCGAACCAGTACACACTGATTGTTCTCGATATCTTTCGGTCCTAATTCCACACGGATCGGAATACCACGCATTTCCTGCTCAGAGAATTTCCAGCCCGGGCTCTTGTCAGAATCATCTAATTTTGCACGGCAGACTTTGCCTAAACGCTCCTGGATTTCCTGTGCTTTCTCCAAAACGCCTTCTTTTCTCTGCTGGATTGGGATTACCATAACCTGTGTCGGTGCAATGTGCGGCGGCAGAACCAGTCCGGAATCATCACCGTGAACCATAATGATGGCACCGATCAGACGTGTGGTCATACCCCAGGATGTCTGATGTACATACTGTAATTTGTTCTCTTTGTCTGTATACTGGATGCCGAATGCTTTTGCAAATCCATCGCCAAAGTTGTGGCTTGTACCGGACTGCAGCGCTTTTCCGTCATGCATCAGGGCCTCGATGGTGTAAGTAGCCTCAGCACCTGCAAATTTTTCTTTCTCTGTCTTTTGTCCGCGGATAACCGGCATAGCCAGTACTTCCTCACAGAAATCTGCGTACAGGTTCAGCATCTGTACTGTACGTGCCTCTGCTTCCTCAGCGGTTGCATGAGCTGTATGGCCTTCCTGCCACAAGAACTCTCTGGAACGAAGGAACGGACGTGTTTCTTTTTCCCATCTTACAACGGAACACCACTGGTTGTATACCTTTGGCAGATCACGGTAAGACTGGATATCATTTTTATAAAAATCACAGAATAATGTCTCGGATGTCGGACGTACGCAGAGACGCTCCTGCAGCGGATTTAATCCACCGTGTGTTACCCATGCAACTTCCGGTGCGAATCCTTCTACATGATCTTTCTCTACATTTAAGAGACTTTCCGGAATGAACATTGGCATGTATACATTCTCTACACCTGTCTCTTTGAAACGACGGTCAAGCTCTTTCTGGATGTTCTCCCAGATTGCATAACCTGCCGGTTTGATGACCATGCATCCTCTGACGCTGGAATAATCGGTTAATCCTGCTTTTTTTACTACATCTGTGTACCACTGTGCAAAATCCACATCCATAGATGTAATGGCTTCTACTAATTTTTTGTCCTTTGCCATGACTGTATCTCCTTTTCACTTATTAATCCTGTTCTCTTGGAATCACTGTGTATTGCTATATTTTGTCTGACGGAAAAATCAACTTCCTTTCCTGTCAAATCAAAAAACGCCGAAAAACAGATCCCACATAGGGACCGGAATTCCGGCGGTACCACCCTGCTTATATGCATTCTTTTCGCATATCCACTCAATACCGTTAACGCCGGTTCTACGCCGTACTCATCGCACGGGGCTCAAGGCCCGGTTCCAAATGTTCCATACAAGGATGTCGCAGCATACATGGAATCCATGTACATCCTCTCTCTGTAGAATTTTCCATCTGTACTATTTCCTGTCACAGCCGATTTCTTATTTTTTGTGCCTTCCTTAACGGAAAAACTGTAATCAACCGTTATTCTAAGCGAATCGTGAACGAATGTCAAGGGGGAAGCTCTTACGATTCTTCCAAACAGAGCTATTGCGCAAATACACATAAGGCCTGAACCGGAGCAATAAATATTTTATACTTATTTAACTTGCGAAGCATAGGGGAATGCACTATTATTAATAAGTAAAAGTTTCTGTATGTAAGCAGAAAGAACAGAGGAGATAAAAGAATCGATCATGAAAAAAATAACCTCACTCATTGACATTCTTTCCGCGCAGACCGAAAAGTCTCCGGAACGTGTCATCTACCGTTTTCTGGAATATAAAAACGGCGACTGGGAGATGCAGGATATCACCATGCGCTCCCTCTATCATAAATCTCTGGAGATTGCCTATGCACTCCGAAAAAAAGGGCTGCGTCCGGGCGACCGGGCAGTCATTTTCAGTATGCAGGATTATGGCACAACTTATGCGATCCTCGGCTGTATGATGGCCGGTGTCACTTTCACCGTCATCCCACCGCCGCTGGATGAAGGCAAGATTGCCCGTTTTATCTCCGTACTGAAATCCTGTCAGCCGAAAGCACTGATTTCCAACTATGCCCTGGAGCAGGAATCCGGTGTCAGTCTGACCGGCCGGCTGATCCGCGAGGCCTTTACCAGTGTGATCCGAC
This sequence comes from uncultured Eubacterium sp., assembly GCF_934295145.1. Taxonomy (GTDB): domain Bacteria; phylum Bacillota; class Clostridia; order Lachnospirales; family Lachnospiraceae; genus Eubacterium_I. The sequence continues at coordinate 6,093 of NZ_CAKRAS010000016.1, read as the reverse complement.
TGAAACGTATTTACACTGACCGGCTGACCCCGTACAAACGAAAAGACGTTATCGTGGAAGCTGCAGAAAACCGGCTCGTTTACCTGCAGTACACTTCCGGTTCCACCAGCGCACCGCGAGGCGTTCGTGTCACCTGGAAAGCACTGATGAAAAACCTGGAACAATGCCAGGCCTGTTACGATTTTAATCACGGCACCCTCGGCACCTGGGTTCCGTTTTTCCACAATCTGGGACTGGTTGTCACAATCTGCATGCCACTCTGCACAACAGATGCCTGTGCATACTTTTTATCCACCATGCAATTTCTGGAGAATCCAAAGCTGTGGATAAAAATGCTGCATGACTTCAACCTTACCTTAACCGTCGGACCGGGTTCTGCATTTGACGCATGTACCCGTATTTTCACACCGGAAGAGGCAGCAAAATATCCGCTGACCCAGGTGACCCATTTTATGAACGGTTCGGAATTTATCAGTGCGAAAACAGTGGAAAAATTTGCTGAAATGTTTCAGCTTTCCCCAAATGCCATGGCACCGGGCTACGGACTGGCTGAAAATGTCTGTCTGGCTACCTTTGCCAGTCAGGACTACCGCACCTTAAAGCTCGACTATGACGCTTACCAGAAAAATTGTGCGGTTCTGCAAACAGAGGAAAAAGAAAACCAGCAGGTCAAAGAAATCGTCAGCGTTGGTAAACCGGTCAAAGATCTCACCGTGGCCATTGCCAATCCAAAAACGAAGAAACCGTATCCGGATCTGCACATCGGCGAAATTTTCATCTCCGGTGACAGCGTGGCCAACGGTTACTGGGGCAATTTAAAGGAAAATGCAAACTTCCGCGTACGCCTGGAAGGCTATGACCGCAACTTTTACAAAACCGGCGACCTTGGATTTTTGTATGAAGGCCATCTTTACATTACCGGCCGCATCAAAGAAATGCTGATCATCAATGGACATAATATCTTTCCAAGTGATCTGCAGGCGCTGATCATGCAGAAAGTACCGGCTCTGGCTACTACTTCTTTCGGATTTTTCTCCACTAATGACAGTGAAAAAGAACATGTCATCGCCGTGGTGGAATCCAAACCGGAAGAAGATTTTGTCAGACGGGTAGGGCAGATCAATGCTGCTGTATCCGAGCGCTTTGGTTTTTCTTTCTACGATATTATTTTTGTGCCGAGAGGCGCAATCCCGCGTACGGACAACAGCAAGCTTCAGATGCTGAAAGCCCGGGAACTGTATCTGCAAGGTAAATTACAGATCCTGCACAGCAGCCATGCATACCGTACCAGCAGCGGTGAGACCACGATTATCGACAAATCCATCGATAAAGCAGACGAGATCCTGCTTCAGGTAAAATCTGTATTTGAAAAAGTTTTGAATATTGAGCAGTACAACCTCACAGACTCTTTCCTGGAGCTTGGCGGTGATTCCCTGATGGGATTCGAGCTGGTCAATAAAATGGAAGAACGCTTCCATGTCAAACTGGATCTGAGAGAAGTACTTTTAGACTCATCTGTCTCCGGTGTGGCCAACTATATCCGCCGGGTACTGACCGGCGGAAAAGGTGTGTCCAAAGCAGTGGATCTGGAACAAGAGTGTCATCTGGATCCTTCCATCGCTCCGACAGGTGCTTATGATACCGCACCACAGGACTGCAGAAACATCCTGCTGACTGGTGCCACCGGATTCCTTGGAGCTCAGCTGATCCGTGCAATCCTGACACAGTATCCGCATGACGGACTAAACCTGTGCTGCCTGGTGCGTGCAGACTCTGAAGAAGCCGGTCTGGAACGTCTGGTCAACAACATGAAACATTATGAATGCTGGAGCGAGGATTTTCGCGCATTTTTACATCCGGTCATCGGCGATCTCTCCACAGAAAAATTTGGTCTTTCCGAAGAACTGTGGCAGGAACTGACAGAAAAAATCCAGGTCATCTACCACAACGGTGCCCTGTTGAACTTCATTTTCCCTTATGAGTTCCTGAAAGAGACCAACGTACACGGAACAGTAGAAACGCTGCGGCTTGCCTGCGCCGGCAAACCAAAATATTACCACTATGTATCTTCCTACAGTGTTTATGACACCCCGAATAACAAGGGTAAACGTGTCTATGAAAACGATTCGCTGAACACCGCACACGGCTTCTCCCTCGCTTATTCTGAGACAAAATGGGTATCAGAAAAACTGGTAGGAATCGCACAGAAACGCGGACTGCACACCGTAATCTATCGCCCTGGTGATATCACCGGTGCAGCCAATGGTATCTGGGAAATGGATGATATGGTCAGCCGTATGATCGTTGGAACGATCCAGATGCAGGCAATTCCGCGCACAAGCTACTGCATGCATATGACACCGGTAGATTTCGTGGCGGATGCGATCTGCTGCATTTCCCGCAAACCGGAAGCCATGGATCAGGCCTTCAATCTGGTCAACCCGGAACCGGTTCCTGTAAAAAAGGCGGTTTCCTATATCCGTGCCAACGGTTATCCGGTACGCTACATTACTTTTGGCACATGGAAGAGCAAACTGAAACAGGCAACCGCATCGGAAAATGCCCTAACACTACTAGCCTGCCTGTTTGAGAGTGGCACTGACGCCAATCCTGGTGTCCTGCGCCACTTTGTGGGAAAAGATACCATTTATGACTGTACAAAAGCAAATGTCCTGCTAAATCAGTCCGGCATCAGCTGCCCACCGGTGGATGAAAAGCTGTTTAGCGCTTATCTGAATTATTTTAAAAAGAATGGATGTATATAAAATATGAAAATCGGTATACCACGGGCTTTACTTTATTATCGTTACCATGTTCTCTGGGAAACTTTTTTCCGGGAACTTGGTCACGAGACCATCGCAAGCCCACATACAAATAAGACACTTATGGATGCAGGCAGCCACTACGCCATCGACGAAAACTGCCTCTCCAGCAAATTATTTTTCGGTCATGTCTCCGCACTGGAAGGAAAATGTGACGCTGTCTTTGTTCCGCGTATCGCAAACTACGGAAAAGACGGTGTCATGTGCTCCCGTTTCGAGGCCCTGTATGACATGTCTGCCAATACTTTCCGCGGGCATGAAATTAACTTTATCACCTGCAACGTGGATCTTCAGCAGAAATGCCCGGAAGCACAGGCTTATATAATGTTGGGGCTTTCTCTCGGTGCTTCCGAAAATGAGGCAAAAGACGCTTATCAGAAAGCTTATGCCGCATGGCAGGAATCGCACGAAAAACACATTCAGGAAGAGGAAGCAAAACTTCACGATGACCGCATCAAAATCCTTGTAGTCGGACACAGCTACAACCTTTATGATGAATATATCGGGAAACCGATCATGAAAGGAATTGAACAGCTGGATGCTGTTCCTATCTGTTCTGATGCTGTAGATTTAAAGCAGGCACAGACGGATTCCCTGACTATCTGCAAAGCAGTTCCGTGGATCATGAACAGAGAGCTGCTTGGAGCAATTTCCAAATATCACAACGATGTGGATGGTATTATCCTGCTTACCGCCTTCCCGTGCGGACCTGATTCCATGGTCAACGAGATGATCATCCGCCGGATCAAAGACCGCCCGATTCTGAACCTGCTGCTTGACAGCCAGGACGGAAATGCCGGTATTGAGACCCGTCTGGAAAGTTTTATTGATATTATCCGTTTCCGAAAGGAGGCTCGTCTGTAATGCCGGAAAAGAAATATAAACTCTGTTATCCGCAGCTTGGAAACTATGACATACCGATCCAGTACTTTGTAAATAATGGTCTGCATCTGGAATATCTGGCTCCGCCTGCCATGACCAAACGAACGATTGAACTTGGTGCAAAATACAGCCCGGACTTCGTCTGTGCACCGTTCAAATGTATGATGGGCTGTTACATTGAAGCTTTAGAGCAGGGCGCCAATGTTCTGATCCAGACCGGTGGAACCTGTCGGCTGGGCTACTACGGCGAACTTCATGAACAGATTTTAAAGGATATGGGCTATGATTTTGACATGTTCAACCTGACCCTCTTCCGCTACAAAAACCTCATTGGCATGTTAAAAGGCATGAAACAGTTTGCTCCGAATGCCACACTGTTTCAGATGGCCAAGGCCTTACCTGCCACCGCCAGAATGATCGTCGTCATCGATAAAGTAGAAGATAATTACCGTCAGAACATGGGCTTTGAGATTGAAAAAGGTTCTTACGATAAAGTATACAATCGTTTTCTGGCACAGCTTCGTAAAGCAAAAGGATTAAGAGACGTCAATCGCATCTACAAACAAACCATTGCAGACTTTGATGCCATTCCAAAAAACAAACCGGAGCATCCGCTGCGTGTCGGTGTGGTCGGTGAATATTTCACCATTATGGATCCTTATTCCAACCATGAAATTGAGAAAAAAATTGCACAGATGGGTGCGGAAGTACATCGCTGGATGAACCTGTCCAACAGTGTGCTGCTCTGTCCGGATGAGGGAACTCTAAAGAAATTGAAAGGCTACCTCACCTACGACCTGTATAAATTTCCATCTTCCCTCTGGGTCAATATTCAGAAAAAGCTTTCCAGCAAATACACAAAATTTGACATGGGAAGTTCCAGCATTTCCACCATTGCCCTGGCAGAACATTATGCTGAGAAAGGCTTTGACGGGCTGGTTCATGTAAAATCATTTGGTTGTACACCAGAGATGGATGCCGTTCCGGTACTGCACAACATCAGTTCCGACTACAAAATTCCGGTGCTGTACTTAAACTATGACACCCAGACCAGTGATACTGGTATCGAGACCCGACTGGAAGCATTTTATGATATGATTGCCATGAGAAAGGAAGTAACAGAATCTTGAAAAAAGCATATTTAGGAATTGACATCGGATCCATTTCCACAAAAGGTGTCATTATCGATGAAGGAAAAAACATCCTCGCCGGAATCTATCTCTGGACAGAGGGAAATCCGATGGGCGCAGCAAAAAAAGTAATTGCTGCCCTTGGAGAAAAAATTGATCAGAATGAATATAAAGTCGTTGCCGCCGGAACAACCGGAAGTGCCCGTAAACTGGTCGGTGCTATGTGCAACGCCAGTATTGTAAAAAATGAAATCACAGCTCACGCAGTCGGAACCACAACCCTGCATCCAGATGTCCGCACCATCCTTGAGATTGGCGGACAGGATTCCAAGATCATCTGTGTGGAAAACGGTGTTGCTGTGGATTACGCGATGAATACTTTATGTGCAGCCGGAACCGGTTCTTTCCTTTCCAGCCAGGCACGCCGTCTTGGTGTGGAAGTAGAGGAATTTGGAAAAATCGCTCTCGGAAGCAAAAATCCGACTCCGATTGCTGCCCGCTGTACTGTATTTGCAGAGTCCGATCTGGTTCACAAAATCCAGATGGGACATAAAAAAGAAGATATCATTGCCGGTCTGTGTAATGCCGTTGCAAATAACTACTTAAACAACATCGGAAAAGGTAAAAAAATCCTTCCGCCGATCGTATTCCAGGGCGGTGTAAGTAAAAACGAAGGCGTTGTAAAAGCCTTTGCCGACTCTCTGGGAGAAGATATCATCGTAGATGAGAACGGACATCTGATGGGTTGTTATGGTGCTGCGATCCTTGCACTTGGATGTGGCATTGAGAAACCGTTCAGCTTTGATGTGGCAGATATGGAATTTGTAACTCGCGAAGTTGTATGTCCAAACTGTGCAAACCACTGCGAAATCATCTGCGTTTACCGTGATGGAGAACTCATTGATTCCTGGGGAAATCGCTGCGAACGAGGCGAAATCAAACAAGGCCAAGAATAATTCTTGTTTAGGGTGGTTTGGAACAAGCAGAAACAAACTCCAACAAGAACCTGAAAAATTTTCTGTGACCACTGCGTCGCTTATTTCCTAAGCGGAGGTTTCACCTCCACTTAGAATAGCTTCGCATGAATGTGCAGAGATTCGGATTTGAAATATGTCTGCTATGCAGACCCGAATCTCGCACCAGAACTTGCCAGAGCAAGTTCTGATCAAATTCACGAACTCGCCCGCGGTCGGGCTAGACGCAGCGGTCACAACGAAAATTTTACAATGGTTCTTTCGTTGGAGTTCGTTTCTGCTTTG
>NZ_CAKRAS010000015.1 GCF_934295145.1 uncultured Eubacterium sp. | reverse complement strand
GCGAATTCTTTGAAAAGGCTTCTTGCCATTTCGTGTTTCTTACTTAATCCGAAATCCATTTTTTACTTTTCCTCCATAGTTATTATAGTTTCATGATCGTCTCTCAGAATTACGTCCTGCATTCATGCGCTCGACTTAAATATAATACCCAAACCCCCATTTGAGCTTAAAAAAAGCCCGCTGAATCGCTTAGGTTTCCAAGAGGTTACCTAATACACTGCAATAATCGTGCCAACTTTTAAAAGCCTTGACTTATGCGGTTTGCGCAAAAACACTGTTTATTTTTTAACACAATCAGTGTCTATATGTGTTTATTTTTCCTACACTTTTCTACGTTTTATTTGCATTTTCCACACATATGTGTCATACTGATTCTGAAGAATATGTCATGCATTGCATGACTTGCATCTCGCAGCAAGGATACCAAAGGCATTCTTGCATTTAACCTTTCCCACTAGCAAAAAGAGGATTTTAAATGAAACTTTCAAGATTATTATTAGATGCATTGGAAACTTTTCCAAATTTTGTAATTATAGATAAAAATGCAACCATTGTTTATCTGAATGAATCCTATGCCAGTCTCCTTGGTATTCCGCGGGAACAGGCCATCGGACAGCCTGTCACCGATGTGATTCCCAAGACCCGCATGGTCGAAGTATTGAAATCCGGCAAACCGGACATCGGACACCTGATGACACTTTATGACCATTCCCAGAAGAAAAATGTGACGGTTGCCTGCAATCGCATGCCGATTTTTCAAAACGGTCAGGTCATTGGCGCTGCTGCCGTAACAATCATACAGGATGTCCTTCCCACAGTCACACAACTGAATCGTGAACTCTCTGCTGTCCGCAAAGAAAACGAATTTTACCGGCATGAATTAAATATGTTGCAGAATCATTTTGACAGCCTGAACCGCATCATCGGTCACTCTCCTGCTCTACTTGAGATCAAACAGACCATTTCGGATTATGCTGCATCAGATCTGCCAATCCTGATTACAGGAGAAACCGGTGTCGGAAAAGAATTATTTGCAAAAGCCATTCACGAAATGAGCCCCCGAAAATTTTATCCTTATATAAAAATCAACTGTGCCGCTATTCCTACCGAACTGCTGGAATCAGAATTGTTCGGATACGAACCAGGCGCTTTTTCCGGTGCTTCCAAAAACGGGAAACCCGGTAAATTCGAACTAGCAAACCATGGCACCATTCTGTTGGATGAAATCGGTGAAATGCCACAGACACTCCAGAGCAAATTGCTGCGCGTCCTTCAGGAACAGGAGTTTGAACGGATCGGCGGTATCAATACGATCAAGGTCAATGTAAGAATCATCTGCTGTACAAACCAGAATCTGCAACAGCTAATTCAGGCAAAACGCTTCCGAAGCGACCTCTATTACCGCATTAATACGGTAGAATTAAAAATTCCGCCACTTCGAAATCGCAAAAAAGATATTGCTGAACTGACGGATTATTTCATTCAAAAATACAATGCAGAACATGATACGCATGTCATTTCCATTGATACCGATGTCCTTCAGCTCTTCCAGTCCTATGACTGGCCTGGAAATGTCCGGGAACTGGAACACATTGTGGAACGCCTGTGCACCATCAACAACAACCGTACCATCACAATGAAAAGCTGTGGTTTCCTGCAGGAACTGGTTCAGCAGACTATCCACACAAATCCGGATGCTTCCGCTGCTGCTTTATCTCCATCCGATTTACAGACACCATTGTCGGCAGTACCGGATATTTCAGCTGCACAGCCAAAAGCACCAGTCAGTGCCTCCTCTCAGACCAGTGAACTGTCCTGGAATGATCTGTCCCGTAAGATACAGAATACAGAAAAGGAAGCTATTATTCAGGCACTGTTACAGACTAACGGAAACAAGGCAAAGGCGGCTCGGCTGCTGAATATCGACCGGTCATCGCTGTATTATAAATTAAGAAAATATAATATTACGGAATAAAGTCAGAAAACGCAACTAAAGAAAATGTGGTATTTTTCCTAAGCAGGCGATTGTTAGCCGCGAAGGTAAAATACCACATTTTCGTTTCATACACCAATACTGGACATTAAAACGATTGTTTATTGTAAGTTTATCCTGCTTAATACTAAAACTAGCAGATTTTCACGACACTTTTCCAGTCTTGTTCGAAGCTCCTCTGAATTTATGATTTCTCTCTCCGTCCCACTGCATAACCATTGATCATATTTTCCATTCAGCAATGTAAGTCCCGATAAAAGTTCCCTGTGTTTCTGCGCCATTTTCAGGAAATACATACACAGATCTTCGTATTCCTGAAATTTAGCGGCAAGCTCAAGTTCGATACAGAACAGATAAAATGACGGTTGCTTCGACTCAAAAACAAAACGTTCGCTGCTTAAAAACTCATATCCCCGTCCCTTTTCTGTTGTTTCAAGAACTTCTGCCAGCAATGCTGCCGTATATTGCAGATGCAATATCGGACAGGAACCAGAAGGCATTTCCTGTTTCACTTCTTCATACACCTTTTTTAAAATCTGTAGTGCGTCTTCCTGTCTGCCTTCCATCTTTGTATACAGAATATCTGCCATTTTCAACTGTAAATTCCGTCGTTTTAAGTCAGCATAATTGCTCGGAACAATCGTATGATATGCAAAATCATACATGGCCAGTGCAAATTTTGCATTTCCTTCCGACAGATAATAATCGCCAATCAGTTCATGGAAATTATAGATACTGCCCTGGGACAAAAAATCCGGCGAAACATGTTCTATCAGTAATTTTCCAACTGCTTCACCTACTTTTGGATATGGATATTCGTAATACCATTCCCGATTCAGCTTTACCATATATTCTCTATCATCCCCCGTATAAACAACCGGACATGGTGGAACTTCAAACTGATACTCTCCAAGGATATTAAATGCTTCCTGCAGACTGTTTGAAATTTCAACTAATATTTTTTCTTTTGGATTATCGATCTTTTTCATTTGCATTGTTTTTTCTCCTCTTTCTGTGGTGAATATACGCTCAGTAAAGTGGACGTTCGTTTTATCAACGGTTACTTTTTAATATTCCCTGAACTGAATAAATACAAACTTCGATGACTTCACCGAATTATTATCTGCATCTATTGTTTCCTCGACCATTCTGTGACTACATGCTGCCACAACCTTTATGTCTTCTTCTTTTAATTTCCTTACGACATGATATACCAGTCCCATTTCACCCTGGCACATAACACACTGCGGTTTGAATTTTAATATCTGCTGGATATAGCATTCTGCCAGTCTTATAAGATCATCTCTGGAATCATCCGGATTCACTGACGGAAATTTCAGATCAACTATTTCACCATATTTTTCAGCTTCTTTTCGCTGTTTCTCACTCCATAAACTACTTGGATGATTGGAAAAATTAACAAACATTGCCTCTCTCCTTACTTCAAAACACTTTTAATCAGTATATAAAGTCCCACAATTATAATGAGACATGGCATAAACGCTTTTGCAACCGGTGCCAGCGCAATCAGCCCGTTTCCAAGCAAAGCTGCAAAGGCCGGAAATATACAACAGATTACAAATATCGCAAATAATAAAATTATAAATCTCATCATGAACTCCTTTCCTCATATCAGTACAGCTATTAACGGCTACATTAGTCCCGCTTTCATCTTCTTCATAATTTTGTCTCTCCTTTTTTCTTTAGATTCATTTCCTCTTCACTATTGATATGGAACCGGTATTTCAAAAAGTTTCCACATAATCAGAAAAAATTGCAAAAAAATACTCCCGAAAATTCGGGAGTACGATTCTTACGCTTTCAGGAAACCAGACAGACTATATGCTACTGGTCTCTTGGTCATTCTTATATTTACTTTTTCAATTCCTCTTAGGCAATGTACAACGAAAGGAAGTCCATTAGCATGGCAAGTTACATTAAGTGTGTCAATTCCTCTTAGGCAATATACAACTTAAACTTTATGGAGATGTTCTTATGAGAGAACGTTTCAATCCCTCTTAGGTAATGTTCAACCACAGCATTTATCAGCTGTTTTCTTTATCATACTCCCTATTTTTTCTAAAATCAATTATTTTTCCATCTAAAAGTACGTCAACCTATTTTGAGACAAAATCTCTACAACCCGCACAGTTACTGGATTTGCGGACATTTTTCTAATTTCTGAAAATCGCGTTCTGAGATCGACGTACTTTTTAAGCCATTTTTGTCTGTTTTCGCTCATTCAAGTCGAACGCACGTGAGACTTGGTCGTAATTCTGGTCAGTGAAAGCTGACATATTCTTCTCAGAATCACTGCACTCTACACTTCGTTTCGGTCGGCGCAAAACCATTGTCTCCCAGACAATGTGCACCCTCGCTGAGCGTTTCTGCTGCTTTCTTCCTAATTTAATTTTGAAAAATATTTATATATTGTCTTAATCTGTATAATATCTCCATCATACTAATTTTTTATATGCAATCTTATATTCATTGTTTTCGTTCATTTTGCTCAGCTCCTTTTTGTTTAATAGTTTCTTATTTCTCTATATCTGTATTTATATCACACAATTGTTATCCTGATATCATCTATGTCTCCTGATAATATAACTCTTTTGCCCGAGTATCTGCCTATGTTTCGGTCGTATACCGTTGCCGTAGTAATTGCTTCTCTTACAGCATCTTTAACACCCCTGGCACCATAATTACTGTGTTGCTCCTTCAGTTGAACCATAAGTCGCTCATCCATATGTTCTAATTCCATTTCGTAGTTTTTCAGTTCTTCTATGACAAATTTGCTGACAATATCAGTAAGCGCATCTACAGGCAGTTCACGAAAAGCCAGACAGTTTGTGATTTTTCCGGCAATTTCCGGATGCCCACATGCCTTCGCAAGCGTATTCCTGCATATTTCTTTCTTTCGAAACGCAGACGCCTCCTCATAAGCTTTCATATCTACCGGAATATTACTGGTAATAACAAATATTACATGACTCAGATCAATATCCTGTGAATTGTCTGCCATATGAACAATGCCACTTGAAAAACATTCCATCAGACCAGTATATATGCGGTCTGTAGCTTTCTCAATCTCATCCATTAAATAAACCTGGTATGGGTTGGAACGCACTGGTTCGAACACAGTAGGATCTTTATAGCCGACATAAGAAGGCGGAGAGCCAAAAAACCTGTTGACCGAATGCTCACCTATAAATTCGTTGAGTGCAATCTGGTGAAAACCGTAAGTCTGACCGGTAAGCTTTTCCAAAGCTCTCGGAAGTGCTTTACCAACTTCTGTTTTTCCAACTCCCGTCGGGCCAAAAAGAACAATAACCTCAACCTCCGGCTGCTTTCTTCGCAGATTTGCTGCGATCAGCTCACTGATCTTTTTTATAGCTTCATCCTGACCATAAATATCATGCATCAGTTCTGCCGCCAACTCATCCGGCCATATGATATTTGTCTGTTTTTTCTGTTCAAGTTCACGTACCTTATCTTTATCTACGATCTCTTTTTTCTGAATAAGAAATGCCTCCTCGGGGACTTTTTCTTCATGTAACATGCATTCTTCAGGATTTTCAATTGCATCCGTTGCTTCTGCTTTTTCTTTCACATTATAACTCCATACCTGATCCGTATTGCAGATCGTGACTGTGCCACAATCCTCTTCCGGCTTGAACTTAATGATCAAATCAATGAACGGTATATCCTGCGGTAAGCTGACTCGTCCTTCCTCAATACAAATTTTATCAGCAAAATTGACATGATAAATTTCCATATTTTTCTTAGCACTGATACCATGAAGCACTTTCTTTAATCCACTGTTACCGTTCATCAAAATAACTGGTGTAATATTTGTCCGGTCGCCATCGAAACCAATTGCAATATAATCTTTCTCAGAATATCTCATAGCTTATCTCCCCTCCTGTTATAATCTCCTGTGTCTGCTCTGCATTCATATATTTTCCTGCTGCCTGTTCCTCTGAAGAAGTATGGGAATATTTATAAAAAAATGCTGCGATAAACATTGCGATCACAATGCAGACAATAACAGCTTTCCGTCGAGTTCTGGCATGCGCTGTACGGTTGCGGTTGACTGCTGCACTGCTTCTACCCGCCATCTGCTGATTTTTCCGGGCTCTTTGATCTGCCACTGCCTGTGAAACATTATCTCTCGTAGTTTCTCCTGTCCGGTCATCTTTATAATATCGCTTGCCATTGATTAACACATAACTCATATGTGATACCTCCTGTTTTTAAGCATTTAAAAAGCTTTCCTTTTTCTTTCATTATCCTGCAACTCACACCAAAAACTTTCTTAAGAAACCTTTTTCCCACAATTGCCACAGAATTCATTCCTTTGTGCTGTACCTGACTTCCAGGTCAAAGGTCTGCGTTCTCCTTCCAGACCAAACAAATGCATATACGGATTGATGTCCTGATCCATCGGATAATTCAGTAACACTGTAACCTGGTTGATATATGGAAGTAACTTCGGTTCATAACCTTCCTCTTTCTCCATAAGAAGATCAATGGCCAGTTTTGCCTCAAAAATTGCTGTAAGCTGGATATCTAAATACATCCCCGGCTGGAAATGGAGTTTTTCCAATTCTCTTTCCGTTGCATAAAATCGTCTGCGCACTGCCTGATTACTGTAATCTACACCTTTATCTTCCCCATACGCACAGGTATAACATGCCATTCCGGCATCCGGTTTATAATAAAAAATTTCCCCCGTACTTGCCCTTGGACCACAACCTGCGTCAATCATAGGAATATGATATTTATCAGCCAGTTCATTGCAGACATATCCACAATGGCGGTTATCCGCACAGCAAAGGATAATAGAATTTTTCCAGATTAATTTATCAAGTTCAGCCGGATCTACATGTTGGATCAAATCTCTGAATGTATAAACCTTGCAGTTTGGATTGATATCCGCAGCTCTTTCTCTGAAACAGTCCACTTTATATTTTCCAACATCATGGATGCCACACTCATGTCTGCAAACATTGTGATAAGCAATAATATCATTGTCTGCCACAATCAGAGAGCCAATTCCCGCTCTGACCAGTTCCAGGCCTACCTTAAAGCCTCCTGATCCAATACCTGAAATAATGGCCTGTCTGACTGCCATACTGTCCTTTTCTATAATCCCCTGATTTCTGGAAAAAATATCCTGTTGGCAGGAGTAATAATCGATGTGGATCTCCGCAGTCTCATTATCTCTGATGGATATTTCTGCCTGATCATCGTTCCAGACAACAGACAGATCACTCTGATCGCTGGTATTGTCTGTTCCGCTTTCCAACCGCTCCTTTCGGCTTGCCACACCTAATACTGCTGCATCCGTTCTGACACTTTGAAGTTTCTGCGGCGTAATATTATAAGTTTTAGTCTCTGGATGATAATAACCCATAAGTTCACCTTCATAGCGCTCTTTTCTATACTCCTCCGGCATCAGAATCGTGTATGGTCTGAGGGCTTCCTGCATTTTTTCAAAATCGATAAAGCTTTCCGCAGATGTATCTTCTTCTCCCGTATTATCCACAAAACCGGCACTATTTGCAGTCGTTTCTTCCTGCAGCATCACTGTCTGTTGTGCTCTTTCTACTTTGCTGTACATATGCTCTTCCTCCTCTAAATGACTTTTTAACAGACCTGATAATTTTGAACGGATGAATCCTTTTGTTTCACCTGTTCTCTCGTGTCTGTATTCTTTTTTTCTGAATTCCGCACATTTCGCCTCATTACGCTCAACGGTTTCTCTGAGTCTGGTCAAATTGATACGCGGCATCGCTGCCCATACTGCTCTATCATTAATTTCATACTCTGCTTCCGTCTCAACTCCGTTCTCATCAATGTACCAGAATTTAATTCTGAACTTTGGATCAATAAAAATGAGTCCATTGACAACACCGCCAAACTGGCGCGCCAGCTTGATATTTGCCGGATGATCACCCTGACTGAAACGTAAGCAGCCATCTGGATGCCTGTGAACCTGTGATACCGTCAACTGACCGTTCGAAAAATCATAATATTCTGAAATCCTGGTAGCCAGATGGTCTGCATACATATGATCCTTTTCGCACATGGTCGGTGTGTAGGTAGCATTTATTCCACTATCCGCTACCACATCAAAGTAAAAATCGTTGCCAATACGGATACCGGGCATCTGGATAATGCTCTCCTTGCCTGGATGCCTGCCCGCTTCGAGCAGCATGCCTCTATATGTATTGCGAGTAATATAAACATGATATTTTTCTTTACACCATAACATTTGCAAACACCTCCATTATTTATCTCGATCTACCCCTGTTTTCTCCCATACACAATATACGTCAATCCAGCGAAGCACTCTTGTCATAGCCGTATAACCATTCACCGAGGCAGAATCCGTAGTTTTCACCTGACATATATAAGGAAGTCCCATCCTCGAATCAGATATTAAATGATGAAATCCCGGCTTTAACTTTGTCATAGGATAAACCTTAATCGATCCACCAAAAAGTCCATCCGCATCTCTTCCCGGATGATCATGTTCATACACAATGTGGAATACAAAGGTTCTCCAACGTTCATCTGGTGCTGGTTTAACCGGCAGTCTTACATCTACACAAAATCTATGTTGGTTGTCATAGCTAAACATCATCTTCATATCCGGATGATTATATTCTCGCATAAACTTTAAAAATGCATCTTTTTCAAATCTCAACAGTGCACCATTCTCTTTTTCATACCAGTACATAGCTCTTCCTCCTATCGTACATAGTTTTTCTCTGGAGCTGTATTAATCACAGGTGTATTGGAGTTCTCCGCCTGATATGCGGGCACCACCTCACCATTCCGAAATACAAAAGCCTCAACATCTGCTAACCCATTAGCCTGATCTTCCAACTGACCAAAATTCGGTTCAGCAGCCGTCTTGATGACCGGAGCAACAGAATTCTGTGTCTGCCCAAGAGGTACTATTTCACCATTTTGGAATACAAATGCTTCAACGTCCGCATTTCCTTCTGCCTGCGCTTCAAGCTGTCCATAATTCTTCTCATTTTCGGTTCTGATCATATTCATTGATTTTTCCTCCTTTTTTCTGTGGCTAAGCTACGCGGTCATAATCATCATTTTTCCCGCAAAGTCGAACTGCCTTAATGCAAGGTGTCTGTATATCATTCACATATTCGCGGAGCACATAATCCGCCTGAGCCGGAATACGATCAAGTATCCTATTAATTTTTTTGTTTTTGCCATAACCAATCTTATACAATTCTCTGCAAGTCAGGCTGAACCCCCTTTCTTCCAGACACCTGCCATTCTGACGGAAAAATATAAAAACAGATCCTGAGAAATCTGTGTCGAAAAGCCACAAACGCTCCTTTGTTCCGACTGGCTGATAATAGAAACTCTGTTTTCCCGGTAATGATACACATACGATACGGTCTTTTTCATTATGTTTTGCTTTCATCTTCTTCATAATTTTGTCTCTCCTTTTTTCTTTAGGTTCATTTCCTCTTCACTATTGATATGGAACCGTTATTTCAAAAAGTTTCCACAAAATCAGAAAAAGTCGTAAAAAAATACTCCCGAAAATTCGGGAGTACGATTCTTACGCTTTCAGGGAACCAGACAGACTATATGCTGTTGGTTTTTTTATGATTCTTATATTTAATTTTTCTATTCCTCATAGGCAATGTACAACATCAGAATTTCAAAATGTACCTGAAAATTGCGTTGGCTATAGGTTTCAATTCCTCATAGGCAATGTGCAACACAACAATGGAGGTGCACTGAATGAAAAGTATAGTGTCAATTCCTCATAGGCAATGTGCAACATTACTAATAACAATTAAATCAAGGAGGTAAGAGAGTGTCAATTCCTCATAGGCAATGTGCAACAACAGCATTTATCAGCTGTTTTCTTTATCATACTCCCTATTTTTCCTAAAATCAATTATTTTTGCATCTAAAAGTGCGTCGACCTATTTTGAGACAAAATCTCTACAACCTACGCAGTTACTGGATTTGCGGACATTTTACTAATTTCTGAAAATCGCATTCTGAGGTCAACGTACTTTTTTGTCATACTCGGATTGTTCCGCTTTTATGGAAACTTTTTGAAATACATGCTCCATATCTATAGTGAAAAAGCAAAATGCAGCATGATCTGATTCGTAGCTCAACCTGTAAACAATGTATCTGATAAAAGGGGAAAATTGATGAGAAAAAAACGTGGAATTTTTTATATAACAAGAATACTAAGCAAGCTATCTATTATTATTCCGATCATGCTGGCTTTATCTTTATACTATAACAGCAAAATTCTGTATATAGAAGAACTGGATTATATGCGAAGTCCTTATAAAACATTAGGTATGTTCATTGCATTTAATCTAATCTGGCAGGCATCAGGAGCCAGAAAATATTTTAAAGGAATTTACGAAATATTCTATCATTTATTGCCGACAGAAGCGTTTCTGCTGCTCTATTTTGCGCAACGCCATTTTAAAATCGCAGTGTTGATCGCAGTATTATCCATTCTTGTTTTTCTCATAGCAGTTATAAATAATTTTAAGGAAAAAGCAAGGTGTCGCACACCCAAAGCATATAGATCGATAAAACGAAAAAATTACAGGTTGGCTCTATTAGCAGTAGCTTTGCTGTGTTGTATGCCTTCCTATTTTGCTTATTTCGTTTATGACATGGAGGGCGTAGCTTATACCCCATCCTGGGACGAAAATTCTGTTACTTTTTTTGATGATGAAGGTTTTAGTGATGCTCAGAAAAAAGAACTACTTGCAAGAAACAGAACATTATTGCAGGAATTCGAAGAGAAAAACTGGTGTCAAAAGGACACGCAGGAAAAACTTGATCTTTCACAGCAGTTTCTGGCATTTGAAGCAAACAGACTTGGCATTGATCCTGTACCCATCCGTTCAGAAAAATTGAATAATACAAGCACAATAGCATATTATGATGGTGAATCAGCTGAAATTGTCTTTGATACTCAGTACTTAAATAAACAAACAGGTCAGGAATCCATGGAAACTCTATGCGAAGAAATCTATCATGCCATGGAGGATTATATTGTCACCAATATGAATTGGGATCTGTCAGTGATCGATACGCAATATTTTCAGGAACTCTGCGACTGGAAAGAAAATTTTGAAAATTATACTTCGTATGATTATGACAAATATGTATCTCAACCACTTGAGGCATCTGCAAAAAAATATGCAAAAGAGGAAGTAAAGACCATTCTGGAGTATTTGGAAAGCTCCAATTGATGGACAAAGTACCTTTTCCCCTCATCATACCATTAAGCTTAATAATTTAGTGATGCCAGGGTCAAAAGCCTGAAACCACGATGTGCTTGCACAGGCGTGGTTTTATATGGCATGTTTTGACCCAAACATCATTTAATCAACCAGTTTGAATTTTTTAAAAGGAGCTTTCTTTGCCTCCCTTGAATACTTCATTGCTCTGATCAGGAGCATGTGAATATCATTCTCGGACAGTGAAATTTTAATGTCATCCGTTTCTTCTATTTCGTTCAGGAATTTTTCCAGGCTATCTGTCAGTTCCATATCACTTGAAACAATATTTTCTGCAGCATGACTCATTTTATTCCGCAAAATCTTTATTGCCAGATAAAATGCCAGCAATCTGCATAATAAAGCGTCATTGCTGGTTTTGGGAAATGCATCCTTTAAGTCCCAAAATGCTATGAGATTATGTAAAAGCCGCGTTTTTTCGCTTCCTTTTGATTTTTTTCTGCCTGCGTATCCATCCAAATTACCATGTATCAGGTAATAAAATATATCAGAATATATCGCTTCCGATATATTATTCATGAATGTACGAATGTTTTTCTCTTCAATCTGAATATCAAATTTCTCTATCGAACAGGATCCGGTTTTCCTGTCAAAATTCTTGTAATAGGTAGTAATAATATCTGTCAGTCTTTGACAGATATCCGGATAATGCACCAGGGTTCTTTTCAACTCTTTTATAAATTCGTTATGGTTCCACTTATTACGACCCGGTGGAACAACATTTTTTAAGAGATCACGCACTGTTTTTTCGGTAGTTGAAAACAACTGGGCAGGTAAATCTGTATAAAAAGTAGTAACTTCACTGGAATCGGGCATGGTTGTATTAGAACTTAATTTTACCAGATCCGTAATGATACCGTCCTGCCAATATACGACAGGGATTTTTTCTATATACAACGTAGCAGCCTGCTGATACATTTTGTTCTCAATGCACCATTCAATCAGTCTGCAATAATCAATTCTTCCATTTTCAATCAAGGACAGATTTTCACTGACTCCGAATATTTTTTTCCGGATAATTTCGTTCATGGAAGAAATCATAATGTCCTTTAAGTTTCCACTGGCCGTATTTTTCTCGAGTTCTTCAGCCAGCTTATGTACAAATTCATCAATATGCGCCATATCCCCGACATTTGTTGCATGAGAAAAGTTTCGGATAGCGAGAATTAAAGGATTCTCCTTCTGGAAGATATCATCCAGTTGGCGTGTTGTGCCTGAAGATACAAATTCATTCATGCCATTAATCATCTGAAAAAGGTTATACACACTGTCTAAACATTTTATTTTCTTCGGGTTGGAAAAGAAATCACTGTAGATTACTTTCTTACATTCTATGTTTTTAAACTCCAAAAATCGTATTGCGACAACCATCAGGAAACTCATATCACGAAGACCGCCGGTATAGTCGACAAAAAAAGCGTCCAGATTACCGGATTCCTCATTCAGATCTTTGTAAAATTTATCGTAATCCGGCGAATCAGTTTCATTGTTATAGACAATATTCGTTATCTCAATTCCAGTTTCATTCCAGACCGATTCTGCATACTTCTCTGCCAGATTCTGAAACCGTTCATAATTACTGATACCATCACCCGCAATGCTGTCAAGAACTTTCGGAGTCGTAATACAAACGATTTTCTTCAGATTGTAACCGGAGCGATACACTTCATCAATCAGATGCTGAACGGGTGCATCATTGGTCTGAATACCTTTATAAGTACAGGTATCTTCTGACACAGTGAAAGAATCTGAAACGACATTGTAGTCGCTGCAGATACTTCTTGGGTTATATGCGCTAAGCACCAGAAAGATACCTGCATTTTTGCCGGATTCTGATTCTGTAAAAAAATCAGCTCTGGAACATGGAGATTTGTCGCAAAATAAATCTTCCAGTTGCATCTGAGTACTTGTTTCCACTGGCGCGCTTGTCTTGACCGGTTCTTCCTGACTGCGGCGTATCTGAACTTTTTGGGAATAAGGAACAAAACTTTCATCTATGACAGCATTGTCTTTGTAAGCATTGCTTCCTTCATTTTCTTCCATCTGAAGGACAATACGCCGCATGAGATCAGAGATAAATGCAACATCTTTAAAATCCGCACTGTCATATATCGTATCGATATAATAGGTCAGTTCTTCTTTAAATCCATCCGAATAATGATATCCTTCCCGATCCAGTTGCTCCATGAAATGATCCGCTATTTCCAAAGCGTCAAGAGGTGCCACATGTATATGACGGGGCAGCAATCTATGATACAGATGTGGATCATTTCTGAGAAGAGTCTCAACAGATTCTGAGGACGCACATACGATTTTGATTATTTCAGGATGGTTCTCAAATTCCTGAACAAGGTGGTCCGTTGAGGTGATTCCATCACAGTCCAGAAGTATAAAAATGTCTCCGGACGCAGAATTGATACCACATTTTCGAAAGGTCATGGTGGAAAAATTTTTGGCGCTAATTCCTTTCAGACAGTACTTTTTCCTTGTTGGCAAATCAATCAGAAGATCATCTACCGCCTGTATAAAAATGTTTTTCAATGCTTCATCGTCATATTGCACTAAAAGTCCATAAGGACAGGAATGGCTGCCGGGTTTATCCTGATTTATTAGATAACCTGCGAAACCGGAAAGCACCTTTAATTCATGTGCCGGAAAATGAAGCTGTTTTTTGAAAGAACTTAAATAAGGATGATCCGTCATCTTTTGTATTTCACCTCGCTAAAAATTGCATTACTTTGTCTGACAAATTTAACTGTCTTATTATTTTATCGCCAATCCAGTTTTTTTAATTCTTCCATCATTTCTGCGTATTTTTTTGCCTGCTTGGACACCTTTGATTTGTGAACGTCAAATAGCTTCGCAATATAATCATTCGTCAGATTGTAGTCTTTATTCAACAACCAGGAATACACATTCTCCAGGTTTTCCGGATCTTCTCTTTTCTCCATCTGAAACGCACTGTTCAGATATTCATGATGGAAAAGCTTCTCCCAGAGAATCTGCTCACTTGGCAGCATCAGTTTATAAATCTCTATGTCCCCTGCCGGTTCACTCTCATAACGAACTTTTTTCATTCTGCCGTCTATTTTTTTCACTTCAAATTTCAGTTCACTCAAAATATTTCTGGTCATAAAAGACTGCGGGTATACCAACTGCGCTTTGTTTAATTCGTTAAACACGACCGCTGCCTTCGATAACAGTCTGTTCCAGGTATCTTCATCGGTCATAACCATTACCGTAGGATCTGTTTCCGGATGATCATCTGCCAGAATTTCTTCCAGGCTCATCTCATTTCCGTCTTCATCTGTTTGAGAATTTGCCATAATTTTTATCGAGATAATCCTCATAAAATCTTTTTTGCTCATAATACCGGCAAACTTTTCTTTCGAATAATCCCATAGTTTATCCAGATTTGTCTCTCCGGTGATCATTGCAAGTTCATCCATCTGCTTAATGATTTTGGCAACAAGAGTTCTCTTTTTGTTTAATCCTCCCATGCCACCATATTTCATGGCTGCATCATGTTCATCTGCACTGCTTTTCTTTCTGTCCCTTGCGTAAATGCGTCGGAGCAGCCTTATAAATGAGCCCTTTTTTTCGTCGTAATATTGAATCGCATCTTTGACGGACTCCATAAACACCTCTGGATCATCCGTAATCGATTGTCCTTCTTTTTTATATTCTATCTCCCGGTCTGCATAATCAGGATTATTGATTCGATTCAGCAGCTTATAGAATGTCGAATTACTGACCTTTAACACGTCCAGTACAAAATCATCATACTTCATCCTGTTATCGTTTAAAATCTCACTCAGCTTATTTTTCCGAAGATCAAAATCCGTCTCCATTTCAGATATCATGTGCAGAACTTTTCCATATTTTTCCGTAAATGCTTCTTCCGTCTCCGGTTTCAACTTACGATCTATGTATTCCATTTCAATCATGGTTCCTTCCTCCACATTTTTCTTCCTACAGCAACAGATATTCCAGAGCTGATCGGATATCCGCAATCTCCAGTTGTTCCATATAATTTGTAATATCCAACAATGATTTAAATTGTGTAATATCGCACAGTGCCGCATTCTCAGGTACGGCCTTTCCCCCGATTCTCGGGATTTCACCATAATAGATACCGGCTACTTCAGCATCTTTCACCTTTTCAACAAGATTCATGGCACAGAGTACCATGGCAGACATCGGCTTTGTATTATATGTAATATCCGAATATACTAACGTGTCATCCGGAATGGCATCCAGAAGTTGAAGCAGCAATTTTATTCCGTTTTTTCCGTTTGACTTTCCTTCCAGAGACAGTCCGATCACATTCTCAGTCGTTAATCCAATCTCCTGCAATTCATTTTTAAATGTCTGAAAATTCTCCGCCGCATCCTTTCCTTCCGGCAAAATCGCAATCACACAAACATCTTCCTTTCGCTCCCCCATATATTCTGCAATGATCGGCACAATCGGAAAACTTGTCTCCCGATTGTTTTTGAGTTCAAATCCATCCGGATGATAGGTAAATTTTTTTAAGTTTCCCGGTGCCTGTAATGAAATCGCCGAAATAAATGTCTTTTGCATCTTTAACCTCCCAATTTAATATGATATTTCATAATTTTTGTCGATGATTCGAAAAATCAACAAGCATTTACATCTTCTTTTTTCCAATATCCTAAGTATACCATTGTTGGTTTTCACTACGCAACACCTCCTTCCATTCTCCCTCCGTATTTTAAGATCAATGCAGATAACTGCTCACAGCATCTGCATATTCCGGATCCTGTGTGTCTAACACAACAACGCAGCGATTCTGCTGCGCAATTGATTCAATCTGCTTTCCATCTGCATCCAGATCTTCCAGATGCCAGGGTACCTGATTTCCCATACCTACTGCCACCATCTGTTCTTCCGGAACTCCAAAGTCTTTTAATTCGTTGATAATAGCCTGCGCTCTGTCTTCTGAAAGACTCTGACAAAAGGCTTCTTTCCCTGGCAAAGATGCTGTACATCCGACAACATATACCTTATTATCCGGATGAGCCAGCAGTGTCTGTGCGACACTGCTGATGGCCTGTTTCGCCTGATTCTCATCCTCAAAAACCGCCTGATCTCCGACAAAAGATACACTCTCTGAATCAAGGATCATTTTGGTCAGCGGTGTCACATCAATCGCTCTGTCATCTGCATTCACCGTCGATACATTTGGCAGGTTTGTATATGGTGTGGATGATGCAGAATCCGGACGGAAATCGATCGATGCCGCACCTGCTTTTTCCAGAATTGCTGTCCAGATTTCAATCAGCTTATCTTTCTGCGCTTCACTTAGAGCCTGCTGTGGTTCTGCTACCTGACCGGCATACAGCCATATTACATGCACAGATGTCAAATCCGGAATCGCTTTTGCATCCTCAAGCGCCTGTATGATTTCTTCTGTCGGCGTGTTAAATAAGTCATTCGCGCAGAAATTTACGTAACCGGTGGTGGAGACACCTGTGTCTGCTATGATCAGATATTTGTCGCCTTCTGTTACGGTTTTTAAAGGATTTGCAGCCAGGCGAATGGCTTCCAGCGTATCTACTTCTTCCACTTTGGCCATGCCATCTGTCTGGAATGCTGCAAGAATCTCGCTCTCATATTCTTCCGCAATAGATTTCAGTTTGCGCTCTGATAATCCTTGGGTTGACGGTTCCGAAATCTTTGCTTTCAGGAATTCCTCCGGTTTCCCGTCTGCACGAATCAGACTGACGGTGCCATACGTGTATGCACACTGGTAAAGTCGATCTCCAATCTCCTGCGCATTGGGTGAAATCACATTTGCATTGGAATGTGCGCCTACTACAACGCTGACCGATATCGGCTGCAGATCTGTTGCAGATGTACCTCCTGATTCGGAAGCACTTCCTTTTGGGAAATTGCAACCGGTCAATAAGGCTCCTGCCAGAAAAGTTACTCCAATTGTTTTAAATAATAATTTTTTTACGTTCATATTGATGCTCCTGTCTTCTCTTATGCTACTTGTCCTGACACATCTGTGTCTTCCATCGTTGTTGCATTATCCTCAGACATGCTTGATGGTACCGGTGGAATCTCTTCCTCAGCCATCTCACAAGCCACCTCCCCCTCCGGAGAAAACACTGACATATCTTCCTGCGTAAACTCTGCCTCCGTCGGTAACGGCGGTAAAGTTAGTTTTGGTTCTTCAGAAATTTTCTCCGGTTCCGGCTCATAAGCTGTCACATAACTTGCGCCTTTTGAATCACCGAGATATTCTGCCAGATACAAATGCGCCCGGGATTCCAGAATCTCACATCTTGCCGGCACCCGATCCTGTGCAGCTTTTTT
Source organism: uncultured Eubacterium sp. (assembly GCF_934295145.1). Taxonomy (GTDB): domain Bacteria; phylum Bacillota; class Clostridia; order Lachnospirales; family Lachnospiraceae; genus Eubacterium_I. Next base: position 33,396 of record NZ_CAKRAS010000015.1, on the reverse strand, counting down.
GGCATTATCATCCATCAACGCTAACTTCTTACAACGTTCTTCTGCCGGCTCTCTCGTTGCCAAATAAGCATTCAGATCGCTTTCACATTCCGCAAGCTCCAGTCTGCGTTTCCGCAGATGATTCAGACGTGCTCTTACTTCATCATCTGAAATGTACGCAAGTCCAAAGTTCACAATAGAAGTCACTAACGGCTCCACAGAAAGCAATAATACCACCGCAAATCCTTTGGTATCTGAACCAGCATCTGTATCTGTATCTGCTTCTTCCATTGTCTCTACCTCCGCTTCATTTTTAAAGTGAGAGACACTTCTGTTGCCATACTGATCCTGATAGGAAAAACGAAGAAATACCGTTGCTGCGAACAGCGTGAAAAATGCAATGGTGGAAAGAAGTGCCCAGACTGCTGCACCACGCTTGATCTTGTACATTGCCTGATGAACAAATTTTGCGACCAGTAACGGTAACATGTTCAATATCAGTGCAACACCAAAACATATGATCTTACCCAGGTTTTCTGACTGCGTCGTCGCCAGATCCATAATATCGTACAGGACCATCGCATCCAGTACACTCATGGAAACTGTCAGAAAAATAATAAATATCGGACTGGACCACCAGGTAAACTCTGTCTTCTGAAGCTTGTTTTCACTCTCAATCGGACGGGCATAGCCCTCATCCTGCATGATTTTGATGCCACGCTCATTACTCATCATATTATGCCTCCTTCTTTCCAAAACTGTTCTGGTTCATATATTCCGGATCAAACGCCGTATGCCGGTAGTAGATCCGCTCGATTCTTTTCAGATCTTCCTCTACTTCTTTTTTTTCAGCTTTTATTTCCGCAAGCTTTCCCATTGCTTTTACTTCGTCACCTCTCCAGATCTTGCCGAGTTCATAGATGACTCTCTTGTGGAAAACTTCCTGTTCATCAAGTTCCGCAAGAGCTTCCTTGCGCACCTTGTCGATCAACATGTTCATATAACCTTTGTTGTACATATCCGGCTTTGCCTTCTCCAGCCATTCTTTACAGCAGCTTTCAAAATTCTGCTCAAGAAAAGCTAACGATGCCGGAGTCTGATAATCCTGTGCTACCAATGTGTCATGCGGTCCATACACCGGAAGTATTACAGGTTCCTCCTGTTCAACCACTTTCTTCTTTTTGAACCATTTTCCCGTTTTTTTATTTGTCTTTTTCTTATGCTTCAACCATGCCATCTTCTGTACCTCCCATCATTTTTCCAGAGTTCTCTTCATATCTCATCGGCTCACTATAGCCACCCTGGATCAGTCCTTTTGTCAGAATCTGTTTGATATATTTAAAATGTGCCTCATATACTTTCTGTCCCGGAATGACAGCAAGCTCCACATCCGGTTTGGATGGCATGTCTGTACTTCCGGCAGCTTTCAGGATTCCTTTCCAATAACTGGACAGATGTTTCATGATCACATTTTCTGCTCTCTGCAGATGATGCTGTAATGCCGCATCAATGGATTCCATTTCCATATTCAATTCGGAAAGATGAATAATGAGCTCCATACGGCGTGCCTGCTGACGCTCCTGATTTTCCGGATTCTGACTCTGTGGTGTATTGCTCTGAAGCAGAACTTCCAGTTCTTTGCATTCACTCCCGACAGTATGCGCAATGGATTTCAGTGCCTCATCAACCTGACAGTATACTTTGTTTTTATACTCTCCAAGACAGCGGATTCTTTCCTGAATCCATGGGGTCAGATAGCGTCCATCCTGAATGCAGAGCTGGGAATTTTTATAATCACGTTCTCCAGCTTTTGAAAGTACAAATCTGAAATTCATAAAACCATCCGGATGTGTTTTTTTGTTTAATTGTTTCATAATGGGTGTTTTTGTTTCCATATGCATTCCCTCCCTTTCACTATAGATATGGAGCAGGCATTGCAAAAAGTTTCCAAAAAAAGTAAAAAAATACCCCCGAAAAAATTCGGGAGTACCTTTCTTACTCTTTTCCTGCAAACAGGCTATCAATATTTCATTTTGTAAATAACCAGTTCCTTTCTCTTTCTTGGTTTCGTTTAGTTTATCTCAAACATGCCAAATCCCTGTGCATTTTTTGATCCCAATCCTGTCTGATACAGAAAGTCCAGATATTTTCGTTTTCCGGAAAGCTTATAGCTTCCATACCAGGCATTGATATAGCTTCCCTGATAACGTGTCACAAGTTTTTGCGGCAGTTCTTCTCCGACATAAGTCAGTGTGATTGGCTGAAATGGCCGAACTCCATAAAATGCCTCATATTTCCGTCTGAAATTATCCACGATCTTCTGATAAAATTCTGGTTCTTCCGGTGAATAAAAATACGTTCTTCTTGTGTCATAATCGGTGGAATATACGGTGAGCGGCGTTTTCATCCGGATAAGCAATTCGGTCTCCTCTACCGTATAATCATATAATTCCAGATGTATGTCCCGACAGTTCATGGTTCCAAATGTAATCCCCTGATACTGAAAACTCATCGCCAGAAGATTGATCAGCAGCGGTTCCGGACTTCGTACTTCAAAGCTCACATACGAACGGAATACAATCTTGTGATGCTTTTTATCAACATAATAATCTCCGTTCAACTGGCTGAACTGGAACATTTTATACTGCCTGTTTCCATTGCCGTATCCGTACTCGTGGAGAAATTCTGAGTAATCGGGCATTGCACTTAATGCCCGATATATAATTGACTGGATGATATGATTGTAATTAAGCGGCAAAACCAATGGTTCCTGCAAATTAATGGCTACTTCTAACTGCATGATCATGAATTCCTTTTTTTCTGATTTTGATAATTAGGATTGAGACTGTATGGTAGTGAAACATCTTCCTCCAAAATATCCGGCAACACTTTTTTAATTGTCACATCCGCCCGGTTCTTTGGCATACCTTTTCCGGAAAGCGTGCCATGGTTTTGGCCAAACCACCGAAATCCTTCCGTCAGAGGTTTATCTTTCTGATTCCAGATTTTCGGATATGTGATCTCCACACCTTCCGGAACAGCATAGATATCCGCTATTTTGAAAAATGCATCTTTTACTGCTTCACTGAATCCTGCGCCCTTCCCGTTATCAGAATCTGCACCATAGGAAATGTGAAACCAGTCAGGTTCTTCCCTCCGGTCCTTCTTTTCCATCTGATAACTCAGCACATTGTCAGCAAACAAAAACGTTCTTTCTTCCACAGATGTCACATTGCAAACCACGCTTCCGTAGCCCAGCGGTTTCGCTCCGCCCAGCTTTAATCCAGGCGTTTTTCCTTCGACCTGTTCGCTGCTGTCCAAAATCCAGAGCAACTGATTTAACTGTCTCTTTGAAATCCCTTCAAAATAAAGTTCACCTTCAAATGTCACACCTGATTTTACCGGTCGGATTGTCTTATTTAGTTTCGTCTTCTCTATCTCCTGTGAGATGTCAACCTTCCTGTGATGCCAGTAATATTTTCGTCCACGCAACTGACAATTCTTTCCGGAAGCAGTATACAGATGCGTTTGTCCACGTCCGTCATCATACTCATCTCGTGTAGTATAATAATCATATGTCCAAAATTCTGCTTTTTCGTCCGGTTTTTTCAGATAAAATTCCACATTTCCAAGTTTTGGTTCAGCCAGTGCCTGTAATGTGACTTTTCCGTTATTTTTTTCGAGATAAAATGCGTTTTTTATCTTCTGATTGATGTCTGTTTTTTTCTGTTCGTCTTTCTTTAAATCGGTTATCTGCTCAGGTTCTTTCCACTCTGTCATTATCTGATCATATTTCTCCGGATACAGATCTGAAAAACGGATTTTGGAACCTTTTGCATTTTCATTATTTGTTCCAACAGATCCAAAAAGGTCACAGGCCGGACAAAAATCTTCTTTACATGGACGGAACTTCCCGGCAAGTTTATCCAGATTCTGATTGGATACCTCTTTTGAAAAAATAGCAGGAGCCAGATAAAAAATCTCCCGATTGCCGATTTGGGAATATGTCACCGGAAAATACGCTTCTTCCTTCCCATTCAAAAATCTTTTCAGATCATTTGCATATTCTTCGTAGGCAGCCTTATTATGTGGTGTCAATGCAGGCTGATCCAGATAAGACTCAAGCACCGGAAACATTTTTCGTTCTACAATATCTCTGCTGACCTTAAGTTCCGAAATTGCCGGTTTGTTTTTTTGTACAGCAAATACATGGTAATGAAGTTTGGCTACTCCCATCCCCCATTTGAGCAAATATCCATAATTCGTGTATTTTCCCGGCTCATCAGAATATTGTTCGATTGCTTTCCATGATCCTTTCTCATTTTGTTCCGGTTTTTGATAATAAACCGTTGTTCCATTATGAAAATTTTCAAAATTCTTTGGAGGTTTTGTCGCCCGCCGAATCTTTTTTCCTTTTTTTGTTGTCTCCCAATGGGCATCTTCCCCCAGACCAATCCGCAATGACTGCGCAGGCAGCAATTCCCAGTTTCCCTCATGGTCCCGGTGAAGCAGCGCCGGTGTAAATCGTTCCGGGCTTCTTTTTACCGGATAAGTATCTGTATTCAGCACGCTCATGCACGAATCCGTCAATGTTTCATATACATTGCGGACAACACCACGCATTTCGCTGCCCGGAATGACCGGAATATGATATTCATCCTCGTATTTCTTTGTCGGATCCAGTTCCGTATAAGAAAAGAAATCACAGGATTTATGATCCGGTGTTTCGGATTCCGTAAATGCTGTCTCTGAACTTGAATTTGGTATAAACAGAGGTGTCTTTGTGGTGATCGTATAATGAATCACACCTGTATGCCGGTCTTCATCTGCATAAGCATGCGCCTTTTCTTTCGGAAAACAGATAAAATTATACGGATTTACAAAACCTCTCATGTTTTTCGTATCACCCATCGTTATCTCACCTCTTTCAACCGATAGTTACGGATCAGCAACAGATCGTTTTCATCATATGTCAGATAATTGACCACCTCAACGCAAAGATCCTGTTCTCCTGACTGCTCATCATTTTCTTTCAGGGTATAAATTTTTTCACAGTAGATGTCATCATGTGGCATGTTCTCATCACTGATCACGTTCTCTATTTCACCATGCTCTGACTGTATGATTCGGTACTCTGTTGAGTCATCAAACAGATGCAGTTCCAGAAGATGCTTCTGGATATCATCTTCGGATAATTCTTCTTTTTTGTAAGGTCTGTATTCCACTCTGTCTGTATAAAGTGCATACATGATTCCCTGTTCGGGTGCTTTTGACAGATTCATGCTTCTTCCCCTCCATTTTCGGACATGTTTTTCAGCAGGTTTCCAATAAGAAAATTTTCCACACTATCTTCTCCATCAATTGTGATAGGACCATTTGCCGAAAAAATACCTCTTCCGATCGCTGTCTGACCTCCCACGGCCAGCAATCCATTTTGTAGGTCTTTCAGCGCCAGAAGAAGAATACCAATCATCCATGCTTCATCCTGCGGATTATTTCCTTTTCGCACGTCAATCCGCACGTTCAGTGTTCCATCCACATATGTTTTTTCTGTATATAAAGAACCGTTTTTTACCGCAGACTCAAAGCGGCTGACACCGGTTCGCACCATCGTAAGCGGTTTTGCGCCTTTTATATCCACTTCATGGACAATGATATTCGATGCACAGGCCTGATCCCCATCCACATATCCAAATATGGTGTGGATCATATCGGTACTGTTTTTCGGAAAGTTTACACCAGCTTTCTTTAGTTCCCCGATGATCGTTTCCATGCGGTGACGAATCGCTCCGGCAAGGCTGCTTCCTGAAAGTATCGGAATCTCTGTCTTTTCCGCTTTGTTTCCGTTTTCATCTGTCTGAAGTGCCGGTCTTGTCAGATGCACATAATCCGGTTCTCCTTTTTTTGCTGCATACCGCCGAATACTGATCCCGCCTTTCATCCTGAGTGGTACTTCTATATGTACCATAGAAGGCTCCCAGTCTGTCTTTTCCATCCATACATTCAACCGATTTTCGGCATCTCTCCAGGAATCATTCTGATATGCATTTGCATAATCAGCATAGTTCTCTTTTGTATATTCCTTTTCTGCAACAGACAAAATCTCAAATTTGCCAAAACCTCTGGTCTTTTTACTTCCAAGACGGATTTCCCCTTCCTTGATTCCACGGAAAATCTTACCTATCTCCTGCTGCATTTCCGCTTCGTCATCCTTCTCACGAACGGTCAGTTCCAGGAAAAAATGCGCCCTGCTTCCGGCTTCCAGAATTTCCATATCATATTTGCTTTCCGATTTTGCCGTTTTCTGTGCCGTTAATCCCACACCATCTCTGACTCCGGATAACGGCTGCTCATCAAATGTCAGGTCGGAAATAAACAGCGCACTCATTTTTCCGGTATCCTGGCCATTTTTTTCTTTTTTTGTATACCCGAGCAGACAGGGTTCATTTTTTTCTTTTCTGATGTACGCACGCATAGCTCCTGCCAGAGAACTTCCGGGCACAAAGGCATTTCCGTTTCCATCTCTGAGCAGATCAGCATCCGTCCATTCATCCTCACCGGAGGACACATTCAGTGGTGAGAGAAAACGAACCTGCACATACAACATTATCTTTTTTATAATATGATTCCTTTCCATTCCTCTCACCCCTTCTTTTCTGCCTTGTTCAGTGATTTTACCAGATATTTCAATTCTATCAGATAAATCCGATATACTTTTTTATACAATGTATGTTCATCCCACTGACTGGTAAAAGGTACCTGATAGCGCTGATTTATCTTTTCGGAAACTTCTGTTTCCATCTCTTTTGGAACAATCAGTTTTAAAATATCCTGACAGATTTCTCTTTTTTTCTTGTCCTCAATCGCATCTGCCTGCTCTTTCATTGCCTGATAGCTTGTTTCATTTTTAAAAATCGCACGCAGTTTTGCGACAGAAGCATTTAATCCTCGTTTTACAACACGTTCTCCCGTTTTTTCCTCTTTTTCGGTAAACAGATCCTGATTTTCTTCCAACGCAGTCTTCAACCTGATTCTGACAGCTTCCTCCATCTGCCGTGCAAACTCGGTCTGAAGAAGCTGCTGCAAAATGCGGCCGGTTTCTTCTCCTGCAATCAGTTGATTCCGTATGGCTTCTTCCGTATCCAGAGGCTTAGATGATGTCACTTCTGATTTTTCTGCATTTTCCATTTTTTTCGGTGCAGCATCCGCCGTTTTATAAATGCAGACATCTGCCGATGCTTTTGCCGGTGTCACAATCAGTTCGCCGTAACCTTCTGCGGTACGCTCCCCGATAAACTGTGAATGCAGATGTTCCGCATCAAATCCCTTATCTGAATGTATAAGAAATGTACTGCCTTTACCAAGGGCATGAAATGCCGGTTTTCTCCGCTGCCAGGTGACGTTAAAGCCTCCGATCAGGGCAAAATCCAGAAATGGGTGTGTCAGTTCCAGATCATCCACTCCGATAACAGCTTCCAAACAGTGTTTCAATACATTGATTTCTGTACTCGGCATTCCGTATTCGTTATAGAGAATGACATCTGACCCAAGCGTGAGCACCGCATCATGCATCATTGACGGAGATTGCTCACCAAAAGATTCCACATCATATAAAACAAAATCTACGGCACCAAATTCACTGGATTTTCCATATCCCATGCGCACTTCTCCCAGCGCATTTACCGCATCCAAAATCTTTTCTGCACACACTTTATCTACATAGATAGATCCACCGAACGTCTGACCCGCGCTGATTCCGCAAAGCTGATAAAAACTGGAACCATCTTCGCCTGTCGCACGTCCCACCGACTTATCCGTCGGTCTCTGATGATGATAACTGATCTCCGTCACCACACTTGCTGTATGATTGTCTGCATCCATATATGCCACTCCTGCCGGTGTCATCTGTTTTCCTGTAACATCCGGATCATACAGCATATCTTTGAGCAGCATCTTTCCTTCGTTATCATAGGACTGATCTTTTTGTTTCTGAAGGGAAATTCGTGCCGGCATGCAACGCTTTTCTCCATTCATAATATACGCATTGGAAACCCGGATCCCATGATGTTCCATCAGATCAAGATAGACTTCTCTTCCAAGTGCTCCCGCCAGCAGACCAAGGACTTTACTTCCGGCGATGTAATCCTGCGTCTGCGCCTGATTTCCCTGTGGGGATTTGCAGACCATGGTAGATTTCAAAGTAATCCAGTAGCTGATCTTATTATGTTCTTTCAACTGCTCCTTTGTAATGAATACGTGCTTATTTGTTCCCTCTGCATCCATTTTACCGGTGCTATCCAGCTTCATTTCTACCAGTCCCAAACCTCTGCTGCGTGACACCCCCATATGTTTTACCAGTGACACAGCCAGTTTTAATGATTTCAGCAATTCCGCATCCACTTTTTTACCCGGATTACATTCCGCTTCAAATTCCAGTCCGCGACGGATCACCCGCATCGTGCGCAGAGAATTTTTATCTGCCACACCGGTTTCTAAATCCACCGCCGTCTGGGTTCTTAGATCTGTATACTGATCCAACACATTTTGCGGTGCAGCCAGTCCATTCTCTTTAAAATGCTCTGCCACAGCTACGAGTGCGGCATGCTCTTTCAGATAAGCATTTGACAGGGAAAATCCCGATTGCTGACTCCCTTCTTTTCCAAACAGTTTTTCGTATGTATCTTTGCTGATCAGTCCGAATTCCAGCAATTCCAATGCCGCCTCGCGGATACATCCTTTGATTCTTTTGGCCGGAATATAGGGGATTCCATATTTGTCGTATACAACATCAGTATCCACCATACTGTTATAGGATTCACCGGAATAGGTGCACAGATCCGACAGCAGCTTTATATATAACTTCATCTTTTTGCATTTCCCCCTCTAGCTCTGAGCCTGGACGGTGATATCTTCCAGCTCGATATTGAAATCCATGATCTCCAACGCGTCATACCACAAAGCATACGCTTCGCTTCTCTCTTTAAAAACAGGATAACCACGAGAAGTAAGGAACGATACGGCCTCTTCCCGTTTATTTTTCACCGGGATCGCATTGCGCAGCTGCTTCGCCTTGCTGCGTGGCATGCTGGTTTTTCCAAACTGTTCTGACCACTCATCCAAACGTGCTACACTGTATCTTTCATTTACTGCATTCAGTTCATGACGGTCCGTTTTGGGCGCCACATAATACGGTCTTGCAATAAAATACTCTGTTCCGGATACATAATGTTTCTCACGATAACTTTCAAGATCTGCTGCCCGCACATTCGTACAGATCTGAAAATCAAAAAAGTTTCCGATCGCATTGTCAGCGCCCCTGCTTTCCGGTTTCTTGGCACGTTTTTTTGCGCTGTCACAACAGGCTTCTGCCACCTGATAAGCATCGGAAAATGGAAAATGGCTGTTGAAAAAAGCAATTCCTCCACAGGCGCTGTAATCTTTTTCATTTCCGAGGTTTTCCAGAAAATATCGAACCGCAGGAATGGCCAGTTTTGCATTGCACACAAAGGTAATATCATCTCCTGCCACGATGATTTCCCTGTAAAGATGCGTTTTTACACAAGATTTGACCTTCGGTGTCAGCTCATCCATATACTTCGTCATCTGGTCAAACGTCTCGCGGAAAACCTGCGCAATTTCCAGCGAAAGTTTTCGCATACAGGAAACGGCATCCTTGTACTCTTTTTTCTGCTCCATCTCCTTACAGATCCGCATTCCCATGCTGTTTCCGTCAATATGGCATACCGCCAGCGTGGAGTTGTCTCCTTTTTCAGTTACCATATTGTCAAATACTTTCTCACTCTCATCCTTGGGAAATCTGTCCCGCTTCTTCTTCGCTTCGGTACAATAATAATCACCTTTCACTCTGCTGGTCAGCGGATAGCCCGTAATAGAATCTACTGCCATAAACGGCATTGCTCCCATCGGTTCTGTCATCGGCATTGCCGCTTTGATCCGCCGCATTTCTTCCTGAATTGCATTATAATCGTACGCATACGAATCTGTTTTCTTTACTACCGCAACTGCCAGATTCAGCGAATACGTCTCCTCCAACAGATATTTCGCCAGATAACGGTTTACCTTCTGACAGATTTCTCCTTTACGGAACAATACATAGGCATTTCCTCCTCCGATAAACAGAATCTGCATCTGTATCTCATCCTGCGTTAAAAATGCAGCCGGATCATCCTTTTCCCAGTCCGTAAGATACTTGTTTTTCTGCTCCTGTAGCACGTTCTTCTCCAGATAGGAAATCATTCCCTGCGTAATGATCTGATCCACCAACTTTGATGCTCCGATGATTTCTTTTGCAACATTACTTTTAAAAATAAATTTCTGTATACCCCTGACGTCATACATCGCCAGAACTTCTTCTGCCTGTAATTCCGATTTCATAAATTTTCCTTTCTCCTCGCTGCATTTATAAATATACTATACTGTTTCTCCGACGCATCAGCAATCAATTTTTCCTTCCGCATCGCAGATCTATTCATCAAAACTTGAAAAAGGATGGTCTGCCAGACCATACGCAATCGCTTCCGAGGCACTCAGGTGATAATCTCTGTCACAGTCTGCCTCAATCTGTTCCACACTCACGCCACAATTTGCCGCAAGAATCTCATAGAGACGTTGATTGACTTTTTCAATATGTCGGGCACATCGGAGAATATCTGCCGTCTGACCGGAAACGCCTCCTAATGCCTGATGGATCATCATCCATGCATTCTTACCGATATAACGCTTTCCTTTTGTTCCGGAAGCGGCAAGTACAGCCGCCATGGAAGCCGCCGTTCCCATCACCACTGTCCTGATATCACATCCACAGTTTGACATGGTATCAAGGATTGCCGCCCCGGCGCTGACAGATCCTCCCGGCGACATGATCCAGAGCGTGATATCATCATCACTCAAAGATGCAAGATGATTGATCTGACAGCAGATATCAGCAGCCAGTGAATCCGTAATTTCTCCTGTAATATAAATTCTTCTGCGGGAATATTCCTCTGACAGACAATCAGATGTTACATAACCGGCAGATGTAGCCATTCTTGTTGTTGGTATCGACATATGTAATTCCTCCTCTTCTAATCATCTTCACATGTGCCAAACAGCTCTTCAAATTGCTTTTCCAGTTCAGCAGCAACCATTTCAGCTGAAACATCATTCTCCACATAAGCCCTCTGTCTCCGGGCATAACGATCACGTTTCGAGTTTGAAATAACCATAGTTTCATCAACTGGGACAAGATTTCCGCTATTTTTCCCCGATGCAAAAGGTACACGTATTCTCTTGTTTATGATATCCGTTATAAACTGTTTCACCGTATAAGTTGCAATAGACCGATGGTGTCTGACGCAGGATGGGGCTGGATCATCTCCAATTTCATAGTGCTCAATACTTGGAAGCATCGTGCAATAGCGGATTCCCTTAGAAAGGTTCATATAGATTGCTTCCTTATAATCCCATGTTTTCTCAAGCGTCATAAGTTCCGCCTGCGAACACAGGGGTTTTTCACTTCCATCCGAAGTAATATGTGTGGTTCCAAGTTTTGTTTCCAGTTCACTCAGCAATTCAAGCTCGCAGGATCCGAGAAACAGCGTAGATTCGCAATTGGCCAGAAGTTTTTCCGGATTCTCATAACGTTCTTTTAAAAGTGCAAGACTCTGAATGCACAGATAATATCTGATATTTCGGCTGCGGTGTGTCGCCAGTGCTTTATCCATATTTGGAATTGGCAGCGATGCAAATTCATCCAGCACAAAGTTGACCCGGGTTTCCAGTTTACCGTCTTTCCGGTGATAAGCTCTGCTGACCAGAAAACTCTGGATCTGGCTGATGATAATTCCCAGAATCATATCTGCTGTGGAAGTTGTGTCGTCAGTCACCAGAAACAGTGCTGTCTTTGGCTTCACAAGATCTTCCAGCGTAAAGGTACTGTACGAAAGCATTTCTGCAAGTTTCGGATTCTGGTTGAACGGTGACAGGAAACTGGATGCCGTTATGAGAATGCTTCGGAAGGTATTATCTGCGGAAGACAGACATTGTTTCAGGGCAGATTTTGCCATATTATCAGGCATCAGCGGAAGCAGCGCTTCGTTTATCATATCGGCAGAGCTTCTTACGTTAAAATCCGCCCAGTTCATAACATTCACCTGACTGAATCTCGGAAATCCATCCAGCATAACCGCTCCTGTACCATTGAGCCACATCTCACCGGTATCCGGCCAGAACGGATCTTTCGCAAAGCGTTTCTGCTTGTCCGCAAGTACATTTACAATATCCGAAAGCTGGCTCAGTCCCTTATCTTTATCCTCGGTTCGATAAGTTGAGGCCGCATAAGAAAGAATATTAAAACAGTCCTTGTCCATGGTTCGAAAATCAAGACAAAGTACCTTATAACCCAGACTTTTCAGGAATCCTGATGTGCGATGGAACAATTCTCCTTTGGGATCTGTCAGAACCATATTTTCTCCTGCTCTGGCAAGCATGATCTCCAACGGCATGAACCCGCAGATACTCTTTTTCATACCGCTGCATGCAATAATGGCAGTATGGCTGTCCCCGGCATCAATATAAGCCCGTCTTCCATCCGATATAATGGGCATGCCGCCTGCTTTTATTGTACCTGGTTTCGTAAGATCCACCTCTGTAAGACGATGCTTTACTTCTTCCTGCGATGTCCAGTGATTGACTGGTTTTTCAAAAACATAACCCGCATAAACGGCTTCATATTGCTTCTTTTTCTCCATCTCTACTTTCCTTTCGACATTTAAAAAATGACATGAGTCGGTTAAATTCTTTCTGTGTCAGCATGTATCGGAGCATGGAATCCGATCCTGACAGAAAGTTTTCCAGCATATCCTTATTGATGCATTTGTCAGAATACCACGACATTTCGGTCAGCAACGCTGTGATCAGCTCACTACTGAAATTCTGGTCAAGCATGCGGCGAAGGATTCTCTTCACCTGCAAGGTGCAGGTGATTCCACATTCCCTGCAGATTTCACTCACCGGATCACCAACGGGAGTTTTTTCTTTTTTCTCACTGACGCTGCAGCGCAAATTATCATGGATAAAAAATGTCAGTACTTTCCCGACAAGCTCTCTGGCAGATCTGGCATTCTGATCATCTACAATGAAGATGTACTTCCAACAGTCACTCATATCAATCAGAAAGAGGATCAGTTTCTTCAGATAATCTTCCTCGTAATGATTCAGGTAACTGCTCAGATTGATCACGATATAACCTCTGAATTCATCTCTCCGTCCGGCAACCTCGGCTGCGGTTCCCTGCAAACGTTTCAGTTCCATAAAATTTTTATCAAAAGATTCTGTATAACGAAGCTCAAATGCAAAGGAATCTTTCTTTCCTGCAAACTGTTCCGGATGCTGTGTTTTCGCATTATGGACGATGCTTTCGATATCAGACTGCCGGGTCAGTGGCGTTCCTAACAGAATATAATTCTCAGGAGCAAAACTATTATTATTGCGTATCATTTGAATCCTCCCTTCTATCTGATCACAGGACGTGTCTCATCTCTCAGAAATGCTTCCAGGCGCGCTACACGCTTTGCGGAAGATGGATGTGAACGATAAAGAGCCTCTGTAAGCGTCATCTGACGCGGATCATCCGGTGCGGCATAGGACAGAAAATGTGCAAGCTGAACGCCATAACCAAGCTGTGCTGCATAACGGTCACACCGAAACTCTGCTGCACGGCTTACGCAGCCTGCAACCGCCCGGTAAATAACGACAAGCCCTTTCTGGAACAGTTGGAACATACCTCCTACCACTTTGGTTGTTCCTTTAAAAGCCATCACACCGAGCCATGAACGAAAAAGGCTGCACACGAAAAAAATCAGAAAAATAATGACCATAAATACAAATGACATCACACTGATCGCTCCACACGCAAGAAGAATCGTGGCAAAAACGGCTCTGCTGAATTCTGCATCCAGATGCAGGGTGTGTGAAATCTCATGTCCAAGGACAGCGTTTAATGTCATGGGATCTGTATTGTCAAAGGTTCCTTTAGAGACAGAAATACAATTAGATCCATATGCTGTAGCCTGCATGTCACTGTCTCCAGGAATCAGATAAACTTTTAAACTGGAAATATCTGCCGAGCTGGTACGTTTTACATCTTTTGTAAGCTGCAATTTTGCATGCTCAAGACGTGTCCGTTCATACTGAGGCAGTTTGTCAGCCCGGACTGCTCCCTCTCTGAACAAAGTAAAATGTCCACCCAGCCAGACATAAAGTGCGATCACACCGGTAACCGCTGCGGCTGCCTGTGCATTATGACATAATGTATAGACAACCAGAAAATCAAACATCAATACGGCTGCAACTTTAAATAAACCTGATAATCGAATCATAGTAACTCCTCCCTGAAAACTCAAAATTGAAACAATGTCTGTGTCCCGCCACAGTCAATAATCGCTGTACCGGTATAAAGTGAATGAATCATTTCTTTTCGGTAACGGGCTTCCCGGACCGGGGCATTGATGACTTCCGTATCTGTCCTGTTTGTTCCCAGAAGCAGATCAAACGCGGTAGATGCACGAATCCGCTTATCAACCGCAGTGTGATAAGCGCGCTTTACCACATCCATCTGTCCACAGCAATCCTCAATTTTCAAACAGGAACTCATAGCATCATGGCGACAATAAATCCTCACCGGAAATGTACTCATCAGCACGCTGATATCTCTGTCATCCAACGAAAATGCATCTGCGGTAAACATATGTACATCTGTTGAAACAGGCAGATTTTTCAAAATATCCAGAATACAGCAGCGGTCAGATTTTCCATCATCAATGATCAGCACTGCACAGTTTTTCGGCTGCTTTCTGATAAATGCAAGCATCAGACTGCTCATCACTTCCTGCATCGGTCTGTCCGAAGCAAATTCACCGATTGCAAAATGTACCGCCGAGCCACTGCCAGGCTGACATCCATTGCCAATGAACGGTGCCAGCATCATAAGAAACTGTTCAAAATCTGCGGTCGCTCCGCTCACCTCTGCGTAACGTGCCAACAGATATTCGTAGTTTCCATGTGTCAGCATTCCACGTTCCACGAGCTGACGCAGTTTCCATTCAACCAGCACTGTGCCACTGTATTCTTCCAGCGTTTCTATACGGAGTGATCCGCAGTTTCCAAGACGCCGTTCTGTTTCTTTCACAAAAGAAAGATAACTGACCACTTTCATTGCCCTGCTTCCGTCAAATCCAAGTTCTGAAAGTAAACTCCGCAAACGACTGATTTCTCTGAGCGAAGATACTTCGAGAAGATCATCGCACAGATTAACATCCCCGTTCAGCGGGTTCAAAACTCTGAATCTGCCAAAACTGCCAAATTCGCGGCCATCCTTTGTACTGTCAACAATAAAAAGAATCTTTCCTGCATCATAAACCGAATTCACAATATACTGTCCCACGATTTGTCGCACCCGGGAATCGACACCACTGACAAGGTATCTCATATCCACAGTGCTTTGTGCAGAACTGTATACGGAATTGATGTATTGTAAATAATTCATACTGTTCCTCCTTTGTATGTGCGCTCCTGATCTACAGGTCAATATGTACTCTTTGCGGACGGTGAGACAATATTTTCACAATACAGTCTCCGGTTTCCAGAGAGGCAAACTCAGCCTCCGTAACGAGAGGCTCCATCTCGCATCTCACCGTCGGTTCGGCATAACGTGATGCCGGAAATACAATATGTTCTCTGTAGTCAGAACCATAGAGCGTCTGAAGTACTGATATCGTCTCCGGATCTCCGGGACGAAAACTGACAAGATATGGAAATCCTGCCAGACCACCGGTTGTAATATGCTCATTAAAATCTGTACTGAGTCCATAAAGGTTGGATACAGACTGCGTGGTAAGCAAAATCTGTAAACCATACTCACGCCCGAGATTCGCCGCCTGAAAAAGTCCCCAATCTGCAGTCTTCCCACCATCTGTCATCTTATCTAATTCGTCCAGCACCATAAGGATGGGCACAGATGTCCCCGCTGTATTGCTCAATTTGTAATCCTTGATTTTCTTCATATAGTACAGAAAAAACGGTCTGGATATCTCAGCAGATGCAAGATCATAGTGGAAAAACAAATTTCTTCCATATTTTCCGGCTAACCAGTCATGGATCGTATCTGTTCCATTCATTGCAAAGCTTCCCGAAAAATTTTCCAGTACCTGATTCAGAAAAAACTGAATATCATACGCACGTCTGGTAAATTTAAATTCTTCGGGATAATGGACATCGTATCCCCAATCCTTTAAAAGTATGGAATGATTACGCGGATTTTTTGCTAAATAGGCTAGGATTTCACCTGTTGTCATCCGACGCAGAGCATGGATCAACGTCCCGTTTCCAGTGTTTTCACCCGGAAAACAATCTACAATGGTTCGCAATACACCGATAAAAGTGTTTCGGGCTGCCTGAATCCAGGCCCGGTTTTGATTCGCTCCATTCAAAAGTTCTGCAAAAAGGAAATCTGCAAGTTCTCTCATTTCTGCTTCTGAATCGTTTGCCTGACGAATCTCTTTTATCATATTTGGCACAAACAGATTCTTTTCCGGTACAGCTTTAGAATCATATGTAAGCACCTTATCGTTATTTGCTAAAAATCTGTCCATAAAAGAGTGCTTTATCTCAAAAAACACTCCCTTTATATCAGGATCACCGGCCAGCAATATGTCTGCCGCGTTTTCTGTAAAAGATTTTGTTTTTCCAGTACCAACAACACCAAAAGTCACCACATTTGTTCCTTTCAGAACCGGCACTTCAACTGCCATACCGTCTGGAAGCGTCGCCTGAATACAGCCAACTCCTTCTGGCCATTGTGGCGATTCTTCTTTTTTCATCGTTGCAGGAATATCATAAAACATAATCTCACCTCTCTATTCATCATCGGAATCACAATCTGCAGCATCGTCACAATCTGCGTCGTTGCCACACTCTGCATCACTGCTAACACCTGTATCACTACCAGCACCTGCACCTCCGGTATCCGCAAACGCAGTATCAGATTCTGCCACACAGCTTGCCGGTACACCGCTGAAATCTGCGGCTGCATAATCTTCTGCAATTCCGGGTAATGCAGCTTCTGTTTCTTCCATTAGCTCTGCGTACTCTGCACTGCTCATGGGAACACCGAGCGCATCCGCCGAATTTTGAGCATCAAAAGTGTCCGGCAGAACAGCGGAACAGTCATTCCATGCTTCCTGCGTCGCAATAGATTCATTGGTAAAAGAATGACTGATCAATTCCGAATGACCATCTGCATAAGTCACATTGTCTGAAACCAGAAAAACATCCGGTCTGTTTCCGGGTTCCGAATCAACAATGGCAGTTTTTGAAGAATGAATGGAAGCTCCGTTCTCAAGTGCTGTACGTTCGCCTTGTTCCATGGCATAATAAGCACCATGATTAAGTTCTGCATTTTGTGGGACTATGTTATTAATCGAAGAACCCCCTAATGAAGATGCATTTACATGCCCTTTCTCATCTCCCGGCAGATATGCTGCGGTGCGGTGCGGCATATTGGTATGATCGCCTTTTTGTCTATCAAGCGGTCCATTCCAGGAAACATTTCCATTATCGGGATTTACATAACTGTAATTATTCTTCATGTTTTTCTCCTTCCTTCTGCATGCAATCCCACCACGGATCTATCTAACGTCTGATCTCTCCTGCAACTGGTGAGAACGATTTGCAGAGTGTCTTTTTCATGTGTACCCAGTTTATCTGATTCCAGGGGATATAAACATAAACTGCTGGTTAATGATATGTCACTTTGTTATCACACTTTAAGAATCCCTCTGTTTTCTATATGGGGATCACCTTTCCAAAAGTTGCTATTTTTCTGCAATTTTTTTACGAATAAAAAAGAAAACCTGATATTTTACAATCTAAATAGAAAAATCGGACTATTCGTTTTCGACAAACGAAACAGAAAAAGTAATAGAAAAATTTTAAGATTATTTAGAAAACGCAGATAAAGAAAATGTGGTATTTTTCCTAAGCAGGCGATTGTTAGCCGCGAAGGTAAAATACCACATTTTCGTTTCATATATTAAAGTTTTTAAAATAATTTTTATGACGCTTTTCCGATACGTTTCAGATAAATCTTTGTCTCACTGACAACCACTCCACTCAGTGCCACCAGTGCGATCAGGTTCGGGATCGCCATCAGTCCATTAAAGATATCTGCAATGGTCCATACAGCAGAAACTGTCATGTACGGTCCGATAAATACTGCCAGAATATATAACCAACGATAACCTTTGACTACTTTCTGATTTCCATTGGATAAATACTCCAGACATTTTTCACTGTAATAATCCCATCCGAGAATCGTCGTAAATGCAAAGAACACCAGACAGATCATCAGAATAAAGGATGAAAACTGCTCCGGGAACGGTAATGTCATCTGGAATGCTTTTGTAGTAACTGCCACACCTTCCAGACCGATATTCCATGTACCTGCAATTACAATAGAAAGACCAGTCATTGTACAGATTACGATTGTATCAATAAATGTTCCCAGCATAGAAATCAAGCCCTGCTGTCCCGGAGAATCGGTCAATGCTGCTGCTGCTGCGATCGGTGCACTACCAAGACCTGCCTCATTGGAGAAAATACCACGGGCAATACCTTTCTGCATTGCCATCAATACTGCTCCCAACGCTCCACCTGCTGCTGCCCGCAGACCAAACGCACTCTCAATAATTGTCTTGAACGCTCCCGGAATATCTCCGAGATGTGTCAGCAGAATGATTAATACAACAACTACATATGCAACTGCCATGAACGGTACGACAACCTGTGAAACACTGGAAATACGTTTGATACCACCGATAACTACCAGTGCGACACAGATAGATAACAATACGCCTGCGATTACAACTGTCCAGGAATAATCCATTCCAAACATGTGCACAGTCCATGTTTTATCCGGATCAAAAAATGTCTGTACGGCATTTGTGATACCATTGATCTGTGTAAATGTTCCGATACCAAACAAACCTACACAGACACCGAAAAACGCGAAAATCTTTGCCAGCCATTTCCACTTTGGTCCCATACCTTTTTCAATGTAGTAGAACGGGCCACCCACAATATGACCATCCTCTGCAACGGTACGATATTTCACTGCCAGCAGACACTCCGCATATTTGGTAGCCATACCTACAAATGCAGCTACCCACATCCAGAATAACGCACCCGGACCTCCGGCTACCAGCGCGGTTGCAACACCGACGATATTACCGGTACCGATAGTTGCGGACAATGCAGTACACAATGCTGCAAAACTGGATACTTCTCCGCTGTCACCACTTTTTTCATTTACAAAAAGTTCCTTGATTGCACGTGGCAGAAGTCGGATCTGCAGACCTTTGACTCTTATGGTCAGAAATACACCGACTGCCAGAATGAGGACGATCAGGGGAACGCCCCATACAAAATCGTCGATTGATGTAAGAATTTGATTGAATAATTTTGCCATTTTCTTCTCTCCCTTTTTATATAAAAAATAAGGCTGATAACATATCAGCCTCTAAAGAGTAGAACATGCATATATTGTGGTATGCTCTGTCCTTTTGCCTGAGAGATAAGCGGTTATAACCTGAAAGGACCGATCCATACGATACGCACAGATCATCCGATCACTTAACCGCGACACCTTCGGCGCTTCGCATATGCGAAGACTCTCCAGAGTGAACTTGTCTGCGATGCAATAATATGCATCTGATTTCAACGACCAACGACAAATCCGTAGAAAAGCATATCACAGGTTTTTGCAATATGCAAGCATTTTTCTTTATACAACGCACATTTGTCTTTGCTTGATGAGCATTCGATACATCTTATGCTTTTCAGATCTTATAAACAGGTTCGACTTGAACTTGCATCATGCTTCCTGGCAGTATACAATATCTATAACTGATACTATCTTTTTAATAAAAAACAGCTATTTATGAGGTGAAACATTATGAAACAAATTATATTAGGATCCACCGGCATCCAGACACCACAAAATGCCTTTGGTGCATTACCAATCCAGCGTGTATCCACGGAAGAGGCAGTCAAAATCCTGCACCGCGCTTACGAAGGCGGCATGACATTTTTTGACACTGCCCGTGCCTACAGCGACAGCGAAGAAAAAATGGGAGAAGCGTTCGGACACATGCGCAATAAAATTTATATTGCCACCAAAACAGCCGCAACGACTCCGGATGAATTCTGGCGTCAGTTAGAAACATCCCTGCACTTACTCAAAACCGATTATCTTGATCTGTACCAGTTCCACTGTGTCAACCAGTGTTACCG
Organism: uncultured Eubacterium sp.; assembly: GCF_934295145.1. Taxonomy (GTDB): domain Bacteria; phylum Bacillota; class Clostridia; order Lachnospirales; family Lachnospiraceae; genus Eubacterium_I. The sequence continues at coordinate 13,071 of NZ_CAKRAS010000015.1, read as the reverse complement.
CCCGGAAGACGGAACCGGAATGTATGAATGTATGCTGAAAGCAAAAGAACAGGGTATGATCCGCCACATCGGTGTCACTGCACACAAGATCGGTATCGCAGAAGAATGTGTCGCTTCCGGTCTGTACGAAACCATGCAGTTCCCGTTCAGCTATCTTTCCTCTGCACAGGAACTGAAGCTGGTAGAAGCCTGTTCCAGACAAAATATGGGCTTTATTGCCATGAAAGGACTGGCTGGAGGGCTGATCCACAACTCCAAGGCTGCCATGGCTTACATGACACAGTTTGACAATGTTCTGCCAATCTGGGGAATTCAGAAAATGACCGAGCTGGAAGAGTGGCTTTCTTATATGGAACATACACCTTCCATGGATGAGGAAATCTCCGCTTATATCGAAAAAGAAAAACAGGAGCTGACCGGTGATTTCTGCCGCGGCTGCGGTTACTGTATGCCATGTCCGGCAGGCATCATGATCAACCAGTGTGCAAGAATGTCACTGATGCTGCGTCGTGCTCCGAGTGCAGGATGGCTGACTCCGAAGATGCAGGAAGAGATGAAGAAAATTGAAAACTGCCTGGAATGCGGTCAGTGTATGAAGAAATGTCCGTATGAGTTGAATACACCGGAACTTCTGAAAAAGAACTACGAAGACTACAAAAAGGTATTATCCGGAGAAGTTTCCGTCAACTAATGTATCTTTACATAAATGCAAAAAATCGGAGAACTTCTCCGATTTTTTTGCATTTATACAGAATTTTTATTCCGCATTTAATTTTTCTGCATATTCTTTTGCTGTATTCTGCACCAGCTCATAATCATCAGAAACACCTGCGATTTCAGCAGCCTGCTCATACTGGGAAATGGTTGTTTCTGTCTTTACATCAATCAGTTTTTCCAGCTCATCACCTTCAATATAAGTTAATGTACAAGCATCTGAAAGCTCTTTTTCGTAAGCCGGAAGCAGCTCATTCTCATAGCGGTCTTTCATCCAAGAAATCGTCTCTGCGTAAGCTTCTGTGAAAATCTTCTGCTGATCTTCGGATAATTTCTGCCAGGAAGCCTCATTCATCATGCAGATTCCTGTACCGCCGGTTGCCGGAAGAACCAGACAGCTTTCTCCTGTCTCATACAATTTCATGGAAGATACAGCAGAAATACCAGCTGCGAAACAATCCACAACGCCTCTGGAAAGGGACTCATATGCATCTGCAGTTTCGCAGGTAACTACATTTAATCCCATTGCCTCATATACCGCTGCACCCTGCGCCGGAATACCAAAGGCACGTCCTTTTAAATCTTCCATAGAGGATGCCTCGGAACGGCATACAATTACATTATAATCACCAATATTATATCCAAACGGATGCACACCGGCAGCTTCTGCCTCTGCCTGTAACAACGGTGAAGTTGTCTCATCTTCATTTGCAATATAATTGAAAACATCCACACCTTTTGATGCAGTGGTTCCATTTGCACCAATCTGCCATAACGGCATTACCTGTGATGCGATTCCCTGCATCGGAGAAGCCATATCAACAGCGCCCTGCTGCAGATAGGAAAATTCTTCCGGCAATGTATACAATGTTCCGCCATAATAACGCTCAAACTGAATATCGCCGTTTGTCTTTTCTTCGATCAGCTGACACATGTGTTCCAGTGAATCACACAAAATGGATCCTTCATTAAATGTAGATCCTACTTTTAATACCAGTGAAGCATCGGATTTATTGTAAGATGCCCCCTCTTCATTCTCCGCAGAAGTGGCGTTTGCATTTGCACTGTTATTTCCACTGTCCCCCGTTGTCGTTCCACATCCGACCATTGCGCCAAGCATAGATACACATACTGCTCCTGCTAATAACTTTTTTACTAAACTAATTTTCCGGCTCATTGTTTTCTCCTTTTTATGTTTTATTAACGTGAACCGCAAATTTTTTCAGATTGAATTTTTTATAAATCATCTTCTACACAATAATATCTACATATCATCTGATATAATTTCTGTGCAGATTTGCTTAAAACCTGACCTTCCCGTCTGATCAGCCCCGTTGGGATGATGCATTCCGGACTGATGATATTTACTTTATGCGCAATATCATTTCCATTCATATATTGTCCGGTCAGACTCTGCTGTTTCTCATCTCCGAAGAAATAATCCATGACAAATGCCGCACCAATTCCTTTACTCAGTGCCTGAAATGTCATTTCCGGATTGCTCTGGTAAATATGAGGAGTAAAATTGGCCTGTCTGCACCAGGAAATGATCGCATTTCTCTCATCGGAACTGGATGCCTGAATAAAAAACAGTTCATTTTTCAATTCCTCCAGTCGAATCTCATGAATATCATTTACCGCCAGCACATGCTCTTTTCCAACCGCCAGACACATTTCCGTTTCTGTCAACGGTTTCCACACGAATCCCGGTGCTTCCGGTGCTTTATGGCTTATGGCAAAATCAATCTCATGGTTCATAATTGCCTGCTCACTTTCCAGAGTGCCCATCACAAGCTGATTAAATATAATTTCTGGATTTTCTTTCATATACAGATTGAAAATACCGGAAACGAGACGATCTGCTGGGATTGCCACCCGCACATTTCGCTCTGCTTCTTCCATAAGCATTTTTATTTCTTCTTTGCATTTTTTCTGCTGATCCAGTACAGATTCTGCAAAACGGTACATAATTTCCCCCGCTTCGTTGAGGATCAATTTATTACTGTATCGTTCAAACAGCGGATATCCCACTTCATTTTCCAGACGCGCGATCACTTTGCTCAAGCCGGAAGATGAAATATAAGACTCATTCGCCGCTTTTGAAATATTTTGTGTTTCTGCAACGAGTTTAAAATATTCCAGATGTAAAAGATTCATTCTGTTTTGCCCCTCATCCTGCGTTTTCTTTTATTGTACCACAAGCAGCATTCAATCTAAAAAATATTTGCCCCAAACTTTATTTATCGACTACTTCTAAATGAATTTTTCCTCTGTAAGTACCCGGTTTCGCAGATACAGTCTCTCCGTCCACTGTCATGACCAGTGTTTTTCCTTCTGGTGCTGTAAGCTCAGAAGTCTCATCAATATGAATACCTGTGATCCAGCACTCACCCGGAACTGTCCAGACGGTATTGTTATTCAGATGAACGATCACACCGTTATTTACCGGTTCTTTGACGGTATTGGTTACCACACCGATCTCATAATAGTTATAAGATGTGAGAACCGGAGATGCATGGCGTCCGATACTTGCAGAGATCAGACCGCTGCAATCTACATGATCTAATACAACATCCAGATTCTTTGCGCCCTGAAGATCTGCGCCAAATCCATGATGTTTTGGTCCTTCTGGTGGCTGCCACGGCATCTCAAACTGCGGGCATCTCTGATTTACATATAAATTGGTACTGCAGTTGAAAATGTTATCGCGGATTTCCATATCAGAAAATGTAACCATGACATCTTCTGTCGGATCTGCCTCGGTAATGTCGCGGCCTTCCATTGGAATATCATCTTCTCCCAGCGGATCTTCGTAATAACCATCTGCATTTGGCTGCTCATCATTATCCATAACCTGCAGCAATACCCCGTTCTGCGGATAAAACTCACTGTCTTTAATGTTGATATAGGAACTGGATCCTTTGATACAGATACCTGCTTTTTCTGTATGGAATACACATTTATCCACAATATCAAGTGTTCCCTGATAGTTACGATATACAATGACACCGATTCTCGCATTGACTTTTGTATGATTTTTAAATACACCACTTGCTTCATTACTTGCCATGATCATCGCATATGTAATATCGGAAAAATCACAATTGTCAAACGTATCAATCGTATTTCCGATAGAAAATGCACCGTAGGCACTCTCTCCTGTCTTATAAATCACAGAATCTTTTACATTCATCCGGACATTCTGTGGCATATCAATGGAAAGTACGCCCCATCCCTGTGATTTACAGATACAATTTTCAATATTGACCGTTGCGCGGTCTGTAAAGAATGTTGCACGGCATGTTCCAAGTGTTCCCAACACCCATGCGTTGGAATACGCACTTCCCAGACCAATATGCTGCTTATAGCCAATTGGCATTTCATCTGTGGTTTCCGCAAAAATCGTACTGTGACGCATGGTCAGTTCCGCATCATCTCCGGCGTAAACTGTACCTCTGACTACACCTTTTGTGTGAATATCGCAGTCCTCGATCAGGACTTTTGCCTGGTCTCTGGCCATAATTCCAAAGCCCATTCCCATAAAGTCATTTGATCCATTTCCAAGAAAATCTATCTTCGTATTTGTAATCTTATACTCGCTGTTACCATCCACGATAATTCCGTTAAAATCCGGATCATTCGCTTTGATCTCTACTTTATCGGCAAGTGTCTCTCCGACACTTCCTTTCTGAATACCGTCCAGTACCGATGTCTGATCCACGATCTTATTATCTGTAATGTGTGCTGCAACACGATATGTATACTCTTTATTATTGTCAAATACAAACGGACGGACAATTGCATCTCTGACGCAAAGCTGAATGTCTCCTTCATACTCTCCCGGTAAAATCCGCTCCGGGTGGCCATTCAGCAGCATTGTCACCGTTTTCCCCTCCGGTGCTGTAACATGACACTTTGGATAAATTCTCAGATAATCTAATTTTGTATCATTTACAACAACCCAATCTTTTTCTTTCACAACCATTGACTGCATTGTTTTTCCTCCTTCTCACTTGATCAATTTGTCTTATCATGACCCGGCCAGGTTTTCGATAAACTGATTAAAGCATATTTGTGTATCGGCGAACAGAAACAAAATGTCTCTATGCTTCCCACTTTTTGTCATAGTAACTGACGGCCATTTTCCTATGACATTTTGTCCGATGCAGTCTGACTCTTTGTCTGTGTACAACCCGTTTTATTCAATGGTATTGTGATTACATCAAATCTCGCGAGTATTTCGTTTTTAAAACAAAAAACTGATAAGAAAGGATTTTTACTATGAAAAAATTTGAAAGCTACAAAGATATTCCACAGGATGTTATTGAAGAACTTCTGGCGCCTGGATATGGTCCTATGGAGTTTGGCGATGTGATGCTGGAAGACGGAACTGTCTACTCATCCACCTATGCACGTTTTCCATATGCAAAAGGATATATGATCGACTGGTGGTTCAGTTCCTATTTAAGAAACACAGATCATTATCAATTCTGGAGTCCGGATCACGGTACCTTTGAATGGGCGGACAATAAAAAACCGGGAACAACCATCGGAGGCACCCACATCAGCAAAGAGACCTTCGGAACCGAAACCATCCCTATGGCTATTTCTTTTTATGATTATACGGATCTGGTTGATGCGGACCGCGTCAAAGCCGCCAACATTTCATGCTTCCTGGTTGCAGAAGTACGTCTGCAGGAAACCGGTCAGTTATTAAGCTGTTTCCTTCACGTTGCCCGTGATACCTACTATGGCTGCGAACTCAGAAACCGCTTCTGGGCACCTGGCGATACCCGGGAACATACCCGCGCCATGAACCTGCACAATGTGGAAGAAATGGGCAGCCTTGCCGAATTTTTACCGGGATTATATCTGAGAGAACATAAATGAACCAGCTGATTAGAAAGGAGCGTTCTTATGTTTTATAAACTGGACAAAAAACTCACAAAAATATTTGGAAAAATTTCTATTTTATCCGGTATTTTTATGATCATTATTTCATTCCTGGCAACAGCCAATGTATTGACTTCCAAACTTTTCAAATGGTCCATTCCTGCCGCAAATGACTGGGTAACCTACCTTTTTCTTGCCGCAGTTTACTGTTCCATTGTATACGTCAGACTGGACACCGGACTGATCGCGGTTGATCTGTTAAGTTCACACTATCCGCCTGTAGTGAAAAACATTCTGTCTATTGTTGCCGATGGCTGCGGAATTGCTATTTTTGGTGCAATTTTCCGTTACTCCATCCCTTTATTACAGCAGAATTTCAAATACCATGCCATGTCCTCCACTGCAAACGGAGCATTCCCGCTGTGGCCATTTAACCTGATTATTATTATTTTTACATTATTAATGATGCTTGCAATGATCTGGTGTATTTTACGTGTATTTGTAAACGGCATCACCAGAGAAATACCAAAAGATGTTACAACAGCTGATGGTTTATTATCAGAGGAAGGAGAACCATTATGACAAGTACAGCCATTTTCGGTCTTGCCTGTTTTGGCATTATGATCGCACTGATTATTCTCGGTGTACCAATTGCAATTTCCATGTTTGTTATTTCCGTCGTTGGTTTCTACATCACCGGTGGAATCAGCATGCTGGGCACTCAGTTATCCAATGGTATCTTTTCTTTGTCGGCTTCCTACACCTTTGCTGTCGTTCCATTGTTTATGATCGTCGGTGTACTGGCCGGAGAAACCGGTATTGCTTCGGGTGCTTATAATGGTGCCCGTGCCTGGGTTGGCAAATACCGCGGTGGTCTTCTCTATACAACCGTTGTTTCCAACGCATTATTCGGTGCCTGCTCCGGAATCTCCGTTGCATCTAATGCTGTATTCTGTAAAATTGCCGCACCGGAATTAAGAAAAGCAAAATATGATGACTCACTTTCCCTCGGATGTATTTCAGCAGCAGGAAGTTTGTCCTCCCTGATTCCACCAAGTATTCCGATCATCACGGTCTGCATCTTATCCAATTTATCCATTGGAACGGCCCTGATCTGTGGAACAGCTGCCGGAATCATCACCATGCTGATCATGATGTTTATTATCAAAGGAACTCAGCTGATCCGTCCAAATAAAGTTCCTGAACCAACGGAAGAAGACCGTAACATTACCATTCAGGACAAGATCAAAAGTTTAAAACTACTGGTTCCGATCCTGGCCTTATTTGCCCTGATCGTTGGAGGCTCCTTCTTTGGATGGTTCTCCGCCACAGTAGGCGGCGCAGTTGCATCTGTTGCCATTATTATTTACGCACTTATTCGACGTATGCCAATCAAGCAATTAATCCATGCAGTATGCGAAAGTGCTTCCCAGTTTGCAGGTATTTACCTGATGATCATGGCCGGCTCCCTGTTCAGTAGATTTATTACAACCACTGGCCTTGCAAACCAGCTTGCAAATTTAATTTCCGGTCTGCATATGGCACCGATCTTTATTTTCCTGATTGTCATTGTATTTTACCTGTTCTGCGGATGCTTTATTGCAGTTATGCCGATCATCATCATTACTGTACCGGTTTTATTACCATTACTTCAGAACCTTGGATTTAACCCGTATGCAATGGCAATCTGTCTGGTACTTTTATGCGAACTCGGAAATATTACCCCGCCAGTTGGTAACTCCGTATTTACCACTGCGATTATAACCGGGGAAAATCCAATGAAGATTTTCAAAGGTGTCACACCATTCTTTATTGCAGAATTAGCAGCCTGCGTACTTTTTGGTATGGTACCGGTCATCATTACATTTATTCCTAACTTACTGGGAATGTAACAAAAAAGGAAGGTAAAATATGTCAACAATTTATCAACAGGTTCAACCTGTATGCCCTATTGTTTTCGGCGTTGACACATTAGCAGAATTGCCAGGCTACATTCGAAGTTATCATGGCACTCGCGTCTTTTGCGTCTGTGATCAGGGCATTCGAAACACAAATATTATCACATCCCTTACGGATACACTGGAAAAACAGAACATCTTCTACACTATTTTTGATGGTGTAGTTCCGGATGCTCCGGATGATGTTATAAATGCGGCTGCAAAACTGGCCCGCGAAAGTCACTCTGACCTGGTTATCGGTATTGGTGGTGGAAGCAGCATGGATACCGCCAAAGCAATTTCCGTATTGCTGGATAATCCAGGTACAATTTCTGATTACTATGCCAGAAATGCTTCTGAGTTTTCCTCACGGATTCCCCTGATCCTGCTCCCAACCTCCTCTGGAACAGGAAGTGAAGTAACCGGTTTATGCGTCATCCATGATACTGCTTCCCATGCCAAGATTCCTGTTTACAGAAGTGCGAATCTGGCCATTGTTGATCCTATGCTGACGGTCAGTGCACCCCCGGCTGTCACTGCCGCTTCCGCATTTGACGCCATGTCCCACGCACTGGAAGCCTACACCTCAAAATATCACACAGAAAAAGTTGATACACTGGCTTTGCAAGCCATTCAACTGATCGCGAAAAATATACTTATTGCCTACGTGGATGGAAATAATATCACTGCCCGTGAAAATCTGGCATTTGCAAGCAACATTGCAGGTATCGCATTTAACGAGGTCAGCGTACACATTGGACATGCCATTGCACATGAATTCGGTTTGCAGTTTCATCTGTCACATGGTGTTGCCTGCGCCCTGACCCTTACAACAGTACTTCATGATATATTTTCCATAGATTCTAATCGTGGTATTGCTGTTGCACAACTGTTTGGTTATGATCCTTCCACACATGCACAGCAGCCGGAAGAATATTTACAGGATAAAATTCATAACCTTCTTCGTGATACAGGGATCCAGTCGTTAAATGCACGCGGCATAACACTTGAACAGGCCCTCGGCTGTGCCACTGGAGCTATCAACAATAATGGATTTCTGGATGCAAGTCCTGTACCTGTTACTCAGGAACATATGGAAAACGCCATCCGTTTCCTATATGAAAGTTATTGTTAATTGTCTTATCTGACATAACTTTAAGAAAAATATCAGGAGATAGAAAATCATGAATCAGATTGAACGCCTTATAAAAGAAAGAAGAAGTATAAGAAGATATAAACCAGATATGATTGCAGCGGAAGATTTACAGGCAATTGTAAGAGCCGGAATCTGGGCTCCGAATGCAATGAATGAGCAGTTGTGGCATTTTACCGTAGTCAGCAATGCAAATACAATTGAACAAATGAATAAAGCCACTATTGCCGGAATAGAAAAGTCAGGAATTTCATTTTTACAGAATAAGATAACACAACCTGAATATCATACATTTTATCATGCACCAACAGTTATTGTGATTTCCGCAAAGGAAGAAAAATTTACAGCTTTTGATTGTGGTGCTGCTGCGGAAAATATTGCATTGGCAGCTTATGGGAAAAATATCGGAAGCTGTATTATAGGCTCTGCGGAATTCATGTTTTCTGAAAATCCGGAAATGCATACAGTGCTGAAAATACCTGAGAATTATCACTTTGTATGTGCCATTTCCCTTGGTTACTGTGAAAAAACAACGGCTGTTTCTGAAAGAAATGAAGATGTAATTGATTATATTACATAACGAATACCAACACTTTTCTGAATGCCGTCAATTCAGATACAGAAATAAATCACAAAACAAATCCATAATCAGGAAACGCCCGTTCCATCAACTTTCGGTTCTGGCGTTTCTTTTACTTTGCTATTTTCGTACGTTGAAGTGTTATACTTTAACGTGTTGACGCTTATGTATAAACATGATATACTGACTAAATCATCAAAAATTGTCATTCTATACATTTGATATCGTTTGATATTTTATATAACTTGATGGATAGGTAATTTTTTATTATTTAGGGGGATTGTTTAACATGACAACAATTATTGAACTTGTGTACAACTTTTTATGGGGTGATCTGGTCACTCTTCCATTACCCGGCGGCGGGACATTAGGTCTTCCGCTTCTGGTTATTTTACTGATTCCAACCGGAATCTACTTTACCATTCGCACAAAATTCCTGCCGATCCGCCTTTTTCCGGATATGGTTCGTGCCTTAAATGAAAAAAAAGACAAACGCGGCGGTCTGTCTTCGTTTCAGACACTGATCGTCTCCACGGCTACCCGCGTCGGCATGGGTAATCTCGTAGGTGTTGTAGCAGCTATCTCAGCAGGAGGCGCCGGTGCTGTATTCTGGATGTGGATCACCGCACTGCTTGGTTCTTCTACTGCTTTTATTGAAGGTACCCTGGCACAGCTTCACAAAGAAAAAGATCCGCTCTACGGTGGATACCATGGCGGACCTGCTTATTATATGCATCATTTTTTTGCCAAAAGAAAAGACGGCACTTATCGCAAATACTCCGTACTTGCTGTACTTTTTGCAATTTCCGGTCTTATCTGCTGGTGCGGAATCAGTCAGGTAATCAGCAATTCGGTTACCTCTGCCTTTGAAAATGCATTTTCCATCCCGCCGCTGGCAACGACTATCATCCTTGTTGTTCTTGCTGCAATTATTGTACTTCGGAAAAATGCAACTGTAAAAGTTTTGGACATCATGGTTCCGATCATGGCATGTGCATACTTTATTTTTACTGTTATTATCATTCTTACACACCTCGGACAGATGCCGGACGTTTTTGCACGTATTTTCCAGGAAGCATTTGGTTTCCGCCAGGTTGCAGCCGGCGGCTTCGGTGCTGTATTAATGAATGGTGTAAAACGAGGACTGTTTTCCAATGAAGCCGGTTCCGGTTCTGCTCCGTGTGCGGCAGCTGCTGCAAAAAGCGATGACGCTGTTAAAATTGGTCTGGTACAGTCACTGGGCGTATTTATTGATACCATTGTGATTTGTACCTGTACTGCAATGATCCTGCTTCTCGTACCACAGGAACTCACCAACGGACTTGTCGGCATGGATTTGCTGCAGACTGCTATGCAGTACCACCTTGGAACATTTGGAACGATCTTTATTGCAGCTACTCTGGCAATGTTCAGTTTTTCCACCTTCATCGGAATTCTGTTCTATGCCCGCTCTAACGTAGCCTACCTGTTCGGAAATAAGTGGTGTTACCAGACTGCCTACAAAATCGTGGCTCTTGTAATGCTCTTCATCGGAGGACTTGCAGCCTACACCACAGTATGGGATCTTGGTGACGTAGGTGTTGGCCTTATGACCATCTTCAATCTGATTGCACTCTACCCGATGGGAGGACAGGCACTGAAAGCCCTGAAAAAAGCAGGAAAATAATGTGAGTTTTTTATATAAAGGAACTGACGGAAAGAATCGAATGCAGACACGAACAATTTTCTATCTTCGCTGCGCCGCCTATCTCCGCCTCCTCTCGCGAACTCGCCCACAGCAAAATCAGCTGTCGGCTCAGACACACTTACGGAGGCGGGCTATGCTCGCTCCGATAACGAAAATTGCTCTACCGTCTTGCATTCGATTCTTTCCTCTCAGTTCCAATTTACATAAAAATATTCAATCGGCATTCTTCTGCGGCGGCTCATTAACTGACACTGCGGCAGTCCATATTCTGATATTGAAAAAGAGGTTTAAATTTTATCAAAGCGAACGTCTTAGTTCGCGTGATACAATTTAAACCTCTTTTTCTTTCACGACCTAAATCCCTGCCGCTTCACTACCTACATGCCACCGCTCAAAAAGTCCAAAACCCTATTTCGCATTGGCCGGCTCTACATTAATGCTCTTTCCTTTGATCTTGGCATTTTTCATTGCTTTCAATACAGCTGCTCCATACTCTCTCGGAACTTCTACAAATGTATAGCTGTCAAACATATCAATAGCTCCTACCAGATCACCCGGCATTCCGGATTCTCCGGCAACTGCTCCAAGGATATCTCCCGGACGCACGCGCTGTTTTTTGCCAATATTGATAAAGAGACGAACCATGCCATCTTCTGCACCGGTATCAGAGAAATCGAAATTATCCTGTTTCACACCTTCGCGCTCTGCTTTTCCAAGTGCCTGATATAAAAAGGCTGCTGCCAGATCCATTGCTGTATAATCACCGTTATTGATCTGAGATTCGATCATATTTACCATCTTGGTCAGATCTTCATTTTCGATGATCTGGTCTAACTGATCCATAATTTTTTCGCATTTAGCTTCCTCTACGTCACGCATGGACGGAATCGGCTGTGCATAGATCTTGGTCTTGCAATAACGCATGATTTCTTTTAACTTGTAAACTTCTTTTCCTTTTACAAAAGAAAATGCTCTACCCGTTCTGCCTGCGCGGCCGGTACGACCGATACGATGAACATAGTACTCGTCATCCTGCGGCAGATCGTAGTTAAATACTGCCTCCACGTCATCGACATCAATACCGCGGGCAGCCACATCTGTTGCCACCAGAATCTCTGTCTTGCCATTACGGAAGTTACGCATCACGCGGTCACGCTGCTGCTGCTTCATATCACCATGCAGACCTTCTGCAAAATAACCGCGGTTCTGCAGTTCGTTTGCCAGTTCATCTACCATATGTTTTGTATTACAGAATACAAGGGAAAGCTTCGGATCATAAACATCCAGAAGTCTTGTCAAAATATCAAGTTTGTCTTTTCTTCTTACATCATAGTAATACTGCTCGATATTTTTCACCGTCAGCTCTTTTTTTACAACTTTAATGGTCAGGGCATCTTTCTGATACTGTTTTGTAATCTCCATGATCTCTTTCGGCATCGTTGCGGAAAAAAGAACGGTCTGACGATCTTCCGGAAGATACTTCAATACTTCTTCGATATCCTCACGGAATCCCATATTTAGCATTTCATCTGCTTCATCCAGAATGATCGTATGGATGAAATCACAGCGGATGGTTTTTCTTCTTAAATGGTCCATCACACGGCCCGGAGTACCAACGATGATCTGTACGCCGCCTTTCAAAGAACGGATCTGTTTTCCAATCTCCTGTCCGCCGTAGATTGGAAGAATCTTAATACCATGCATGTATTTTGCCAGGTTGTGTAACTCATTAGATACCTGGATTGCAAGCTCACGGGTCGGGCATAAGATCAGTGCCTGGGGCTTCTTCAGTTTTGGATCCACTTTGTGAAGCAGCGGAATACCGAAAGATGCCGTTTTTCCTGTTCCTGTCTGCGCCTGTCCAATGACATCTCTGCCACTCATAACAGCCGGAATAGACTGTGCCTGGATCGGAGTTGCCTCCTCAAATCCCATTTCTTTGATTGCCCGCAGAATCTGCGGATTTAAATCTAAATCTTCAAATAAAACTGTACTCATATAGTTCCTTTCCAAATAAAAAGTTGTTATTCAGAGTCTATTACCTTCATTCTATTTGCTTCGAATCTGTACAAATATGATTTTTAACACGATTCTCAAAGATATTCTA
>NZ_CAKRAS010000014.1 GCF_934295145.1 uncultured Eubacterium sp. | reverse complement strand
GGTCGGAAATAAGCGACGCAGTGGTCACAGAAAATTTTTCAGGTTCTTGTTGGAGTTCGTTTCTGCTTGTTCCAAATCACCCTAAACAAGAATTTTAAATTCCGGAAATATCAAATTCCGGAATAAAACTCTCCTCTGCCGTCTCTCCATCCTGGATAAATCCATTTTCCACCCCAATTTCAATCGCATAATCCACGACTTCATCATATTCCCGCGGTGTTATTTTTCTTCCAAGTTCCGGATAACGCACCTCGATTCCCTGCATTGGCGTATACTGGTTCATAATGCTGATATATATACGGTCTCCATATGTCTCATACAGATAGTGGATCACTTTCTTGGATTCTTCCACATGTCCCGGAAGTACTAAGTGACGAACTACTACCCCGCACAGCATTCGTTCCAAATCGCTATCTCCGTAATCCACATCAACAGACAGTTCATCTGTGATTATCCCAGAGTTTTTCCCAGAAACCATCTCAAACCGCGCAGTTCCCACCTGCTGCACCATTTCCTGCAACGCAAGTTTCGCCACCTGCGGATAATCCGCTGCATGAGAATAAGTAGCGGCCATCTCTGCACTCAGATATTTAAAATCCGGCAGATAAATATCCACCAGTCCTTCAAACATCTGCAGTGTTTCGACTTTTTCATAGCCGGATGTATTGTATACAATTGGAAGCTGCAGTCCCTGCAACTTGGCAATCTCCAAAGCCCGGACTACCTGCGGTGCAAAATGCCCTGCCGTCACCAGATTGATATTCCATGCGTTCTGGTCCTGAAGTTCTAAAAATATCTCTGCCAGCCGCTCCGTGGAAATTGTTTTTCCCACGTTTCCTGCTGCAATGGAATGATTCTGGCAGAACACGCAGCCTAAGGTACAGCCCGAAAAAAACACGGCTCCGGAGCCCGCATCGCCGGATATGCAGGGTTCCTCCCACATATGCAATGCAGCCCGTGCCGCACGTATCTGATCGGTCTGTCCACAGTAACCTGTTTTTCCCTGTGTCCGGTCCACATGGCAGTTTCTCGGACACAGACAGCAATCAGTAAATTTATTCATATTCAACTTCTCCAAATTTGGACTCGATTTCCTTGTCTTCCTCATCCAAATGCTCTGCCGGAAGATGATGCTCGATAATCTCTAAGAAACGCCCAATCTCCTGCCACGCATGCTTGGATTCTGGAATCATCAACATCGCCATCTGGAAAACATGAAACATTCCCTCGTACACACTGAGCCGTACTTTACAGCCGGCATGCTTTGCCTTTTCTGCCACGAGCTCAGAATCACTCAGCAGCATCTCGTAACTTCCCACCTGGATCAGCATCGGCGGAAAGCCGCTGAAATTGCCATAAAGTGGGGAAATATACGGATTGGTCGGATCTTCATCCTGAATATAGTCTTTGCTGTAGATCAGACTGTCTCTGGTATTTCCAAACAGCGGATCTCTTTCATAATTAAAATTGTAAGATTCACCGGACTGGGTGAGATCCGTCCACGGCGACATGCAGATAAGCCCCGCTGGAAGCTTCCGGTTCTGATTTTTCAGGTACATGCAAAGTGCCAGCGCCAGTCCGCCACCGGCGGAATCTCCGGCAACTACGATCTCATGCTCCTGCCAGCCCTGCTGAAGTAACCAGTTATAACCGGTGATAGCATCCTCCAGTGCCGCCGGATACGGATGCTCCGGTGCCACACGGTAATCCACCGTCAGAACGCTCATGCCCCGGCCCAGTTCACTGTAAAGTCCCGCAAAACTGCGGTACGCATTGCGCATGCCCCCGATATATCCACCTCCGTGCAGCTGAAGCAGCACCAGGCGCTCATTTTTGATATCACACTCCAATAATTCCAGACGGCAATTTTTCTCTTCAATCACGCGCAGATTATAAAATTCCGGCACTTTCCACTCGGGTTCTGTCATCTTTTTGCGCAGTTCGCCGCTTTTTAACTTTCTTCCAATCAGATTGTCGGATGCGACTCTTGCGATCAATTCACGCATTACTTTTCCGCGAATACTGTTGTCAGTCTGTAACATTCACTTTTCTCCTATTACTGATACTATTTTTTGCTCTTTGAATATAAAATGCATTTCAGATGCCGGCAATACTATACGTGAAAACGACGATACAACTCATCTACAGCCCGACGTCCTCCCAGGATCACACTGCCAATAAACACAAAAATGGCCACGCACAGTGCGATCAGACACATGATACTGTCACTGGAAATTCCAAAATGATGTAAAATATATGGTATAACACTCAGTACTATGATCAGCATCTGCATCGGAATATAACTCTGCCAGTTTCTGCTGTTTACGATCATCAGTACAATAATGGTCACATCGATCAGGATAAAGGCCGCCGGCAGTACATAGTTTACTGACCAACCGGAAAATCCTGTCAAAAAATCGATCAGCGTAACGACGGCCACGCCAAGTAGCGTCTGCAACAGTATTTTAAACTGATACCCATTGTGCTTCTGAATCGAAAATTTCAATGTAATATACGCGTATACGAGGCATGCTCCGGTCATGATGGACCACCCGATCCGGTCTCCCACATGAAAATCAACGATTACCAGGATTGCCTCCGCAATGATGGCAGCTAACGTATAAATACTCAGTGCCATCTGAATTTTCTTTATCTCTTTGTCCGGATGAAACGGGTAGGTCGGTTTCATTTCCAGTGCCTCATCTCCGTCTCGCTCCGTAATACATTTGCAAAGTGGACATACGTTAGTCGGATCGATAAATTCCACTCCGCAGTTCCAACATTTATTCATAATACACACCATTACTTTCTATTGTTACCGGAATATCATTTGCCACCAGATAACGGTAAAATGCTTTCTGCAGTTTCGTATCTTTCATCACAGATGAGATCGTAGATGTTAGCGTACCCTTATAAGAACACAGACACATTTTCAGATTCTGTCCTTTGGAACGTGACAGGATAACACTGAAATGATCCACATAATCCTCGTATTCCGGCGCCACCTGAATATTTCCAAGGTTTGTGATGGTAGCTGTATTGGCACTTGCCGCCATATTGTAAATGTATTTCATGCCGATTTTTTTAAATACCAGTGGGATGGTCCGCAGGATCATGGTTTTTTCTCCGGTTACATTATAGGAAAAAATATCCTCCAGATGTTCTTTTGTGATCTGCTCCCGCAGGGATTCTTTTACTTCCCCGATGACATCCTCAAATGACTGGTTTTCTGCCTTTGGATGAAAAGTCGCCGTAACCATAACGAAAAAGTTTTTCGTCGTCACGGAATTAAAATACGGCCGCAGGTTTACCGGAATACTTGTGGTGATCGGCCGCTTCGACGGCATCCCTTTCAAATATTCCTGATAGATCGCCCAGATAAATACCGATACCAGAAATTCATTGATGGTGGCACCGTATTTCTTCGCTGCACGTTTCACCGCATCCACCGGCATATGTCCGTGAATGATTCCCATTTTTCCTTCCGGGAACATGCTGCCTTTTAAAATATAGGCTTTCTCCGATTTGTAGGATTTTTCAAACCGGCTCTTTTTATAATTCTGCAAAAAGCTGTCTTCGGTATTCAGTGAAGTGTCCTTGTGCAGCCGATTTCCATACTTCTCACCAAGCTCCGGATGAGACAGACGCAAATACTGATACGTCAGCTCCTTCAGGAAATTTAAGGCGCCATTGCCGTCCGTCAGGGAATGAAATACTTCCAGATTAATACGGCATCCGTAATAAGTCACACGGAACTGATAGCTCCGGTTGCGATGTTCGTCAATGTAACGGCACGGATACGTATGCTCCTCATGCACCGTCGGCGATTTTTTTCCATTTTCTTCAAAATAGTACCAGAACATACCCTGGCGCAGTCTGCAGTTAAATACAGAAAATTTCGGCAGTACCATGTCTAAGGCCTGCTGCAGCAGTTCCTGCTGTATCTCTTCTTTTAAAATGATCGCCACACGGTAGACATTTGTCATGCCTTCCCCGGCAATAACCGGAAAAAGATGCGCCGTGTTGTCAAGTTTTCCCCACTTGATCTCACGGTCTTTGCCTCCCTTTGTTTCCTTATAAGCAGACCGGACTTCTTTCCGCACCTGCTTTTCCTGCGCTTTCTGCTGTTTTTTCTCAGCTTTCAGCTGTCTTTTTTCTTCTTTACTCATAGATTCTAATTACATCCCTGTTTTATTATTACGCGCTTACACATATCGGGCAATACCCACACGGATCCTTCCTTTTTTGGTCTCCTGCAAAAAGCCCCGGAACACAAATTTTCCGAATCCGCGCACGGATACAATATCTCCGCTTTTCAGTATACCACTATTCCGGTCGTATTGTCTGCCATTTACAAATATTTTTCCTGCCCGGAAAAGGTCCGTACTCTGGGTGCGGGACAGTTTGTACGCCTTTGCCACCACTGCGTCACAACGATTTGAACTGACCACGAATTCTTCTTCCGCAAACTGCGGTTCCGCCTGCTTTGGGCATTCCTTTGTGATCTCCGTGATCATGGATGTGTGGCGCACCTGACTGATATGCTCCGCCAGATAGACCGCCATTGCATCCTCACAGAATACATAACCTGTGGCCTCTCTGACAATAATATCACCAAGAACATCCCGCTCTATTCCGAGATTCATCAATGCACCTAAAAAATCACGGTGACTTAACTCCTCCGCGAATTTCGGCGCCAAAGGGCGGATCATCACGCAGCTGATGGGAAACTCCTCCTCATACCCTAAAGTTTCCTCTGACCCGAACCGCAGTATCTGCCGCTCGCAGCCTTCCGTGCCGCCAAACAGTTTCCATGGTACAAAATCAAGTTCCCGTTCCATGGCATATACATCCGATACCTCCGCTGCATTTAAAAACCCGGAAAACGTATAAATATTTTGCTGATAACAGCGGTTTGCCAGATCCAGCACCCGCCGCTTTAATTCTTCATTTTCTTTCATGAAAATAAGTATAACATACGCCTATCTCTTTGCACAAGAAAAGAGGATACCAAAAGCGTACTTAAAAAAAAACACTATTTTTGTAAAATTTATCCAATTTCCGGCATAATAACTGGTAAGATTGTCTAATTTTAAACTATTCAAAAAACACTTGCATGTCAAACCATTGTATATTATAATGAGTTCTAAATTGTATTTTATTCAGTACAATTTCAATACAAGAAGGGAAGTGAACGTATGGAATTACAGATTCAGGACTTAGTTTCCTCCATCCGCAAAGACGGAATTGACGCAGCCAATGCAGAAGCAGAAGCAATTATTTCAGAAGCTAAGAAAAAAGCAGACGCCATTATCGCAGATGCAAAATCCGAAGCAAAAAGTATACAGGAAGCTTCAGAAAAAGAAATCGGTATTCTGAAAGAAAGCGCTGCCATCAGTGCAGAACAGGCAAAACGTGACGCGATACTCGCATTTAAAACCGAGGTGAAAGCAGAATTTGAAAAAATTCTTTCTGCAAAAGTGAAAGACAATCTCTCGGATGCTGCACTTGGGAAACTGATCAAAGCTGTTATTACAGACGAAGGGGTAGATAGTTATTCCGTAGAAGTTGCAGAAGTAAGTGATGCTCTGAAAGCAGAACTTGCAGAAGAAATCAAAAACGGTCTCGAGATCAGACCAGCCAAAGGCGTACGCGCAGGCTTCCGCCTGTCAGCAAAGGATGGTTCCGGTTATTTTGACTGTTCCGATGATGAGATCATGCAGATGCTGATGCCATACTTCAGAAATCTTGATTTCTAACAGGAGGTGCTTATGGCTTCATATTATTATCTGATATCCAGCCTGCCAGACCTTAAGACCGACGGTGATATGCCATTTTCCTATGAAGAGTTTCTTGGCATGTGCCAGTCAAATGTAAGTGAATCAAAATACGAATTTTTAAGTAATCTCACTCTCTCCTCTGATGAGGGGCCACTCTTAAAAGACTGGGCCGTTTTTTATAACAACCTGATGAGTGAACTGAATTATCAGAGAAGCGCAAACCTTGGACGGGCCTACTTAAAATCCTACGACAAGGATGCAGTGCTCACCCAGATAGTTGGAACGGTGCTTGCAGCAAAGAATCCGCTGGAAGCCGAAAAGATCCTGCTGGATTACGAATTTGAAAATCTTGATTCCCTGGTAGGTTTGCATACCTTTGACGATGTATATCTCTTTGGGTATGCGGTGAAATTGAAACTGCTGGAGCGCCAGAACTGTTTTGTACAGGAAAAAGGCAAAAAGGAATTCAAACGTCTTTTTGATCAGGTGCAGCAGCGCGTTTATCAGTTATAGAAGAAATACACATCTTCACTGATAAAACGGAAAACTATTAATAACAGGAGAAAATTGAATGGAAACAGTAACAGGATATGTAACTGGTATTAACGGGAACCTGGCAAATGTAAGTTTCGACGGTTCCGTTCATAAAAATGAAGTTGGTTATATCCTTGTTGACGGAAAACGCTTAAAAGGCGAGGTTATCCGAATCAACAACGGCGTAGCCAGCATGCAGATCTACGAGATGTCAAACGGCATTAAAGTCGGAGACCCAGTAGAATTTACCGGTGAACTGATGAGCGTAGAACTTGGACCGGGTCTGCTCACACAGGTATTTGACGGTCTGCAGAATCCGTTGCCGGATCTGGCCGAGCAGTGCGGATTCTTCCTTGAGCGAGGTGTATACCTTGACCCGATTCCGGACAGAGAATGGGAATTTACCCCATCCGTAAAAGTCGGTGATGCCGTAGAGGCAGGTGACTCCATTGGAAGTGTTCCGGAAGGATTATTCACACATGAAATCATGGTGCCATTCACTCTGAAAGGCCATGACTGGAAAGTAAAATCAATCAAAGAAAAAGGTTCTTACCATGTACG
Organism: uncultured Eubacterium sp.; assembly: GCF_934295145.1. Lineage (GTDB taxonomy): Bacteria > Bacillota > Clostridia > Lachnospirales > Lachnospiraceae > Eubacterium_I. The sequence goes on along the minus strand of NZ_CAKRAS010000014.1, from coordinate 49,500 downwards.
TGCAACCATTTGCGTTATTGAAAATGGGGATGGCGAGGAAAAAGAGTTGAGCATGGTTATTTCCCAGCCAATTAAACAGGCTGTAAAATGCTACGATGAAAGACTTCGTCCGGACGAACCACTTGTAACACAGATTCGTTGTATCGACTCTTTCCTTCCGGTAGCAAAAGGCGGAACCTTCTGTGTACCGGGACCTTTCGGAGCAGGAAAAACGGTTCTTCAGCATATGGAAGCAAAAAATGGTGAAGCCGATATCGTTATCGTTGCCGCATGTGGTGAGCGTGCCGGCGAGGTTGTAGAAATCTTAAAAGAATTCCCGGAACTGGAAGATCCGAAAACAGGCAGATCTCTGATGGAGCGTACGATCATTATCTGTAACACCTCTTCCATGCCGGTAGCTGCACGAGAGGCTTCCTGCTACACAGCCGTAACACTTGCTGAGTATTACAGACAGATGGGTCTGGATGTTCTTCTGCTTGCAGATTCCACCAGCCGCTGGGCTCAGGCAATGCGTGAGATGTCCGGACGTCTGGAAGAGATTCCTGGTGAAGAAGCTTTCCCGGCTTACCTTGAATCCACTATCGCTTCTTTCTATGAGCGTGCAGGTAAAGTAAGACTGAAAAACGGCAAGATCGCATCCGTAACCATCGGTGGTACCGTATCACCGGCAGGTGGTAACTTCGAGGAGCCGGTTACACAGGCAACCCTGAAGGTAGTTGGTGCATTCCACGGACTTTCCAGAGAGCGTTCTGATGCACGTAAATACCCGGCGATCCATCCGATGGATTCCTGGTCAAAATATGACGGCGTTGTCGATATGACCCGTGTGGAAGAAGCGCGTTCCATTCTGCACAGAGGAAATGAAATCAACCAGATGATGAAGGTAGTCGGTGAGGAAGGAACTTCCGCAGAAGATTACATTATTTATCAGAAAGGTGAGCTTCTCGATTCTGTATATCTGCAGCAGAACTCTTTCGATCCGATCGATGCAGCATGCTCTCCGGACAGACAGCGGGAAGAATTCAGCGTCCTTTACGATGCTTTGATGGCATCCTATGATCTGGATGACAAAAATGAGATCCGAGGTTTCTTCAACCAGTTAAGACAGGAATTCCTTGACTGGCACGGTACAGAATTCAAATCACCGGAATTCTACGCACAGGAAAAGAAAATCTCAGAATTCTACAAATCAAAAGCTGTTGAGTAGGAGGATGTTAGCGTGCAGAAAGTATATACAAAAATAGAATCAATCGTCGGTAACGTAGTTACGGTCAGAGCAAAAGATGTCCGTCTGGGCGATCTGGCTCTCGTAGGTGACAGTTATGCGACTGTTATAAAACTTGATAAAGACCTGGTGTCCCTTCAGGTATTTGCTGGTGCACAGGGTGTCGGAACCAGTGATCCGGTCCGCTTCCTTGGCAGACCAATGATGGTTTCCTTCTCTGATCACCTGCTTGGAAGAGTCTTTGACGGTGCCGGTGTTCCAAGAGATCACGGTCCGGCGCTGACAGAAAATATGATTCCGATCGGCGGACCGTCCTTCAACCCGGCAAAACGTATTTTACCGAAAAATATGATCCGTACCGGTATCCCGATGATCGACGTATTTAACACACTGGTAGAGAGTCAGAAACTTCCAATCTTCTCTATCTCCGGAGAACCTTACAATGCACTGCTCTCCCGTATCGCACTTCAGGCAGAAGTAGATGTCATTGTTTTAGGTGGTATGGGACTGAAATATGATGATTATCTGGCATTCCGTGATACTTTGGAAAAGGGCGGTGCCATGAGCCATACGGTTATGTTTATCCATACTGCTTCTGATCCGACGGTAGAGTGTACTCTGGTTCCAGATATGGCACTTGCTGTTGCAGAGCAGTTTGCATTAAATGGAAAGAAAGTACTGGTGCTTCTTACTGATATGACAAACTACGCCGATGCACAGAAAGAAATGGCGATCACTATGGAACAGGTACCTTCCAACCGTGGTTATCCGGGCGATCTGTACAGCTGTCTGGCTTCCCGTTATGAGAAGGCCGTTGACATCGAAGGTGCAGGATCCATTACGATTCTCGGTGTTACTACAATGCCAGGTGATGACGTTACACACCCGGTTCCGGACAACACAGGTTATATCACAGAAGGTCAGTATTATCTGAAAAACGGACACATTGAGCCATTTGGATCTCTCTCCCGTCTGAAACAGAATGTAAATGGAAAGACAAGAGATGACCACCGTGCTCTCATGGATGGTATGATCCGCCTTTACTCTCAATATAAAGAAGCTCTGGAGAAGAAATCCATGGGATTCCTTATGAGCGACTGGGATGAAAAGCTTCTGAAATATGGTGAGCTTTTCGAGACAAAACTTATGGACCTCAGTGTAAATATTCCACTTGAAGATGCCCTTGACCTTGGCTGGGAAATCCTTGCAGAATGCTTCGAGCCAAATGAAACCGGTTTGAAGACAAGTCTTCTGCAGGAGAGATGGCCAAACAAAGAAGCATTAAACTAAAAGGAGCAGTTGATGGCTATCAAACTTACAAAAAATGAGCAGAAATTGCAGAAAGACCGCCTGAAACAGTATCAGCGTTATCTTCCTACGCTGCAGTTGAAAAAGCAACAGCTGCAGGCCGTGATCACGAAGACAAAAGCTGACCTGGAACAGAAGGAAGTCGAGCGTGCTCAGATGATCGGTGACCTGGATGACTGGGTTGCAGTATTTGCTGAAAACGAAATCTTCGAGGAAAGCAAAAAACTGGACTATCTGGTTCAGCCGGATACCGTCATCTGTAAGAATGAGAACATCGCCGGTGTCACCGTTCCTGCTTTTCAGGAACTAACTTTCAAAGACATCGAGTATGATGTGGACGACTATCCTCTGTGGGTGGACACTGCTATTATAAAACTCCGCGAGATCGCACGTCTGGATGCTCTGGTATCAACACTGCGCAAACAGGAAGCACTTCTGGAGAAAGAGTTACGCTCTACTTCCCAGCGAGTCAACCTGTTTGAAAAAGTCAAGATTCCGGAAGCCAAGGAAAATATCCGCATGATCGGTGTCTTCCTTGGAGATCAGCAGACAGCGGCTGTTGTCCGCGGAAAGATTTCAAAGAAAAAATTAGTGGAGGCGGCACAATGATAGAGAAAATGAAAATGGTCTGCGTCGTGTCATCCGTCTCCCGAAAAGACGAGATGCTCGACGGGCTTCGATCCTTAGGGCTCTTACATCTGGCAGAAAAGAAAAGTCCGGACCGCGCAGTTGCAGAGCGTTTTACAACGCTGTCCAAGACAGCTTCCGCTCTCACGGACTATGCGTCGGATAAAAAGAAGAAAAAAGATCCCGCACCGGTTCTCTCCGATTCCGAATTTGAGGAAATGTATCAGAATGTGCTGACCACATTTGATAAAAAGTCCTCCCTGGAACAGGAAATCAGTGCTGCCAATGCCGAGCTGGAACGGATCCGGTCATGGGGCAATTTTTCACCGGAAGAGGTAAAACGCATCAAAGAAGATGGATATGATCTCCACTTCTACCGCCTTGGTAAAAATGAATACCAGATGGCACTGCAGGATCCGGAGATCAAAATGATCGCGCTGACCCCGGTGGACAAAATGCACACGGTTGCAGTACTGGGAACACTTCCGCTCACAATTCCGGCAGCAGAATTTACCCTCCCGGAAAAAGGCATCGATGATCTGACCGCAGAAATCAAAAACTGCCGGACTGAAATCGATGCATGTGAAGAAATCCTAAAAAAATCCAGCATCTATGATGCAAGTTTTCAGGTTCAGATGCTGAAGGCGCAAAATGCAGAAAACTATTCTTCTGCAAGTGAAACAGCAGAAAATGATGAAGATTTTGTATGGATTTCCGGATACCTTCCGGAGGCAGATCTTCCGAAATTTAAAGCTGCGGCAACAGAGCATAAATGGGCATGGGCCATGGATGATGTGTCAGAGGATGACGCAGATATTCCTACCAAAGTAAAATACGGAAAAGTGTCCGGACTGATCCAGCCGGTATTTGATATCCTTGGAATCCTTCCGGGTTATCGGGAGTCTGATATCTCCCTCTGGTTTTTCCTGTTTTTCACCCTGTTCTTTGCAATGATCATCGGTGATGCCGGTTACGGCTGCCTGATCCTGATCGCAACGATCGCTCTGGTAGCAAAAACAAAGAAATTTAATACTACAACTTATCTGTTACTGGTTCTCTCCATTGCGACTATCGTATGGGGTGCTGTCACAGGTACGTGGTTTGGTATGGAAAAAGCAATGCATGTGCCTTTCTTGAAGGCTCTGGTCATTCCTCAGTTTGCAAACTACCCGGAATACTTCGGTGTAAGCGCTGTGACACAGCAAAATGCCATCATGAAGTTTTCCTTTACCATCGGAGCAATCCAGATGGCACTGGGAAGTCTGATTTCTATTAAAAAGAAACTGAGCGAGAAAAACTTAAGCTGGGTGGCAGACCTTGGATGGCTGGTTGCAGTCATCGGCATGTATCTGTTATCTCTGTATCTGGTTATTGGTCAGAAGCTTAATATCGTACCGATCTTCGCCATGGTAGGTGTTGCATTTATCCTGGTCGTACTCTTCGGTGGCATGTCCCCGGACAAAACATTTGGACAGGGTCTGAAAAGTGGTGTTGCAGATGCATTTACTGTATTTTTAAATACGATCAGCTGCTTCGGTAATGTAATGAGTTACATCCGTCTGTTTGCGGTAGGCATGGCAGGCTTTGCCATCTCCCAGAGTTTTAACGGCATTGCAGCTGGTTTCCACGGCCCACTCATCATTCTCGGCGTTGTGGTCGTACTGATCGGACACGGACTGAACATTATCATGTGTTTCCTTTCCGTCGTTGTACACGGCGTTCGATTAAACGTTCTGGAGTTTTCCGGACAGGCAGGCCTGGAGTGGACAGGAATTGCATACGAACCATTTAAACTTAACAAAAAGATTAAAAAGTAGTAGATTTGCAAAAGATGCACTTACGGATTATGTCATGGATTACATGATATGCATCTTGCAACAGGAATGATAAAAACATTCCTGAATCAAAACAGCTTAAAAAAGGAGAATTATTATGAATATCGCATTTATAGGTATGGCAGCCGCACTTGGTTTATCAGCAGCAGGATCTGCATTTGGTGCAGGATTTGCCGGAATGGCATCAGTAGGAGCTTGGAAAAAGTGTTACGCAAGCGGAAAAGCAGCACCGTTCATCATGATCGCATTTTCCGGTGCGCCGCTGACACAGACAATTTACGGATTCCTTCTTATGAACTTTATCAAATCCGCAGTAACTGGCGGTGCAGACGCAGGTCTGGCACTTGGTGTTGGTCTCTTCGGCGGACTTGCAATCGGTCTTTCAGGATTATTCCAGGGCAAATGCGCAGCTGCAGCTGCAGACGCTTTGGGATCAACCGGTAAAGGTACTGCAAACTACTTTATCGTAATCGGTATCGTTGAGACAGTCGCACTGTTCACACTGGTATTCAGCTTACTGCTGTTAGGCTAAAAAAGAGCATAAAATAAGCCCGGATCTTACGATCCGGGCTTTTTTAAGTTCTACGGATTACTCACCGTATTTTTCAAAACGCTCTTTTCTTGCCTCAGCGACTTCATCCTGACGCTCTTTCCATAATCTGTCAGCAACTGGTTTCCAGTTCTCTGCGTATGGAATTGTCTTTGCGATCAGGCTGTCAACCGGCTCTTCTGCCTGCATATCAGTAGAATGAGCTCCGGAAGCCTCTACCATCTTCTTGATCATCTCCGGATTCTCAAGCATCGGGCATGGACGAAGCTGGTTGTCATTGAACGGCATATTGTCATGATACTGCATGAACAGCGGCTGCTGTAAGCACTCAAGCAGGGAATGCTCTTTGATATTGATGTTGGAGTAGTGAATGAATACACACGGCTCTACATCTCCGTTCGGATTGATATGTAAGTAGTTCTTACCACCGGCGATACATCCGCCTACGAACTCAGCATCGTTCTGGAAATCCAGTGTAAAAAGTTTGATTGGGCATTTTCTGCTTCGTACGAAACGAACACGCTCAACCATGTACTCACGCTGTTCCGGTGTCAGAAGCAGATCTGTACTTGCATCTTTTCCTACCGGCATGTAATGGAAGAACCAGGAAAGAATTGCTCCTTTATCTACCAGCATCTGAAGGAATTCATCAGATGTAACTACTTTATAGTTTTTGCTTGTGTAGCAGATAGATGTACCGAATAACAGACCATGCTCTTTCATCAGATCCATAGCGTGCATAACTTTCTCAAATACACCCTGTCCACGACGGTCATCGTTTGTCTCTGCATATCCCTCTACAGACAGTGCGAAAGATAAGTTACCAAGTCTCTGTACTTCTTTGCAGAGCTCCTCATCGATCAGTGTTCCGTTTGTGAAGATATGGAATGCGCAATCGTTGTGTTTCTCAGCAAGCATCAGGATATCTTTCTTACGAACCATCGGCTCACCACCTGTTAATACGAAGAAATGAATACCAAGCTCTTTTGCTTCTGTGATGATTCTGTCAAGTTCCTCATTGCTTAACTGAAGCTGATGACCATACTCAGCTGCCCAGCATCCTGTACATTTCAGGTTACATGCACTGGTCGGATCCATCAGGATAACCCACGGTACGTTACATCCGTATTTTTCACGATTCTCTTTTACTTTCTTGAAACCTGTCAGACCAGCTTCAAAGCCCATGTTTAATACGTGCTGTTTTACAATGTTTGGATGAAGTCTGTCCATTGCATCATAGATCATCTGTGTCCATTTCTGCTCCGGATTACCAAGAACCTCATTTGCATTATCCCAGAAATACTGTGGGAAGTTTTTTCCTGCAATTTTATGTGCCAGGTTCATCAGTTTGACCAGGTTCTCTTCTTTGTTTTTGTTGATGTATTTATAAACTCCTGAAAAAGCCAGTTCAAATGACTTTCTAGCTGCAGCATGTTTTACGTCCATCTTTCAATTCCTCCTGTAAGTCTGTCCTTAGTTTGCGTCAGTTCCTTCAATCTCACTCTTGTAGTTCTTGTATCCTTTCTTTACGAATGGATGCTCTGCCCAGATCTTGTCAGCATGTTCTTTCCACTCTGCTGCATACGGCTCACATTTTCCGCAAAGATGCTCTGCGCTCTCCGGAGACTGTAAGTCTGTAGATTTTGCACCAGTCTCACGAACCATCTCCTGTAATTTCTCCGGGTTCTCAAGCATCGGACACGGACGGAGCATGTTGTCGTTGAACGGCTGGTTGTCTCTGTATGCCATGAATAATGGCTGCTGCAGACACTCAAGTAATGTGTTCTCACGGATGTTTGCTCCTGAATAATGAATGAATACACATGGCTCTGCATCTCCGTTCGCGTTGATGTGGAAGTAGTTACGTCCACCGGCGATACATCCGCCTACGAACTCACCATCGTTCTGGAAGTCCATGAGCATAATCGGTTTTCCGCCTTCGAAAGCACGAACCTCACGGATACGTTTGTAGATGTATTCACGCTGCTCCATTGTCGGCATCAACTCTACATCAGCTTCGTTTCCAACCGGCATATAATGGAAGTACCAGGAATAGCGGCATCCATGCTCGATCAGCAGATCAAAGAACTCATCAGATGTAACTGCATCCATATTTTTTCTTGTATAACATACAGATGTTCCGAAGAACAGACCATAACGTTTCATCAGATCCATTGCTCCAAGAACTTTCTGGAAGATACCCTGACCACGACGGCCATCGTTTGCTTCCTCAAATCCTTCCAGACTCAGAGAGAAGGAAAGGTTTCCTAATTTCTGAACTTCTTTACAAAACTCCTCATCGATCAGTGTTCCGTTTGTAAAGCTGTGGAATGCTACATCATGATGTTTTTTACAAAGTTTCAGGATATCTGCTTTACGTACCAGCGGTTCTCCGCCTGTAAACATGTAGAAGTAGATACCAAGCTCTTTACCCTGTGTTACGATGTCATCTAACTCTTCGTATGTAAGGTTCAGCTTGTAACCATACTCAGCAGCCCAACATCCTGTACATCTTAAGTTACATGCACTTGTCGGATCCATAAGGATCAGCCACGGAATATTGCAGTGGTGAACCTCACGCATTTTACGGATTGTTTTTGTACCATAAAAAGCAGCCTCAAAACCAAGATTTAATGCTGTCATTTTTGCCACGTTCGGATCTAACTCATCCAGCATGGTATTTACGAATTTCATCCATTTGTGATCTGGGTTCTGAACAATTTTTTTTGCCCCTTCATATGCTTCCGGTTTGAAATTATCGCCCATGAATCTCTGAGCCAGATCGATGATCTGAAGTAATCCTTTTTCTCTGTCTTTGTTCAGTCTCTTTAATGCGACATCAATTGCTGCACTGAACGCTTTTCTCTGCATAGTATGTGATAAACTTGCCACGATATGCTCTCCTTTCCTATTCCCTTTAACCAATATGATTACTGTTTGTTACTAAATATAAACATTTAAGCAATTTTGTGAAACAGACACGATTCTTTTCTATAACTATAAAAAGGTGTCTATTTTATAACAGTTGTTTCTTATACAACAACCGTGTCTTTGACAACACATGTTGCATTTTTAACTCTTGTATATTATAATCAAATTAAGTTAAATATCAACCGTCAATTTGATTTTTTCTGTCAATTATCCCACACTTCTTCTTGACTTTGTTGGATAATTAACAATTTTCAGGACGATTGACCAAAGGAGATGAAAAAAAAATGGCAACAGACCGCCGCACAAAATATACAAAATCGGTGATTCGACAGGCACTTTTTGACCTGTTGAAAGAAAAACCATTAAATAAGATCACAGTAACAGATATTTGTAAAATGGCAGACATTAACCGCAGTACCTTCTATTCTTATTATGAAGATGTATATGCTCTGCTGACGCAGATTCAGAATGAATTATTTGAAAATATTATAGTGACACTTGCAAATGACAACTGGTTTGATGATATCCTGCATCTTATTGATCAGAACCGTGATCTCTGTCAGGTGCTGATCGGACCACATGGAGATTCTTCCTTTATCAGACAGCTGATGTATCTTGGATATGACAACAGTATGCGTGTCTGGCAGAAAATTTATCCGAATGCAGATACAACGATGCTGGACTATTCCTACGCATATCTGGCAAATGGAGTGATTGGTATTCTGGAGAACTGGGTGTGCAGTAATTATAAACTTTCTATTGAGCAGGTTGGTAAACTGCTGATGGGGATTACGATGAATGGGCTGAGTTTTCTGGAAAATGGGGCGTCGGCTTACGAGGTTTAGAAGTAAATCTTGATTATGGTATTAGTTACAATTTTATATATGTGAAAAAATCAAAGAAATGATAACTATTTACATAGTAGCACACATTATACGTGCTATTCCTAATCTGCGCATGCAACATAATCCTTTTAATATGATAGCACGTACCTCTATTATATATTTTTATTCGATCACGGTTGACTCGGTTGTAACCGAACAAAATTTGACATCCTTGTAAATACTTATTATACTTATTATAGTATATTAATTTTTCGACGGGCAATTGGAGGGTAACGCATGTTCTATGGAAGAGAAACGGAACGAAAAAAACTGAATTCTATGTTTCATTCAAAGGGTCAGATGATTTCCCTGATCTATGGGCGAAGACGTATCGGAAAAAGTGAGCTGATCAAACAGGTTTTAAAAGAAGCCGACATAAAAAGTATTTACTATGAATGTAAGCAAACCACCGAACAAAATAATGTCGATAGTCTGGCCGAATTGATCGGCGAAGCATTTGATTTCCCCAAACCAGCATTTAACGATATGGAACATCTATTGCAATTTTTATTTAAAAAATCAGAACAGGAACCTCTGATCTTTGTTTTAGATGAATATCCTTACCTGCGCGAAAATGCAAAAGGACTTGACAGTGTCCTTCAATCTGTCATTGATAACTATAAAGATATTTCCAATATTAAATTTATTATTTGCGGTTCCTATGTGGACACCATGAAAGCGCTTCTGGCAAAACAAAATCCGCTGTATGGCAGAATTGATCTTACCATCAATCTGAAACCAATGGATTATTATGATTCTGCATTGTTTTATTCTGTTTTTTCCGATGAAGATAAGGTCAGACTTTACAGTGTATTTGGCGGCATTCCGTACTATAACAGATTAATTGATCCGCATAAAAGCGTCAGGGAAAATATTATCGATCTTATCGCCTCTCCAGGAGCCAGACTGGAAAATGAAGTATCTATGTACCTAAATTCAGAAATATCAAAGATTACAAATGCCAATGAAGTTTTTGAAGCACTTGCGAAAGGTTTTTCCAAATACAAAGACCTTCTCGACCAGTCAAATGTTTCAAGCGGCCCTGCTTTGGTGGATATTCTTGACAAATTAATGCGAATGGATGTTGTAGCAAAAGAAGCTCCCATCAACGATGAAAACAACAGGAAAAAATCAGGATATTTTATTTCGGATAATCTGTCCTTATTTTATTACAAATATATTTTCAGAAATATATCAAGAATGAACATTATGGATTCAGACATTTTTTATGACAAATATATTGCCAATGATTTCGAGACAAAATATGTTCCAAAAATTTTTGAAAACGTCTGCAAACAATATCTGATTCGACAAAATCGAAAAGGAATGATGGATGATATTTTTGTAAAAATCGGGAAATACTATTATGACGATCCTGTTGAACGAAAAAATGGTGAATTTGATATCGTTACCTTGGATGATAACGGATATATTTTTTATGAAGCAAAATTCAGAAAAGAGCCAATATCTGAAAGCATGGTTCAAAATGAAATCCACCAGGTTACACTGACCGGCTTGGAATGCTATAAATATGGATTTTTTTCCAGATCAGGATTTGTCTGTGAACAAGCAGAAAACCGAATACTGATTCCTTTGGAAGAATTATACCGATAACATACGTCCCCCTTTCATCTATGTACTTTACTTCATCATCATAGATAAAAAGGGGGATGATATATTTTTATTCGGTTTTGGTTAACTCGGTTGGAACCGAATTTTCATTATTTCGTACCTCGTCAAAATACATTGATTTTATCCACCACGCTGATTTCAGTTCCTGATTTATAAACCTTCAGCTCAAAAAACTTCATTTTCCTTTCTTCTTTCTTATCCTGTGAATACCATCTTCAATCATGGCACCACTGAAAGCTGCCAAAATCAAAAATGCTCCGGTACTTGCTTTTTCTATGAGCATCCAGATAATAGCAACTATCAAAAGTAAAATTCCTATTATCATAACTATATAGTTTTCCATTCCCCGCTCCCTTTTGTTAAGCCACTATATTTTTCCAATATTCCAGCAACCGCTCCACACTGTAAGCCGCATTCGCCGGACTGGTGGATGGCAGCTGCACCGCCTCAATTCCAAGCTGTTTTGCCAGATACTTATCATACAACTGTTTTGATTTTGCCCCGTTTGCATAAATCTTTGTAATCCGGCTTCTTCCTATTATATAGGCCAGATCATTTGGCACCACGTTTCGAATACTGCTGTCACTGGATCCCGCAATGTCACAGCTTGCGATCACATCCCACAGGGCAATATGATGCCGCAGCAGCATCTCTTTTTTCTCTGGAATGGTCTGCGGAACCTTTTCATTCAGAACCTGTGCCATGACTTTCCAGAAACGATTCTGCGGATGTCCGTAAAAAAACTGCATTTCTCTGGACTTCACCGACGGGAAACTACCCAGGATCAGTATTTCGGAATTTTCATCATACACCGGTGGAAATTCATGATTTTGTCGTTTTAACTCCATTATTTTTCCGCTTCTTTCTCTTCTTTTTTCGGCGGATCAATTCTCCAGCGATAGGACAATCCTGTCATATGTGCAATGTAACCAGCCAGATCATGTGTCAGCTGCTCCTTACGCACACGCCACTCCCAGTTGTGTCCCAGTGTAGACGGGAAGTTCATCCGGGCTTCTTTTCCAAGTCCCAGATAGTCCTGAATCGGAACAATACAATATTTTCCAACGCTGGACATTGCCATCCAGATCAGATTTTCACAAAGTTCCCCGTTGGACGCATGCGGACGGTTCATGTATTCCCGGATGTGATTGCGCACATGATCCTGCGCGCAGTCCAGATACTGCATCAGAGTCTCATTGTCATGAGTTCCTGGGTATACAACAGCATTCTGGGTATAATTGTGTGGCAGATATTCGTTGTCACTGCCACCACCAAAGGCAAACTGTAATACCTTCATGCCCGGATAACCGGTTTCGGCCACCAAATCACGGACAGACTGTGTCATATATCCAAGATCTTCTGCAATGATCTCGATGTTTTTCACATGTTTTTGTACTTCTTTAAAAAGTGCGATACCGGGTCCCTTTTTCCACTCGCCAATGCGGGCATTTGTCATGCCATATGGAATCGTATAATATTCATCAAATCCACGGAAATGGTCAATTCGAACCACATCATACAGCACTTCACAGTGTTTGATCCGCCGGATCCACCATGCAAAGTTCTGTTTTTTATGATATTCCCAGTCATAGATTGGATTGCCCCAGAGCTGTCCGTCTGCAGTAAATCCATCTGGCGGGCAGCCAGCTACCTCGATTGGATTCATATCTTCATCAAACTCAAATAATTCCGGACTCATCCATGCATCTGCACTGTCGAAAGCCACATAAATCGGAATATCACCAATGATCTTGATACCACGCTCATTGGCATATTTTTTCACTTTCAGCCACTGTTTTAAGAACCAGTACTGCAGATATTCATAATAACAGATTTCGTCCGCAAGCTCTTCTCTATATTTTGCCAGAACATCCGGCTCCTTCTGGATCAGTTCTTTTTCCCAGGTACTCCATGCCTGCTTATCATGCACATCCTTTAATGCCATAAACAGTGCATAATCTGGGAGCCATTCCTTCTGCTCTTCCTCAAATTTCAGAAACTCTGCGTCTTCCCGTTTTTTGCTGTTTGCATATGCTTTATGTAATAACGGATTTCTATTTTCATACTGCTTCCCATAATCCACATAGGACGGATTTGTGCCAAGCTGTGCAGACTCACATTCCTCTCTCGTTAAAAGACCTTCCTCTATCAGTTCTTCCAGAGAAATGAAATACGGATTCCCCGCAAAAGTAGAAAATGACTGATACGGAGAATCCCCGTAACTGGTCGGCCCCAGAGGCAGGATCTGCCAGAATGTCTGGCCGCTTTCCTGCAGAAAATCAATCCATTCAAAGGCACTCTTTGAAAAACATCCGATTCCATATTTTGACGGTAAACTGCTTACCGGAAGTAAAATACCACTTGCTCTCATATTAAAAAACTCCTTCTCAAAATCTGCAAAAAATATTCCCGTAAGAAGGCTTTTTGCAGCGGGATTTTTCCCGAATTATGTGTTTTATTATACCTTTTTTTGCGGTTTTTCTCAACCTAAAATAGGGTTGCCGGATAAACTCATTACTGTTCACACGCGCCATTCGCAAAGTGTCCTTTCAGGACTTCTCCGTAGCTACGCTACTACCTTTGCTCATAAAAAGGCGCTCCCTGCATCATTATGTATCCAAATATTTCCTCATGCAAGCATGATCAATATTTGAATACATATGATGAGTGAACTGTAATATAAACTCTATTAATTTTCTATGAATTCACATTTTTTCTATAGAAACGCGGAGAATATTATAGTATACTGAACTCATAAAAATCATTCGATTCACATTTTAAGGAGGTAATTCATATGGCAGAAAATACGATTGGCGGATGTACAGGTAATTGCCACAGCTGTGGTTCTTCCTGTGACACACAGACAGGCGAAAGAAAGCCTAGCTTTTTTGATAGACTGGAATCCATTTCCGAACACTTTGAAAATGTAGGTGAGGACAACGTACTGCAGATGTTAAATGACATTGTTGCAGAACTGGAAAAAGAAGACAACTGATAACTCTATAGAGCAGGTAAAAATGCCTGCTCTATTTTTCTTTTTCTCACTGACTTCCCTTGATTCTTCTTTTTCACCTCTGTTTTCTTTCGAAAGAATTAAGATTTTCTTTCACGCTTCTTCCTTGTATGTCCCTCGTATGCATGCTATATTAACTGTATTAACACGGTTAGTACGCCAAATGTCATCTGCGATGCTTTCTATTTATATAGATACTCCATCTGGCATTTAGCTGACACCGTTCGTCTATTTTTATTTAAAAGGAGACTTCTATGATACAGTTAAATTACCGCGATACGCGCCCCTTTTATCAGCAGATAAAAGATAACGTGCGGCAGCTTGTGGTCAGCGGTGCTTTGAAAAAGGATGACAAACTGCCTTCCGTACGGGAACTGGCAGCTTCGCTGGCAATCAATCCAAATACAATCCAGCGTGCCTACCGGGAACTGGAAAACGAAGGTTACATCTATACATTGTCCGGAAAAGGCACCTTTGTTGCAGAAGTGGATCAGACCAACCAGCTTCGTCAGCAGGAACTGCTGCCACAATTTGATAAGATTGTGTCTGAGCTTCTCTATCTGTCCATGCCGGCAAATGAGCTCACGAACCGCATTCTTTCTTTATCAGGAAGGAGGATTCAAGCATGATCCAGGCAGAACATATTACCAAAACATTCCATGGCTTTAAAGCGTTGGACGACATGAGTCTGCACGTTCCGAAAGGAACCATTTACGGTCTCGTTGGTCCAAATGGTGCCGGAAAATCCACTCTGATCCGTCACCTCACCGGAATTTACCGCCCAGACAGCGGCTCCATCCTCATTGACGGTCTGCCAGTATATGACAATCCGGAGGCAAAAATCAAATTCACATATATCCCGGATGACATGTTCTATTTTTTCCAGGCAAATACACTGGAAATGAAGCAGTTTTATCAGGGCATTTACAAAAAATTTGATTCCGAACTTTTTGAGCGCTTGCAGGAATTTTTCCCGAATATTGATACCAAACGTGCCATCCGCCGGCTTTCCAAAGGTATGCAAAAGCAGGTGGCATTCTGGCTCTCTATCTGCGCCATGCCTGAGCTGATGATCCTGGATGAACCGATGGATGGTCTTGATCCGGTCATGCGCCGCCAGATCTGGAGTATCATACTATCCAAGGCAAGTGAAAGCCGCACCACAATCCTGATTTCTTCCCACAATCTGCGTGAACTGGAAGACGTTTGCGACCATGTAGGCATCATGCACCAGGGCAAGATCATTGTGGAGCGCTCTCTCTCCGATCTGCAGGGAAATGTGTCTAAAATTCAGGTGGCATTTCAGGAAGGCATGCCGACGCTGCCGAAAGATTTTGAGATTTTACACATGTCCAACACCGGTCGTGTATACACATTGATCGTAAAAGGCAATCCGGAGCAGGCCAAAATGATACTGGAGCAGACACATCCAATGCTGATCGATATCCTTCCTCTTACATTGGAAGAAATTTTTATTTATGAAATGGGAGGAAAGAATTATGAAATCAAAGACATCCTGTTTTAATAAAACAATATTCTGTAAAAATATGATCCGGTTCTGGCCGGTCTGGGCGGTTTACCTTGCGTATCTGTTTTTTAACATGACCATACGGATGTTCCTGAACACCCGCAATTACATGAATTTTCAGCAATTGGACTATTCTGCCCCTTCAGCCACAAATCGGCTGACGACCATGTTGGAATGCATCAGTGGAAATCTGGAACCATATGTCATCTTTTTTGCAGCACTGGTGGCCGCCGTTACGGTTTTTTCCTACCTTTTTTCCACCCGGAGCTGTCATATGATCCATGCGCTTCCGGTAAAACGGAGTGAATTGTTTGTAACAAATTATATCAGTGGCTTTTTGTTCCTGCTGATCCCGCAGCTGATCACATTTTTGCTGAATCTGCTTGTTTGTATTTTAAATAATATTACGTCCGTGGAATATCTGTTGTACTGGCTACTTTACATGATGGGCATGAGTTTTCTGTTTTATACCCTCGCGGTATTCTGCTGTATGCTCACGGGTCACGCAGTTGCCGCCGCAACTTATTATTTTGTAGGGAATTTTCTGTACATCAGCATCAAATCCATTGCCACACTGATCATTTCCTCCATGTGCTACGGCATGGGAATCCTTGGTGATCAGGTAAGCAGTACATTGACCGAAACCAGAGATACGGTACTTTCCCCGTTTCTGTACCTGCTGGATCACGTATCCCTGACCTGGTCCATGAATGATGATTTTACCGCACTGGAAACAATCAATATGCGCGGCGGACTGCTGATTGGACTATACGTTCTCGTAGCTGTGGCATTTTTAATTCTCGCCTATGTATTTTATCAGAAACGCCAGTTAGAATGCACCGGTGATGTGGTTGCCTTTGGCTGGCTGCATCCTTGCTTCCGCTGGATGCTGGCACTTGTTGGAGGTTTCGGACTTTCCTTCCTGCTCTCCAGTCTGCTTTTTGACAATACTGCACATATGACAGCATCACTTTTTGTATTTCTGATTCCATGCACCTTTGCAAGTTTCTTTGTTTCAGAAATGCTGTTAAAAAAACGCTTCCATGTATTTTCACGGAAGCGCTGGATGGAATGGGCTGTCTGCATTGGACTCTTCCTGCTTGGAACCGGTCTGGTCAAAAGTGATGCGTTCCATATGGAACGCAAAATTCCGGAAACGGATCAGATTGCAGCCATTTATATGTACGCGGATTACGAGCATGTATACACGGATCCGGCTGATTTCGAAGTACTGGAAAAAATTCATAAAAATATTCTGAACCACAAATCGGAGTATCTGTCATACTCCTATCAGCAAAAATATACAGCCTACAATGATTCAGAAGAACGAAGTGCTGAATATGCAACTGCAACATCCTCCGGCACCACAAAATCCAGTACTTCCACCTCTGTTGTTTACAGTGAAGGGGATTATGTATCTTCCATTCAGATTACTTATTATCTGAAAAACGGCCGTAAAATTATGCGACGCTATGAAATTCCAGTAACAAATGCAACACTGAAGGATGACACAACACCGGCTTATCAGATTTCCAAACTGGAAACAGGAAATGAAGACCTACTTCGTTATCTGCTCTGCTACAATTACGAAGATGTCAGCTTCATAAATGGCACTTTAAGCCATGCGGACGAATACGAACATGATAGAAACATAAACCTGAATCAGCAGCAGACTGAGACACTGTATGAAGCACTCAAAGCAGATATCCTTGCAGGCAACTATCCGGCAGGACTTGGCATCCATGATACCGACGATAACCCGATTTACTATGACAGTTTTTACTTCTACGGACAGATTCCGGGGGATGTGGAATATTTGGCAGATATGTTACCATTCAAAGCTTCCTCCGGTACTTCCAATGATCACAAAGCAACTTCGGAAAATACGGTAAATGCTGACCCTCAGAATAATAAACCGGCAAATTATTACTCCTCCATCGAAGTATCATTTTCTTTGTCTAAGTCCTGTACGAATACGATTCAGGCAATGATTGATCTGGGATTAATTGAAAGTGCTTCGGATCTGATGTCCGCGAATGAGTTTTATAATGTGATGAGCATGAACGCGAAAGGATAACTATGGAAATGGAGAATACAATTGAAATGAATGAAACACTGATACAGAAAATGCTGACTTACTATTCCGGCGATCCTGCCCGTATCCAGCATTATACAAAAGTATATACTTATGCATCCATGATCGGACACGCAGAGCATTTATCTGATGAATTGCAGCACATTCTGGAAACTGCTGCGATTCTCCACGACATTGGCATTAAAATAGCTGAAGAAAAATATCACAGTACGGCAGGACCGTTGCAGGAAAAAGAAGGTCCTGCTGCTGCCCGCCAGATGCTGACAGAATGTGGTACTTATCCTGATGCGGTGATCGACCGTGTCTGCTATCTTATCGGACATCATCATACTTACAATAATATCAATGGGTTAGATTACCAGATTCTGATGGAGGCAGATTTTCTCGTCAATCTTTATGAGGATCATGCAGACAGACCAGCAATTCAGACTGCTATTGATCGGATTTTTAAGACAAAATCCGGTACAGAAATGGCACATGTGATGTTTGGTTTATAATTTTTTTCATTTAAGAAAAAAAGCACTGAATGCCTTTCATTGGTTTTCAGTGCTTTTCATATTTTTTCAATTATAATTTTTTCATTACTTCCGGTAACTGCTCCAGGCTCTCCACCTGTGGAACTTTAGCATCCACGGTTCCAAAACCATAAGCTGCAAATAGAAATGGAACTCCCGCTTTCTGGCACGCATTATAATCCCCCTGGGTATCTCCAAGGTAATAATATTTCTCATAATGATTACGCTCAATGAGTGCCTTCAAATTCGCGTCTTTCTGCTGCTGCGTATTGCCATAACACTCAATATCCGCCACCAGATCACCAAGATGGTAATACTCCAGAAATACTTCAATGTACCCTGACTGACAGTTGCTGACAATACCAATCTCATATCCCATGTCACGCAGGGTTTCAAATACTTTACGGATATCACCGTACAGCTTTGCACCAACGCGACTCAGATACTCATTTTCATCCTCCTCACAGGCATGAATGATCTCCATCGCCTGATCCATCTCATACTGCGGAAGAAGTTCCTTTGCGAAACAATCCATGGTTTTTCCCATAAGACCGATGAGCTGTTCTCTGCGGATGTGCATTTGGGGACAGGTTTTGTTCCAGGATTCCACAATTTCATCCACAGAATCCCATAACGTACCGTCCATATCAAAAATAACTGCTTTTTTCATAAATTATGCCTCATCGATGGCTTTACCGATATCATGACGCATATATTTATTTGCGAAATCAATCCATTCTGTTGCTGCGTAAGCGTTTGCACGTGCTTCTTTTAATGTAGCACCTTTGGCAGTAACTCCAAGAACACGACCGCCGTTTGTCACGATCTTGCCTTCCTCATTTAACTTGCTGCCTGCATGGAAACAGTAATAACCATCTTTGTTTTCAAACTTCTCAAGACCTTTGATTTCGAATCCTTTTTCATAAGAAACCGGATAACCGTCACTTGCCAGAACAACGCAGACTGCTGCGTTATCTTCAAACTGCAGATCAATCTGATCCAAGGTACCATCGATGCAGGCTTCCATCACGTCAATGACATCATTTTTCATACGTGGAAGGACAACCTGTGCCTCCGGATCACCAAATCTGGCATTATACTCCAGAACCTTTGGTCCGTCCTCTGTCAGCATCAGTCCAAAGAAAATGATACCTTTGAAAGTACGTCCCTCTGCTGCCATGGCATCAACCGTTGCCTGAAACACATATTTTTTGCAGAACTCGTCTACTTCTTTTGTATAGAACGGGCTTGGGGAGAAGGTTCCCATACCGCCTGTATTTAATCCCTGATCTCCGTCTTTTGCACGTTTGTGATCCTGTGCAGAAGACATGATCTTGATTGTTTTTCCATCTACGAAAGATAATACAGATACTTCACGGCCTGTCATAAACTCTTCAATAACCATATGGTTGCCGGCAGAACCGAATTTCTTGTCCAGCATGATTTCTTTAACGCCAGCTTCTGCCTCTTCTAAAGTATTGCAGATCAGCACACCTTTTCCAAGTGCCAGTCCGTCTGCTTTCAGAACGATCGGCATTTTTGCAGTTTTCAGATATTCCAGCGCTTTCTCTGGATCATCAAAATTCTCATATGCAGCAGTTGGAATATGATATTTCTTCATTAAATCTTTGGAAAATGCTTTGGAGCCTTCCAGAATCGCTGCTGCTTTGTTTGGTCCAAATACGCGCAGTCCCTCAGCCTCAAAAGCATCTACGACACCGCCAACCAACGGATCATCCATACCGATGATGGTCAGGTCGATCTGATTTTCTTTTGCAAATGCAACCAGTTTGTCAAATTCCATGGCACCGATCGGTACACACTCTGCAATCTGTCCGATTCCTGCATTGCCCGGTGCACAGTAAATTTTATCTACACGACTGCTTTTTGCCACACTTGTTGCGATGGCATGCTCTCTTCCGCCACTTCCTACGATCAGTACTTTCATGTCAGTTCTCCTCTACAATTGCTTTTCCGTCAACCACTTTTACTTTGCCATTTGCAATCAGATCAATCGCTTTTGGCATGATGATCCATTCTGCTTCTTCCATGACACGCTGCTGTAAAATCTTCGGTGTATCACCATTTTTTACCTCAACGGCTTTCTGCAAAATGATCGGACCGGTATCGGTTCCTTCATCTACAAAATGACAGGTTGCTCCCGTTACTTTCACGCCACGTTTTAACACGCCTTCATGCACTTTCAGACCATAATATCCAGTTCCGCAGAAAGACGGAATCAATGATGGATGAATGTTGATGATGCGGTTTCTGTATTTTCGGATCATCATCTCTGGGATGACTACTAAAAATCCTGCCAGAACGATCAGATCTACCTGCGCCTCATCCAGTGCAGCCAGCAGTGCCTCGTGAAACTGAGCTCTGTCCGCATAATCTTTCGGAGAAATGCAGCAGTTTGGAATGCCTGCCTTTGCGGCACGCTCCAGTGCATAGGCATTTTTATTATTGCTGATAACCATTGCGATCTCGGTATTTGTGATTTTTCCATCTGCGATGGCATCAATGATGGCCTGCAGATTTGTACCACCGCCGGATACCAGCACTGCAATTCTTAGCATAAATCTACTCCTTTTTCACCATCGATGATCTTTCCTACAACGTATGGTGTATCGCCTGCCTGTTTGATTGCTTCCATGGTCTTGTCAACATCTGCCGGATCAACCGCAACGATCATGCCAAGTCCCATGTTAAATGTGTTGTACATCATTTCTTCGGAAATGTCACCTTCTTTTGCAAGCATTGCAAAAATTGGTGGTACCGGGTAGCTGTCTTTCTCTACTACTGCACGTTTACCATCGATAAGCATACGCGGAATATTCTCATAGAATCCACCACCAGTGATATGGCTGCATGCTTTTACTGTCACGCCAGCTTCACGGATGGATTTTAATGCGTTTACATAAATTCTTGTCGGAGCTAATAACATCTCGCCAAGTGTTTTTCCAAGTTCTTCATGATAGGTATTCAGAGTTTCCTCATCCATCTGGAATACTTTACGAACCAGAGAAAATCCATTGGAATGTACACCGCTGGAAGCCATACCGATCAGCACATCGCCGTCTTTTAACTCGCTTCCTGTAATCATATCTTTGCGGTCAACCACACCAACTGCAAAACCTGCCAGATCGTACTCATCTTCAGGCATCAGACCCGGATGTTCTGCTGTCTCACCACCGATCAGTGCTGCGCCGGACTGCTTACATCCTTCTGCAACACCTTTTACGATATCAGCGATCTTCTCCGGATAGTTTTTGCCACAGGCAATATAGTCCAGGAAAAACAGCGGTTCGCCACCTGCACATGCAATATCGTTTACGCACATTGCAACTGCATCGATTCCGATTGTGTCATGTTTATCCATTAAAAATGCAAGTTTTACTTTTGTACCGCATCCGTCTGTACCGGATAACAGTACCGGGTCTTCCATTTCTTTGATCTTATTTAAAGAAAATGCTCCGGAAAATCCGCCAAGTCCGCCAAGTACTTCTGCACGCATGGTTTCCTTTACATGTTTTTTCATCAATTCTACTGATTTGTAACCAGCTTCAATATCTACACCTGCTTTTTTGTAATCCATTCTGAATTCCTCCGTTATGTATGAGATTTGATTATTTCGCGTAATTTTTATATCCGGTTTCCTGTAATTTTTCGTCTTTTTCCACCACCTGGGATTTCAACTCCTCTGTGTAAGCTTTCAGTTTCTCTAAAAGTTCAGGATCTGATGTAGCCAGAATCTTTGCTGCCAGAATACCTGCATTTGCACCACCGTTGATTGCTACTGTTGCAACCGGGATTCCGCTTGGCATCTGTACGATGGAATACAAAGAATCTACGCCGCCCAGATCAGATGTCTTCATCGGGATTCCGATTACCGGCATCGGAAAGATTGCCGCACACATACCCGGCAGATGAGCTGCTTTACCTGCTCCGGCAATAATTACTTTGAAGCCTTTCTCCTCTGCGGATTTTGCATAGTCAAAAAACACATCCGGCTCACGATGTGCGGAGATGATACGCATCTCATAATCGATACCGAATTTATCCAAAATTTCTGCTGCCTTTGCCATGATCGGCATATCTGAATCACTGCCCATTACAATTCCTACTTTAGCCATTTGTATGTGCTCCTTTCATCCCTTATGTAAATGTTTATAACGCCACCAGAGCAAAATCTCATCTGCTCTGATGGCTTAGTACTCTGTTTACATCTTACCTTGAATCATGCAAATTTGCCAATTATATATTGTTATATTTTTTATAAGAGCAGCTAATATATGTCACTTGTTTCATTTGTTTTTCTAATGATACAATTATATATTCATCAGTACTACAAAAAACTCTATACATACCGCTCTTATTTTTTAACATTCTTATTTTAATAACGGCTCGTTGAGTTCTTCTGCACCTTCCACCCGGAACAGACCATCACGGATAATATCAGCAGTGCTGCCATCCGGACGGATAACTGTAATTGCACCAAGTTCATCATACGGAATGGTAATATCGGTATGGCAGTTAAAATATGCCTTTGACATATCCTCCTTACGAAGCAGGCTCTTCTCATTATCACGGGCAATAATCTCCTTGCCGTTTGGGTTATAAACAGCAGTGTCCTCCGCGTGGGAATAACACGTATCGCCCACTGCAAAATGCGGACCAGTCTTTTCTGCGATCAGGATCGGCAATTTTGCTCCGATCTGATATTCTTTCGCCATACGATATGCGGTTGTATTTGTTCCGATCGCAAACTCGCCCATCGGCAATGTCTCATGACGCATTAAAATATTGTCACGGATATAAGCCTTGTTCTGTGCCTCATCTGCAAAGTTGCCGCAGTTATAGCTCTCAATCATACCGTCTTTGAACACAATTTCCAGATCAAGATACTGCAGACCATTCAAAAATACTTCTGATACATGCAGGGTTCCATTGGTTCCTGCCAGAACCGGAGAAGTAAATACTTCGCCAACCGGAATATTGACATCTGCCACACAGTTTTCAAAAATAGTCTGTTTGTCCGGATCTGTCAGTGGATGAAGTGCGACTGTCAGATCTGTACGGTTGCCGCCACGGCCGGTAATGCGTACCTTTGTACCGCTGTCCAGAACGTCAATGATGCACTGCTGCATCTTCTGATATTTTTCGTAATCCAATGTATTGATGATAACTGTCTCTGCAAAAATTTCCTTAAACTGATCGCCAATCTCCGGAATCGGATACGCAATGATGGTGAAACTGCGTTCCTCACCTTTGATATACTCATTTGTGATCTGGCCGGACATAGAAGCATTATAAACAACCAGTTCCTGCTGGCGGTCATGATAGTGGATCGCTGCCTCTTTTTTCTCCGGTGAAAACGGTTCTTCACCAAACACTTCCAGAACGGCCGGTCCACCGTGCTCTGCGGCCTGAATCTTATGCTGCTCAAATACAGTACGCAGTACTTCCAGACGACGCTCCACAAAGGCTTTATCAAAATAGAATGCTTTGTCTTCTTTGTGATCAAAATCATACTGACGGTTTACACTGGTCGCATAAGCACCACGTTTGGAACCACCACGGTTATTGAAGGAAGAGGACGGCTCTCTGCTGATGGTCGGCTGCAGTCCAATTTTCTCAAAATTCTGGATGGCTGCACGGATCATGCGCTCAAATCCAACCTGATAATGAATCTGAACCGTCTTTTTCTTTTTGATGTCCTTACCCGTAATCTCAAATCCAATGCGGTATCCTTCGGTATAAGTATCCGCCATGGACTGGATTTCTTCCTCGGAGAGTTCATTTAAAAATGCTGCAATGCCAAGTTCATTTTCTCCAATATAGAATCCATACTGATACAGATAGTTGAGATCAGACAGATCTGCTTTCATAATGATATTTTTGTACAGACTGTCCACCGGATCGATCATTTCCCGAATCTGATTTTCCACAAACACCTCACTGTAATCATGGAAATACCAGTAAATCGTCTGTTTTGCTTCCTGCAGATCTTCCTCCTCAAAGCAATTATAAACCTGTACAAACAGCTCCAGCAGTAAAGTCAGTTCTGCCATTTTTCCTTCAAACGCATATGTGATCGCCACATCCAGCTCTGCACGAAGAAAACTTAACAACTCGCCTTCTTTTTCACCAAAAATTGCCACTGCATACGCCGGATTTGCATAACTTTCTTCATAAAATTCAGGAAGCATGTGATGATATAACTGCTCCTGATCTGCCTTGCAGGTCTCCAGACTACGCTGCTGCAAAGTTCCATCTTTTGCCATCCGGCACAGTTCCATCGTCTTTTTCAGATAAGCTGCTGCCTCTGAAAAATATCCCTTGTAAAGTTCCGGCACCAAAGCCTCTTTACTGATTTCCTCCACACGCTCTGCCACCAGCTCATATCGTTCTTCGATTGTCTCGTCTAAAAAATCATTCCAAACGCTGTCACCCATATTATTTAATCTCCTACCGATTCTTCATTTTTCTCATTTTTTTTATTTGTTTCTATAAAAATGATGTTGGAATCAAAATTCTACATCAAACCGTATATGTACATGCCGCCAAGTCCAACGGTCAGCACTGCACCAAACGCAATACCAAGTCGCGGTGGCAGTGGTCTGATCTTCGGCTCCTTCACTGCAAAAATACCGCAGATCAGTGCGCCAAGTGCCAGGATCAGTCCAACTAATCCCAAGCCTCCTATTTTATATCCACCTTCACCGGACGCCAGAAATGACTGGATCACTGCAGTACAAAATACCGCCAGCGCTGCCATTGCTGTACAAAAAGACAAAATCCCGGTAGGGGAATGTTTTAAATCCCTCATCCGGGTCTTTCGTGTCCGGCGAAAATACTTTCTTCTGTTGCTTGCCATACGTTGCCTCCTTATATATTTGCACGATCTGTTTACACCCATGTAAAATTCAACAGTGATCTTTCACTATTTTTTACAGGTGCAGATTGAAACAGTATTTTTTACGTCTCCCTACTTAATAAAAATGGGGATTTCAACTCAATTTGAGCTAAATTTTACTCTTTCAATCTTCTGGCATCGGCATCCCGGTCCCGTTTGCGCTGCAACAGCGCATAGACCAGATACCCCAACATTCCACCGATTGTATTCAGGAAAATATCGTCCACATCAAAACAGCCGGTTTTTGTTACAAGCTGAATACATTCCACGCTCAGACTCAATTCAAAACCCAGCAGTGCTGTGAACCAGAATTTCCGTTTTTTTCTGCCCAGGATTGGGACCAGAAAACCAAATGGCATAAAAATAGCAATATTTCCAAACAAATTAGAAATCACTGCCATCGATCCCAGAAGATCCGCATACACGATAAATCTTCGTATCTCCCTGAACGGAATCACATTATAATGATAACTGCGCTCAATTCCGACACGGTCCAGCATATCCGCAAAAAACAGGAAATACACCAGACCGGCGATATACAGCGCAAATAATACTCTGCATAATAATCGAATTTGTTTTTTATGATTGTTTATAAACATTGCCGCAATGCTTATTTTGCACCATACTGCTCATAATATGCGTCAATGGCGGCTTTTAATGTGTCATCGATGACCACTTTGCCATTGCACTCACGGTTGTACAGATGCTCTACTACCTCTGCCATGGTTACGATGGCATTTGTCTCAAAACCGTACAGATCTTTTACTTCCTCAAGGGCACATTTTTCGCCGCCTTTTCCAACTTCCATACGATCCAGAGAAACCATCAGACCAACGATCTCTACGTTTGCAGCTTCGCGTACTTTCGGAACAGTTTCTTCCATAGATTTTCCGGAAGTGGTAACATCCTCGATCATAACGACACGGTCACCGTCTTTTAAAGTACTTCCAAGGAATTTTCCTTTATCTGCACCGTGATCTTTTGTTTCTTTACGATCTGAGCAGTAACGAACCTCTTTTCCGTATAACTCGCTGTATGCGATGGCTGTTACAACGCTGATCGGGATTCCTTTGTAAGCCGGTCCGAATAACACATCGAAATCATCCCCGTATTTATCATGAATTGCTTTTGCATAATACTCACCAAGTCTCTTTAACTGAGAACCTGTCACATAAGCGCCTGCATTCATAAAAAATGGAGATTTTCTGCCGCTTTTCAAGGTAAACTCTCCAAATTTTAAAACATCACTTTCTACCATAAACTCGATAAACTCCTGTTTGTAAGCTTCCATTCTACTGTCTCCTCCTTATTTTAAGCCATTTCTGGGATTTTTCTTTTTCTGATCTGTATTTTAACTAAAAAACAGTTTTGCACAGATATAAATAAGTATACTATGTGCGTATTTTTTTTTCAACTGACAAGGCAGAAATTTATCGGGCATTTTTCTCTCTGTTTGTATGTATTTTTTGCATACCTTTTATCACCTCTGCAAAAGCCCGCATCATTTTAGCCGTCAGTCCCCAGATGACATGTCCTTCATACTGATAAAAGCAGACTTCTTCCTTTCGACTGCGCCACTGATAATCCCGGCCGCCACAGATCAGTTCATAAGGAAAATCCTCACCGGGTTCCACCCTTGCCCGGGCGACATAGCATTTTGGCTCCGTATGTAAAAAGAACTCCAACGGAACCCGAAACACCTCATCCACCTCTGCCGGGCTAAACGTATTCTGATAGTCTGTTACTTCCGCAGCAAAAGAATACATGATCAGACTGCTTCCGGTATACAGTTTATCCATATCACCAAGGTAACAAATTTGCTCCTTGTTCAATAATAATTCTTCCTGCAATTCCCGCAACGCCGCTTCCCGCGGTGTCTCTCCTTCTTCCACCATACCACCGGGCAGACAGACGTCCCCCGGCTGGTGTGCAATAGTGGCCGCACGCACTTCAAACAGCACATCATATCCGCCAGCTGCATTTTTCAGCAATGGAATACAGACGGCTGCCTGATGGCACTGATCCATGCCGATAAAAGTCGGTTCATGCTGTGCCAATGTCTCTTTTAAATTTTTCATATTATTTTTACCTATTCTTTTAGATTACATTTTCAGCATAAAAGCACCGCTCTAAATAGTCAAGGACTGAATAGCAAAATGCCATTCAGTCCTCACTCATTTCATCTTTTTAAAACATCTGTTGTGCTTTAAGGATTTCAGCAATTACCATATCCCGGTATTTTATCACATCTTCCGGTGTACGTCCCTGTCTGTCAGTTCGAGCTGCCATTGCTTCATCAATCCCATCTGCCAACGCAAGATACTCTGCCGATGCCTGCTCCTTTCCACTGTATTTCTTTTCATATTCCCGAAAGCCGCCCTGCACGCCAAGAGACATCGTCAACAACTGCCCTGTTACCGCCATACGCAATCCCGGTCCATACATAATCGCTTTATCCACATCATCTACAGAACAAATACCATTTTCTACAATTTCTTTCGCCGCTGCCATAACCCCCCATGATATTTTATTTGCAATAAAACCTTTTACTTCTTTTTTGCACACAATGGGTACTTTTCGCATAGATCGATATACCGATACCGCCATATCTATCGTTTTTTGATCAGTCTGTGCTCCACCACATACTTCCATCAATGGAAGCAGATAAGAAGGATTATATGGATGACCCACCAGAATTTTTTCCGGATACAATGCACCTTCCTGTAATTCTGTAGGGAACTTTGCAGAAGTTGCACTTGCAATCACCGTATTTTTTCCATTCACTTCCTGAATCACCCGATAAGTCTCTCTTTTTAAATCCACTCTTTCCGGTACACACTCCTGAACAAAATCAACACCGTTTACTGCCTCCCGCAAATCATTCGTAATCACAATATCCTTCATTAACAACTCTGCCTGATCTCTTTCCACAGCCCCGAGACGTACCATAATATCCATGATATCCATAATATTTTTCTGTACATTTTCTACTGAAATCACATCATACAGAGACACTTTATTACCTGCAAGTATCGCATTTACGGCCAGACCACTGCCAATAATGCCAGTACCTGCAAATGCTATTTTATATGTTTTCATGTTTCCTCCAAATTTTTAACCGTAACTCACGCTACCTTACAAAAAAAGATGCTTCTTTATACACAATTTTCTTTACATTTTCTCCTGTATAAGTTCTGGCATCTTCACATTTTATTTTTCCTTCTTTGTATAATTCCAAACATTTAATCTGTGTTTCTGCCTGAGCAATGCATTGTATTGGTGTTCCATGACAGCCAAGTATCGTATCATACCACTCCTGATGAGCAACAATCCAGATCAGAGATTTTCTGTAAGAATCCAGATTTGCTCCCTGCAGACACATATATATCGTCCGGTCAGAGATACAGTCTCCGGAAAATAAAACTTTTGCTTTTCGATCAAGGAATCCCAGACCGCCAGGCGTATGCCCCGGCAGTCTGATAATTTCCAGTTTACGATTGCCAAGGTCTATCATCTGACCATCCGTAAGAGTATGTATATGGCATGATTTATGATGCATTTCCAGATAATTCTGAATTACATCTTTTTCTTCTTTTGCAACATATAGGTCAGAGAAAAAAATATCTCCACCGATATGATCGTGATGAGTATGTGTATGGCACACAATAACGTGATTTTCATAAAGTGCCTTTACTGTTGTTTCCAGTGAAAGATCTCCAAATCCAGTGTCAATAAGAACTGCTCTTTCTCTGCCTTTCACAAGATACATCCATACATTTCCATCTTTTATTGCAATAATATCTGGCACAATCTCTTGATAACTTAACATACCTTTTCCTCATCTAATCCTCTTCCAAATATGGTAAATGATATTTTTGAGCTTTACGATAGAAAGAAGACGGATAAATTCCCAGCAATTTTGCTGCCTTGTTCGCATTTCCGGTTTTCTTTAGGGCAGCTTCAATCAGATGCTTTTCAAATTCATCTCTCAATTCAAACAACGTTCTTTTTCCGTCTAAATAATCCATTTTATTTTCTTCTGGAATTACTTTCCTGTCTTCTACCGTCCATTCATCACCTGTCTGCGATGAAAATGCCAGTTGTTCATCGTCTGCATTCCCACTGCTTTCTGTGTCAGAAAGAGTATTTTCCACTTTTTCAAATAAACGGTCTACCTGCAAATTATCACATTCCAGTCCGTTTCTCTGTAAAAGTTCCAACAATTCATTTTTATCTAACAGCGCATTTTCTTCCGAACAGATCACATAATATTCAACCAGATTCTGTAATTCACGCACATTGCCAGGCCAGTTATACTCTTCTAAAAGTTCCATATTATCCTCCGGCATCTGAACCATCCGACCATAATGTTCACCATACTCATACAGAAAATGCTGAATTAATCCACGTATATCCTCCCGTCTCTCCCTTAATGGTGGAAGACTGATTGGGAATACATTGATTCTGTAATACAAATCTTTCCGAAACTTTCCTTCTCTCACAGACTCTTTCAGATCTGCATTTGTTGCCGCAATTACTCTGACATCTAACCGTACAGGCTGCGTACTTCCTATCCGGTAAATTTCACCCTGTTGCAAAGTTCTGAGTAATTTCGGTTGTAATTCCAGCGGAAAATCTCCGATTTCATCTAAAAAGATGGTCCCATGATTTGCCACTTCAAATAATCCCAGCTTTCTGGATACCGCGCCGGTAAAAGCACCTTTTTCATATCCAAACAACTCTGCTTCCAGCATATTTGCCGGTATCGCTGCACAATTCACCCGGACATAAGGTTTATTACTTCTCCGGCTCATTTGCTGAATACAATTTGCGACTACTTCCTTACCGGTTCCTGATTCTCCACAAATCAATGCTGTTGCATCTGTTATGGCAACTTTTCGAATCAATCCCCGTACTTCTTTAATTGCCGGTGCTTTTCCAAGAAGACTTATTTCTGCCGGATTACCTTCTTCAAATATTCTGACACTGTTCTGCTCACTGACCAGTTTTTTCATTTCCTGAAATCTCCGAAAGATTTCAGATTCCGGAGCTAACGTAATCACTACATGGATCAGATTATGATCTCTGTCAAAAATCGGTACACCTGTTACAAAACGACTCTTTTTATTAGGTGCTTTCAACCCGTTATTGCCAAAGGAAATGGTTCTTCCACTCGCAATTACCTGTTTACTGATGGATATATTATACGGTTCCTTTTTTCCTATGATATGTTCATCCAGTCCCGTATCTCGCATATACTGTTCATTCATATACTGAATGTAGCCCTCACCATCAGTGATGCATAATGCCTGATTATAATTCAGACAAAATTCTCTCACATCAACGGCCTCACAGTTCACTTTCATCAGATATTGAACGATTCTTTTTAATTCTCCGGCAATTTTGGAATCACATTTACTGCTGTTTGTTAAAATATGCAATTCTTTGATAATACCTAATAATTCATCTTTATAAACCATACTTTTACCTCTGATCTTCCCGTTAAATCCTGAATTATATTATACATTTATTTCCATTCATCAACAACCAGATTTATGGCATATAAAATGCTTTATTTCCTAATCATTTATCTCCTCTGCCGAAAACTGCTGACGTCCAATCATCTTATCATTCATGCAGACCGCATTCACAATACCAAGAACAGCAACACCGATCAGTACCACATATGGCACAGTATAACCACCCGTTATTTCACGCAGATTTCCAATAAACGCATAAGAACATGACCGGACAGCAACACAGATTGGGTAAATAACCGCAAATGCATTGGCATAATCATACCGTCCAAAAACTGTAGTTGTCATGGCTCCCATAATATTTCCGGAGCCTCCAATCATGCCACCCACCATGACAATTGCCGGATAAATCGCCCATTGAAATGGCAGAATCAACAAAATAAGTTCCATGGCACACCAGATAAAAAAGATAATTACCGTTGCTCTGCTTCCTTTTTTTGCATCAATTACACCAAATAAATAGCTCAGTGGGATGGCAACAATTGCACCAACTGTCATCATCGTCATTGCTGTAGAACGTTCAAATCCATGTGACATAATAGACGGAATCAACTGACTCATCACCGAATTGCCTATAAGCATATTCAATCCGCCTACTCCGACTCCAATCTGCCAGACCTGACGATTTGTCAGTAATTTTTTAATCGTCCATGGACTTGTTTTCTTATACTCCATTCCTTTTTCATGTATTTTCTGCGCCATTTCTCTGGTCATCGTTTTTTCATTATCCGGAAAGCATCCCTTATCTTCCGGATCATCCCGAAGCCAGAAAATAGATATTAACAACAACACAACAAATCCAACCGCCATAATATCAAAATATCCGGTAAATCCTGCAATTTTTCCACCAAAGCGAATTAGCCATAATACAGTCGCTGTTGCAATCAACGGGCCCATTGTTGCCCATCCAAGCGCTAATCCTGACTTACTTGGAAACCAGTTATTAATACACAGATTTCGAATAACCATAATTCCACTGGATGATGCAGTCAGAATCAGAATTGCCACAAAATACATTTTCGGACTTTGCACTCTTCCCCATAAAAACATTCCTGTTGCTGCCAATGTCATTGACAAAATAGCCGTTTTTCTGGCTCCGGCTTTTCTGGCCAACTGCGTATAACCTATAATAATGATAATCGACACCCACCCAGCAATAGAGGAATAGGTAAGCAGATTTGCCGAGGACCATCCAAATTTATCAACAAATAATCCAACATAGGTATTCAGACCGTCATTCATACTTCCGTTTGAAAAATATCCGAATCCCATCATCAGCAGAATAACAAGCCAATGCATCATACCAAAATTACTTTTTGCATTTTTAGCCAGTACATTACCCTTTTTCATACCATTCTCCTTTTCCTTTGTATGCTGCTACAATCCTATCCACCGATTTGTGTTGGAAATCCTTTTTCCGAAAACATTGCAACAATTGCTTCCTGCTTTTGTGGATCCAATTTTGTATTTTCCGGAATGGTATATTCTAACCCTATCTGATTATATTTGTTCACTCCAAAACGATGATATGGCAAAATATCAATTCTTTTCACAGACGGAATCTGTGTAAGGAGTTCTGAAATATCCGATAATTCCTGCATATCATCATTATAACCGGGAATAACCGGAATCCGAATAATCACCGGTTTCTGCCATTTTCCTAACATTCTGAGATTTTTCCAGATGATTTCATTATCAACACCTGTATTCGCTCTGTGTCGTTCCCGATCCAGACCTTTAATATCAAACAAAACAAGATCTGCCTTCTGTAATATCTGGCGTCCCTCTTCGGTATTCACATAACCACAACTGTCAACAGCCACCTGAATGCCCTCCTCATGAAGACGATCCATCAAAGGTAATACAAACTCTGGAAAACAGGTTACTTCCCCGCCTCCGATTGTTACACCTCCACCGGTCGCATCGTAAAATGGCTTGTCTTTTTTCAGGTAATTAACCATTTCATCCACTGTATAGTATGTTCCAAAAGGTTCCAACGCTCCCCGATAACAGAAATCCGCACATTTACCACAGACATTACATTTTTTCCGATCAATTTCTATTTCAGATCCGTCAAATGAAATCGCATGTTCCGGACATAGCTGCACGCATCTGCCACAGTTATCGCAATCCTCTCTGATAAATTTTAATTCCGGTGCAAAAGACTGGCCTTCCGGATTACAGCACCATTTACATTTCAAGGGACATCCTTTCAGGAAAATAGTTGTCCGTACTCCCCAGCCATCAACAAAGGATCCCTGCACTTTATTAAAAATAATAGCTCTTGTTTTATCGCACATGAATGTCTCCTTTCAGAAACGTCAAATATTTTTATTCTTTTTGAGGGGAGAATGATCTCCCCTCATTTTACAGACTCTCCATCTCAATCCGGTTAATAATATCATTCTGCAATATCGTACTTAACTCTACAAAATATGCGGAATATGTCGATACACGAACCAGCAGGTCTTTGTACTGTTCCGGATGTGCCTGCGCATCACGAAGAGTCTCTGTACTGACAACATTAAACTGTACCAGAAATCCTCCCATCTTGTGAAACGTCCTTACCAGCATCGCCAGTTTCTTTATTTTTTCGTCACTTGACACTGCTTCCGGGTTCAATCGAATATTTAAGACCGAACCGTTACAAAATGACAGCGGATTCAGTTTCGCCACAGAAGCCATCGTAGCAGTAATACCGCTTACATTTCGTCCCTGATGTGGTGATATTCCACCTTCTGCAATTGGTTCACCTGCGTGACGTCCATCCGGCTGTGCACCGGTATCATTTCCCATCATAATATTTGCGGTTATCGTTCCTGCACAACAAATTGATTTTGAATCAAATGGTCCCGGTATTTTAGCAATTTCACCTGCACAATATTCCAAAACATCATTTACATAAAAATCTACTTCCGGAATATCATTTCCGAATTTTGGTTCTGCGCAGAAATCACGATACATGGATTCATAGCCTTCCCAGTTAGCATCTAACGCATCCATCACCTGATCCATCGTATATTTCTTTTTATCAAACACAAGATCTTTTAACGCATATAAACTGTCGCCCATATTCGGTGCACCGGACAATGACATTGCACAGGATCTGTATGCAGCCGCACCTCTCGTAATATCTGTTGCCTTATCAATACAACCCTGCATCAATGCAGACTGCAGAAGGCATGGAGAATATTGTGCAAACATCAGCTTATCCATATTTTTATAGAGATGCATATATGGAACTAAATAACTGAATTGCTTCTTAAATGCATTGTACACTTCTTCAAATGAGTCAAACTTCCTTGCATCACCGGTCGATATACCAAATTTTTTCTTTAACATCGGAGAATATCCGTCATGTAATG
This sequence comes from uncultured Eubacterium sp., assembly GCF_934295145.1. GTDB lineage: Bacteria > Bacillota > Clostridia > Lachnospirales > Lachnospiraceae > Eubacterium_I. Next base: position 15,536 of record NZ_CAKRAS010000014.1, on the reverse strand, counting down.
CCAGATCAAAAATGAGTGGCAGATTAATCATTCCACCCGGAAGATCCAGCGAATAGCCCGGAACCGAAGGTGAATTACATCCTGTAATCGCACAGGTATTTGCAACTTCCAGCGGACGTCCCATACTCAGAAACTGTTTTACAACAACATTTGTACCAATGAATTTCATCTTTCCACGTAAATATGCCGCTGTTCTTATCGCCTCTTCCACAAAATCCTGCGGTGTATTTTCACTGGTCATAACCATTAAATCTTCTGTCAGACCATATCGTGCAGCTTTCATAAAAATGTACGAAAGTTCATTTACTGCACTTGTGCCATCCGGCTTGTTTCCACCAATCGTATTTCCAAGCCGGGAAGAAAGTCCACCATAAATTTTAGCTGCCGGTGTAGAGTAAACCGTAAACTGACCATTCTGACGAATCAAAAAGCATCCAACCAGTTCTACTGCGTCTTTATCCGTAATTCTTCCGGCTTTGATATCAGCCTGATAATATGGATACAGATACTGATCTACCCTTGCCATAGATGGTCCGGCTCCCCATGCTTCATTGTTCAAGCCACAGTAAGTAAACCAGGCCGCCTGTAATGCCTGCCATAATGTTTTCGGTGGTTTTTCCGGAACAGTTCTGCAATTATCTGCAATCTGTAATAATTCCTGCTTTCTTTTCTCATCGTTCTCCTGCATTGCCATAGACTCTGCCAGATCAGCATATCGATTTGCGAAAATAACCAGTGCATTCAATGAGCGTTTCATGCACAGCAAATATTGTACTTTTTTATAACTGTCAATGTTTCCAATGGTGTCTTTTTTTAATTCTTCAATTTTTTCATCTATTTCCGCTTTTAGACCGACAACTCCTTTTGATAAAATTGCTTCAAAATCTGTAGCAATATGACCAAAATACTGCGTATTCAGGCAGAATCCTCCACCTCCAATAATCGGTCCGTTTGCAAACTTGAATTCGTCCGGTATCTCTTTTTGCCAGTGGTCAAATAAAGATTTTCCCTTCCAGTATTCACAACAGTCTCTGATGATTTCTTTGTCTTCTTCGGAAACCTCAGCATAGTTTTCCTGTTCCCTTGTATGAAAAGAGTCCATTTCTTTTGTATACCAGGATGAATTCACTTCCGGACTTAACGGGCCTCCTCTTACCTTTCCTGTCGGACGTCCTACGATCAGTTCCTGATCACCGATTCCGATCGTCAGATGACTTAATATATTTTCCAATGCCATTGAGCGTCTGTATTCAATTGGATATCCTTCTGTTTTCCGGAAAGTTTCTGTTGTATATTTTGCTTTTTCCACACAAACTTCCGGTTCCACTAACATAGCATTTCGTAAAAATAATAACCGTTTTTCTGCTTCCGATGTAATATAGTCTTTGTTTTCCACCATTTATCTCCTTTTTAATACAATTCCATTTACAAAATCATTTAACTTTCTGCCATCTTTACCGTTTTACTCTTTGCAGGTTTATCTTTCACTACAAAAATAGTCAGTAATGCCACTACTACGAAAATTGCCGCACAATAGTACCATAATGCAGAGTAACCGGCGAAATCAATTACCACACCTGCGATTAGTGCTGCAAATCCCAATCCGATTGCATTTGCCATCTGGAAAGTTCCTGTAGCAACCGGAATTCGATTTGCCGGGCACCGGGCAAGCAGACAGCCATTTAACGGGGCTTTGATACCAGCCTGGCCAATACCATAAATCAATCCCAGAACAGCCCAGTTTGTCATTCCATTTGCCAGACAGAGATATACCCCTACACAAATTGCACAACATGGAATAATAACCGGTTTACAACCAAATTTATCCTGAAGAGGTCCCTGATAAAAACGGCTTAAAAATTCTGTAAGTGCCTGCGTACTGAAGAAAATAGCTGCTGAAACTCCACCATATGTAGCTGCTACGTATGCAGTCAGGAAAAACATGGTACAATGACCAAAAGATGCAATAATCATTGTGACAGAAGCCGGAAGTGCTGATTTTTCAATTACTTTCCAGATTCCCTTATATTCTTTTCCATTTTCATCATATTTTGCTGCTTCTTCTGCTTTTTTATCTGTTGCAACTACCTTTGTCTGCGCTTCCGTCTTCTTTTTGCCAGGAACAAGAATTGCTGCAAGAACCAGACCTGCTGCCATAATTGCCGCAATCGCAACAAAGAATTTAAACCAGTTCGGATTACTTGTATCACCGATCAGCAGCACAGCAAGCCATGGACCAAGTACAACCGCTGCTGCCTGTGGGATTCCTACAAACATGCTGGATGCAAATCCCATATGTTCTTTTGGAATACGCTCTGCTGCCAGCGAATTGGCCGTTGTGAAGGACCATCCATGACCAATACACTGTAAAACACGAAATACACAAAATCCGGCAAATGTCATAAAGATACCACATGCGCCTATCATAGCTGCAAAAATCCCAAGTCCGACCAGCATCACTGCTTTACTTCCAAATTTCTGTGATAACGGACCGGCAGATGGACGAATAACCATTGCAAGAAACGTCCATGCCATGCCGATCATTCCATAAACTGTTGCTGATCCATGAAGATATTCTAACACATAAACAGATAAATAATTTGCCATTGCCTGATAACAGATACTGATAATCACAATAATAAGAATCGGGACTATCATCGGAACCCACCACATATTTTTTTTCGCTGTACTTTCCATACTTTACCTCCCAGTATTATATACTTTTTCCTCTCACTTTTAAAATGGACACTCTGTAATCTTATCAACTGGCCATTTTGTCAAAAGTTCATAACCATCTTTTGTAACAACCACATCTTCTTCCAGACGAACACCGAATTTTCCATATTTCGGGTCTTCTCCACCCGCCCAGGTTTCAACAGCTATTACCATACCTTCTTCCAGTTTTTCAATAATTCCAGCCTGTACCGTACCCGGTTTAAAGCAGGCCGGAGCTTCATGTAATGATAATCCAAGACCATGTCCCAACGCATATCCTGCTACATCCAGCCACTGATCATATCCCCAGTATTGTGGAGTTTTTGGCCAGCCTTCACAGATATCGGCAGTTGTATTTCCGGCTTTGATTCCTTTCATTCCTTCGTACAACATATTACGGCATTCCTCATATACCGCATTCTGAATTTCTGTCGCTTCTCCACATACAAACGTACGATAATAACAGGACTTATATCCCATATAGGAATTGCCATTTACATCGATACAGATCACATCCCCAGGTGCAATCGCCCGATCCGTATAATCAATATGAAGTGGATTGGTTCTCGGACCGGATGAGCATACAAACTCCTGTGTTTCATCTGCTCCGAGTTCATAAAGTTTTTTCATACCAATTCCTACCAGATCACATTCTCTGATTCCAGGTACAATCGCTTTTTTCATTTCATAAAAAGCTGCATCTGCAGACTCACAAGCCAGACGCATGCAGGCAATCTCATCTTCATTTTTGATTTTTCTTGCCTCAAACATCATATCATGTGCAGATTTTACCTTTGAAACGCCCTCAGCTTTCAAAGCAGCGCTTACCAGCAATTCCAATGTACAACCATCCAGACCGACTGTACCATCCATTAACCCATGTTCTTTTATGATCGGAATAATTTTTGCCATATGTGGTGCGAGATCTGATACCTTCGAACACCATTTTAATCCAGCCGGCGGTGCCCATAAACGATTTTCCATCCATGGCATTTCCTCTCTTAATGCATAAGCTGAAAAACTCGTTGTTAAAAATGCGTGCGGCTCACCGTTTTTTGGTAACACAACAAACTGTGCCTGACTGTACCGGCATGGAACCGTCGGATAACCTCCACAAATATAACGAATCGAATAGGCATCCCATGTGATCAGAACATCAATTCCGAATTTTTCCATTGCTTCTTTTGTTCTTTTCAGACGATAAGCTCTCATCCGTTCCCAGTCAATTCCACCCAGTCGATCCATAGACATTCTTCCATTTGTCCCTGCATACATAATACTTTTCCTCCCATTTTTTAATCATTTAATTTCATTGCAGCAGCTAATGCAATACACATATATTTTGTCTCTGCCATTGAAGCTCTCGAGCTCAGTATGACAGGTACTTTCGTTCCCAATATCAGTGATCCCACAGGAATTCTGCATGTCTGTGTGATTGCTTTTGTTGTACAGTTCGCACAGGTCAGATCCGGAAATACAAGCAGATCTGCATCTCCTGCTACCGGACTGTGAAATCCTTTAATTTCTGCTGCTTCTTTATTGATCGCAACATCATATGATATTGGGCCTTCTATCAGACAATCTTTGATAATACCTTCCTGGTTCATACGCTTTAGTTCTGCTGCCTCAACGCTGTCCTGCATTTTGGGATTTACAACTTCCACCGAAGCTAAAACACCTACTTTTGGCTGCTCATACCCCATTGCAATTAACGCTTTCACTGCATTTTCAATAATCTGCCGCTTTTCGTCCAGAGTCGGGTTCATACAGATTCCCGCATCCGTAAATGCGATCAGCTTATGATAATGCGGTAATTCCCGGATTGACAGCATAGATACCAGATTTCCCGTTCGCAAATTGTTCTCCCGTTTTAAAATGGTGTGCATAAACTCTTTTGTATGCACCAGTCCCTTCATAATACAGTCTGCTTCCTGTTTATTTGCCAGATCTACAGCAATCTGGCAGGCCTTTCTATGATCCGTTTCATGAATAATCCTGATATTATTCTTCTCGCAGCAATATTCTGCCAGCATTTCGCCGATCAGTTCACTGTCTCCGATTAAAATCGGTGATATCAGGCACTCATGGTATGCACGTATAACCGCTGCAATTGTATTTGCATCTTCTGCGGCTACCACTGCGCATCTTGCCCTTTTATTCATACTCGAAACCTGCTCTATTAGCTGGTTAAATTTCGTATAAATGGTATCCACCTCCTCATTTTTACTACCTTCTTATATTTGCAATTTTTATGCCAGATTATATGCTCTATATAGCGCCTTTTTTATGTCGTACAGCATAATTTTTATGTTTTTTGACATATCATTATGTCATTCAACATAATCGCTTTTTTGAATACATGCTTCCAGAAATTCTTTATAATCCGAATATCCTTCCGGTACCCAGGTATATTCCTTTGGTAATTCTTCATGTAACAGCACACGCATGCCACCATTTGCCAGTGCCTGCATTTCATGCTCTCCCGGAATCACTTTTACCGGAGCCAGGAAGGAAACACGATCCGAAATCCATTTCACCAGCATTTCAGAATACGCAAGTCCTCCGGTCAGAATAATGCAGTCCAGCTTTCCACTGTTGCATACGGAAAGTTCTCCAATTCCTTTTGCAATCTGATATGCCATATACCAGTAAATCATTTTTGCTTTCTCATCACCCTGCGCAATCATTTTTTCCACATTCCGCGCGTCATGAACACCAAAATACGCAACCAGTCCGCTGTTCCCCCGCATTTTGTGAGCCATTTCTTCTTTAGAATATTTTCCGCTGTAACACATATTGATAACATCTGTGACAGGAATACGACCTGCTCGCTGCGGTGACATCGGTCCGGCATCATCAAGTAATGTGTCAATCATACGCCCACCGGAATGAAAAGCCATGGTGATGCCACCTCCCATATGAACGGTAATCATATTGCAGTCTTCATATTTTTTCCCCATTTCTTCCGCAATCTCTCTGGCTACCATTTTTGAATTCAGACAATGAGAAGTAACAAATCTTTTCACTTCCGGAATTCCCGTATAATGCATAATTTCATCTGCATCATCAGCAGATACACCGTCATAAAACATGGAAGGTATTCCATATTCTTTTCCGAGAATATAAGCAATAATTCCAGCCAGTGAAGATACATGCTGGGAACGTGGCGCATAGCGAAGCATTGTCTCCACATGCTCCGTTATCATATATGCACCGCTTTTCACACCATTAATTGACCCTCCACGTGCAACGATCATATCAACCTCAGACATATTGATTTTCTCTTCTTTTATAAAATCCTTTACTGTATCCAGACGCAGTTGTAACTGGTCGATCATTCTGACACAATCTTTTATTTTCTCCAGATCAACCATCAAATCCCGTTCCAGCACCGGTGTTCGTTCTTCATATAATGCTACTTTTGTTGACGTGGAACCAGGATTAATAATCAAAAGCTTCTTCTTTTTTTCCATAGTTTACTTACCCCATTGCTGTTAATCCACCATCCGGATAAATAATCTGTCCGGAAACAAAATCAGACGCTGCAGATGCCAGAAAAATTGCCGGTCCCACACAATCTTGCGGTTCTCCAATTCTCTGAAGCGGCATATTAGCTGCTTTTGCGGCACGTTCCTTTGGATCAGACGGAAGAATTCCTTCCATCATCGGAGTATATGTAATAGTTGGGCCGATGGCATTAACATATACATTCGGACCAAGATCCTTTGCGGCCATTCTTGTCAGCATATCAACTGCGCCCTTGGTTGCCCCATAACCGGAATTTCCTCCACCACATGCCCGGATTCCACGAACCGAAGACAGATTTATAATTTTTCCTTTTCCAACATCTTCTTTCATATGTCTGCCATAGTATTTCATGGTCAGCATAACTGACTTCACATTTACCTGAAACATCTGATCCCAGACCTTTGCATCCATTTCTGTAATAGGATATTTTTTATTAAATCCCTGTGCATTTACAAGAATATCTATATGCTTTAATTGCTGTACTGTTTTCTCATATAATTCTTTTACACTTTCTTCTGCTCCTGCATCTACCATATAATAAATGACTTCACATCCGCAGGATTCCTTTATTTCTTTCTGTGCCCGCTGCAGACTTTCCACTTTTCGACTTGCAATCACCACGTTTGCTCCATACATGGCCAATCCCTGCGCAATTGCCTGTCCTATTCCACCTGCGCCGCCAACAACCACAGCATTTTTTCCATTCAGATCAAATAAATTTTCTGCTATTTTCATTTTTACCTCTCCTTCCTTAACACATTTCAAAAATACCTGCTGCACCCATGCCACCGCCAATACACATTGTGACCAAAGCTCGCTTTTTATGGTGAACTTTTAAATAATCCAGGGCCTTACAGGTCAGGAAAATACCGGTTGCCCCCATGGGATGTCCCAATGCCATTGCGCCACCCCATGGATTTATTTTTTCTTTCGGTAATTTTAATTCTCTGATACAGGCAATATCCTGTGCCGCAAATGCTTCATTTAATTCAATCACATCGATATCTTCCAGTCTCATATCTGCTTTTTTCATTGCCTTGGGGACAGCATAAATCGGTCCAATCCCCATGTATCTGCCGTCACATCCACCCACTGCAAACGATACAAATTTTGCGATTGGCTTAATTCCTAACTGTTCTGCTTTTTCTCTACTCATTAAAATTGCAAAAGCGGCGCCATCGCTCATCTGCGAAGATGTTGCCGCTGTCACAACACCATCTTCTTTAAAGCAAGGTTGTAACGATGAAACTTTTTCCAATGTCGTCCCTCTTCTGATTCCCTCATCCCGGGTTACAACAATCGTATTTCCATCCGTATCTTTTCCTGTAACCGGAACAATGGACATATTCAGATAACCGTTGTCCTGTGCCTTGGCAGCACGCCGATGGCTTTCTACTGCCATTTCATCCATTTCTCTTCTGGATATTTCATATTTTCTGGCAACATTTTCCGCAGTTAATCCCATACTGATATAGGCACCTTCACAATTTTTTACCAGCCAGGGATTTCTCTCTGATGGATCTGCCGATTTAAAAGTATGTGTCATATCTTCTATTCCACCGGCAATCATGACTTCCTCCTGTCCACACATAATCGCATTTGCACAGGTTGCAATTGCCTGAAGTCCTGAGGAACAATATCTGTTAATGGTCTGTGCACAGATACTGTCCGGGAGCTGTGCACGCTGTATCACCTGACGCGAAACATTTAAATTTAATGTCTTAACCGGCATTGCACACCCAAGAATCAAGTCTGAAATCCATTCCGGTTTTAACTGCGGAACCTGCGCCAGCACTCCCTTTAAAGTTTCTGCTGCCCAATCCACCGGATGCACATTTGCCAGAGCACCTTTTTTTGCTCTGCATACAGCACTTCTTCCATATGCTACTATTACTGCTTCCTGCAACATTTTTTCTATCCTCCATTCCTTCTTTTGCATTTTGTATTTTTCTTACGCCATACAATATTGCAAATATAATGCCAGTAATACCAGCCTCAAAATTCCTCGGTCTGTACTTATTTTTCCCAAAATATGTCAATCAGCATAATCACATTATGTCGTTTGGCACACAAATTATGTCGTTTAACATATTTTTATTTCTGTTCCGGGCAAATCTCCCGTCCAAACTCTGGCATCTGATTTGCATGTTATTTACATATCAAACTAATACGAAGAAAGGATCTTTTATATTATGAAAAAAACAATTATCACCGCAGCACTTACAGGTGCAGTCACACCGGCAGGATACCAAATTCCGGAAACTCCAGAGCAAATTGCTGAATCCGCATACAACTGCTGGAAACTGGGTGCCGCTATTGTTCATTTGCATATGAGAGGCGAAGACGGTTACGGTGCCATGGATAAAGAACGTTTTCGCCAGACGATAAAACTCATTCGTTCTCATAAAGATTGTGATGTAATTATAAACTGTACTTCCTCCGGTGCCTCAAAAGCGCACCCTGCCACAAATGAAGAACGTATGGCTCATCATAAAGAAATCCCCGGTATTGAAATGGGCACTTATGATGCTGGAACCTTTAACTGGGGATGTATCGGAATGTTTGAAAATACCGGTGAATTTTTAAAAACTCTCGGAACATTATATAAAGAGAAGGGAATTAAGCCAGAATGTGAGATTTTTGATTATGGAATGCTGACCAACGTGGAATATTTCAGAAAACAGGGTATTTTAACGGATCCCATTCATTACCAGATGTGTCTTGGTGTAAAAGGCGCCATGGATGCCACGGTTGAAAATCTGGAATATTTAGTACGACATCTGCCTGAGAACTGTACCTGGTCCGGCTTTGGTGTTGGTGCCGGACACATGCCTATCATGTATGCATGTCTTGCACTGGGCGGTCATATCCGGGTTGGACTGGAAGATAATGTAGTCTACGGAAAAGATAAAGATGGAAACAAAATTTTTGCAACAAATGAACTGCTTGTACAAAGAGCTGTAACGGCAATTGAAACTTTCGGTAACGAAGTCGCTACTCCTTCCGAAGCACGTAAAATACTGGGCATTCCGCCTTTGAAAATGGATGAAATTCGAAAAGAACTTGGAATTGATTAATTATTACAGAAAGGATTTTTACTGATGGAAGTCAAAAATAAAGTAATCATCATCATTGGTGCCAATCATCCTGCCGGATATGCCCTGATGAATCTGTTAAACGGAGAAAATACATTTATCTATGCATATGGTGCTTCTCTGTCATTTGATTTCAAAGGAAAAGCTAACATTACATACCACTCATTTTCGCCTGAACACATTACTTTTTTACAGGAAAATATTCAGGAAATTTATAACATTCATGGCCATATTGATACCGTATTTTGCATCATCCCCGACTCTGTTCCAGAAATAAATGTAACAGACTTAACTCCGGAACTTTTACAGCAGGCAATGTTAAAAACAACCTATTGTGCATGGAAATCTACTTTGTATGCTGTCCCATATTTAAAAAATGCAACACATGGAAGCGTTATTTTTATAATATCTAACAGCCATCGGCATATCTCACCAGATAACAGTTTATCTGCCTTGTGCAGCGCTTCCATTGAATCAATCACAAAAAATTTTGCTTCTGAAGTCGCTGCCTTTGGAATCCGTATATGTTCCGTTGCTGCAGATACCAGGGCGACTCCTGATCAGATTGCTTCCTGTGCAATGTTTCTTGCCTCTGAACAGGCTTCTTATATCACAGGAACTATGATCGAAGTCAGCCCATTACTTTAAAACAATTATTTTACATTTATCATGGAGACAAACAAAATGAATATTAATTTAAAAGGGAAAGTCGCTGTCATCACTGGTGGCACAAGCGGAATTGGAGCTGCTGCAACAAATCTGTTTTTAGAATCAGGAGCTTCCGTCTGTGTATGCGATGTCAGACAGGATCTGATTGATCAGATAAATGAGCGTGCAATTTCCATGCATCTCCCGTTATCAGGCATCGTTGCAGACATTACCAACCATTCCCAGATGGAAAATTTATTAAACAGAACCATTGAAAAATTCGGAAAAATTGATATTTTCATCAATAATGCCGGGATGGGATGTCCGGATGGTTTTCTTACGATTGATGATAACCTCTGGTTTCGGGAAATAAATGTAAATTTATCCGCCGTTATCGATGCCTGCAATCTCATTATTCCATATTTTGAAAGACAGGGATATGGCTGTATTCTGTCGACATCCTCCTTATGTGGCCGAATTGCTGCAACGGTGCGAAGTATCTACGCAATCACCAAATGCTGTGTAAATGTATATACCAGGTCACTTGCAGAGGAATTAGCCGATAAAAATATTCGGGTAAATGCCATTGCTCCCGGCATGGTAGGCACTGATATGGTCAAAAAAAATCATCCGGATCCGGACGACTATCGTTCCCTTGGAAAAAGTTCTATGTTACAACGAATGGGAGAACCGGAAGAAATTGCCGCAGCTATGGTCTTTTTAGCCTCTGACCTTGCAAGCGGTATCACAGGAGAAGTTCTTGAAGTTACCGGTGGCAAATGTGTTGTTCAGGATCCAGACTATTCATGGAACATCAGCAATCCCCTTCTTTCTTAATATAAAAACGGGGGCTTGCACCTAACCGCAAGCCCCTGCCCCCTCTTATTTTTTATACAAATCATTTCTTATAGCCAAATTTTCTGCAAGATTTCTTTCAATCCATTTGCTGAACGAAGAAGTTCCGTATGTTCCTTTTCATTTAATGGGATTTCCAACACCTTCTGCACTCCATTTCCACCAATGATCGCCGGTACACTGATACACAGATCGGATAGTCCGTATTCCCCCTGCATCAAGCTTGATACTGGCAACACTGCGCCCTCATCCCGAATCAGCGCCGCCGCGATGCGCGTCACCGCCATGGCAACACCGTAATAAGTGGCTCCTTTTTCTTCGATAATCTGATACGCACTCTCCCGCACCCGGCGATAAATCTGCTCCATCGCCTGTTCATGGTCATAATGACCTCGAATTTCACAAAAATCATGAATTGGAATTCCAGATACGTTGGCACCACTCCACACCGCAAGTTCACTGTCCCCATGTTCTCCAATGATCATGGCATGTACACTGGCAGAATCCACCTGCAGATGTTCACTGAGCAGATAACGGAAACGCGCGGAATCCAGAACCGTTCCACTGCCAATCACCCGCTCCTTCGGATAACCGGAAATCTTCCATGCCGCATACGTCAGAATGTCCACCGGGTTGCTGACGATCAGTAAAATCCCTTCAAAATTCTGCGCGGTGATCTGCGGAATAATTGTCTTGAATATTTCCACATTTTTATGCACCAGCGCTGTCCGACTCTCGCCGGGCTTCTGTGCCGCTCCCGCCGTAATAATGATCAGTCCGCAGTCTCCTACATCAGAATAATCTCCTGCATAAATCTGCATCATATGTGCAAAAGGTCGTCCATGTGCAATATCCGCCGCTTCGCCATGGGCTTTTTTTTGATCTGCATCAATAAGCACTAGCTCCGAAAAAAGTCCTTTCTGCATCAGTGCAAATGCCGTGGATGCTCCCACAAATCCACAACCGATGATTGCTGCTTTCTGTCTGTTCATATCCGTTTCCTCCAGGTCAGTATCTATTTTTCACAGCTTTTAAAAGTCAGAACAATGGTTATCCAAAATTTCTCTTTCTCACTCATTGTTCCATTATTTCTACACTGTGACTTTTTTATATATTTTCCTGAAAACTATTTTTTATGCAGACACCACGCAACGTGATATGTATCCATTTATAAGAAGACACTTAGCAGCTTCTTCGGATTTTCCCGGTAAACCAGTTCCTGCATTTCTGCTGTCAGCCCCTCATCCATAGCCTCTGCCAGCTTGCAGCACAACGGCAGCGGCGTAAACGGAGTGTCACTGCCATATAAAATATGATCCTTCGTCGTCATCTGGCAGAGATTTCCATACTGCTTTGGCATAGCTGTTCCACCTAGATCATAATACAGAGCCGCCAGGCATTTTCGAATATCAACACTTCCATCCGGGCAGAGCATTTTTGACATGGAAGCCACTCGGTCACTGATGATTGGCAGATACGCACCCGCATGCGGAATCACAAAACGAATATCCGGGTATTTGTTCAATGTCCCCGTCAAAATCAGATTCATCACTGCGCGACAGGTGTCAAAGAAAAACTCCATCATCGGATATGGTAACGTCTCATTAACTCCCTGTGGAATTGCCGCCGGTTCTGTCGGATGGATCAGCACCACTTCTTTTGACTGATTGAGTACATCCATCACCGGATCCAGTTTTTCGTCACCAAGATACAGACCACAGGAATTGGTCTGCAGCGCAAATCCTGTCACCTGCAGATTTTCTCTGCAATATTTTACTTCCTCTACCGCAGCATCAATTTCCGGCAACGGTAAACTTGCCAGCACACCGATTTTTTCCGGATATTTCTTCATCAATTCTGCACCATATTCGTTGGATGCTCTTGCAACCTCAATTGCCTCTGCTGCATCTCCCATATGTAAATGTGGGGAAGAAATCGAGAGAACACTGTAGCTTATTCCAAGCGTCTCCATGGAAGCCAGCTGAATCTCCTCATTCCACTCCGGTTTTGGAAAGCCGCCGTCCAATAACTTCATTCCTCTTTTTTCCAGCATCTGATTGTACGCAGGCGGAAAATAATGTGCATGAACATCAATTTTTTCTTTCATAAGAATCTCCTCCCAGACTGTCACTCTGTTTCTTTTTTGTCACAGTGTAAAACGAACATTCGCAATCCGCTTTCGCTACTTGCTCATGAACGCAGTCGCTTTTCACTGTCATCTACAATATTTCCGGCATCTATATTTTTCTTAAAAAAGTTTTCATATGCATAATCCCACAAATCCTGCGAACCTTCTGCCGTGTGTACATTGCGCTTCATGATCTGACTCATTGCGATACCACGTTCCTTCCACGCCACACCGCCGTTCACCGTATTCAGCATGGCCGGCTGCAGGTTATCCATAGTATGTGCAAATTTTGCCTCCGGGGTCTTTGCCTCCTCAAATTCTTCCCAGATATCTCTCATTTTTTTCTGCTGATCCTCCGGAAGCAGCGCATAAATACGGTCCGCGGCCTGACTTTCCCGTTCATGTTGTGTTTTCTGTCTTTCCTCGTCATAAGCATATGTATCTCCCGCATCAATTTCCACGATATCGTGGATCAGAAGCATGATAACTGTCCGCAACACATCTATTTTTTCATTGGCGTATTCTGACAGAAGCACCGTCATAATCGCCATATGCCATGCATGTTCTGCGTCATTTTCCCGGCGCACATTATCCGACAATCTCGTCTGCCTCTGAATAAACTTTTCCTTATCAATTTCTTTTATAAAATCAAACTGACGTTCCAGTCGTTCTCTGTCCATCATATTCCTCCCTCTTTTTCACGATTCAAAGCCCTCTTGCAGCAAGAATGCCAAGGGCATTCTTGAACTTTTTTATTTGGGAAACATCTTTTTTAAATTTTTTCCACCAAAATTGTTCGATTATTTTTTATTATATGTCACCCGCCCCACAATAGCAATTTTTTATTCATCTTATCTCTCAGTTCAGAATGAATGCTCCTCCCTTCACGAAAAATCTCCCCTTCATAACAAAATTCTTTTTTTGTATTTTTCTATGTGAAATAAGTATCAAATCTTGAAAAATCATAGTTAGATGATATAATAAACAATGGCTGAGTCATCCAATTTTTTTTGCTCAGCGCATGACACAAAGTACTTTATAATCATCCAGAATCAGGTATATTTCCTGACGCTGAATAATTATGAAAAAATAATGAGAAATGATAATAGAGGAGATTTTTATGGGTACCATTACTATTCCAAAAGGTTATAAATCTGACCTCAATCTGCATGATACTCAGATTGCGATCAAGACAGTAAAGGATTTTTTTCAGACACGTCTGGCTCAGGAGCTGAACCTTGCCCGTGTATCTGCACCGCTTTTTGTAGATCCGGCATCTGGATTGAATGACAACTTAAACGGTGTGGAGCGCCCGGTAAGTTTTGACATTGCAGAGCAGAACGGACGTATCGGAGAAGTTGTACATTCTCTGGCAAAATGGAAACGTTACGCACTGGACAAATACGATTTTGAAGTTGGTTCCGGTCTGTATACCGACATGAATGCCATCCGCCGTGACGAGATTACAGATAACATCCACTCCATCTTTGTAGATCAGTGGGACTGGGAAAAAGTCATTGATAAAAATCAGCGTAATCTGGATACATTAAAAGAAACGGTTCGTCAGGTTTACAAAGTACTGCGCAAGACTGAAAAATATATGTCCATTCAGTATGACTATATCCATGAGATTTTGCCAAAAGATATTTTCTTTGTAACAACACATGAATTAGAAGAAATGTTCCCTGATAATACACCAAAGGAGCGAGAATATTATATTGCTCAGGCAAAAGGTGCTGTCTGCATCATGCAGATCGGTGATGAACTGGAATGTGGCGAACCACATGATGGCCGCGCACCGGATTATGATGACTGGGCTCTGAACGCAGATATTGTTGTTTACTATCCGGTTCTTGATATCGCACTGGAGCTTTCTTCCATGGGTATCCGTGTAGATGAAGTTTCTCTGAAAGAGCAGCTTGACAAAGCCGGCTGCCCGGAACGTGCAGAACTTCCGTTCCAGAAGGCCATTCTGGAGAAAAAACTTCCGTACACCATGGGTGGTGGAATCGGACAGTCCCGTATCTGTATGTTCTTCCTGCGTAAGGCACATATCGGAGAAGTACAGTGTTCTCTCTGGCCGGAAGAAATGGAAGCCGAGCTGAAAGAAGCTGGCATTCAGTTACTTTAAGTTCTTGTTTAGGGTAAGTTGGAACAAGCAGAAACGAACTCCAACAAGAACCTGAAAAATTTTCTGTGACCACTGCGTCGCTTATTTCCGACCGCTCCCGCGAACTCGCCCGCAAAACCGGCGTGCTCAGACACACTCCCGCGGTCGAGCTAGACGCAGCGGTCACAACGAAAATTTTACAATGGTTCTTTCCGTTGGAGTTCGTTTCTGCTTTGTTCCATTTACGCCGTGGCACCGCGTGATACGCATGCATATAAGCTAATGGCAAAATAACTGTTATGTTGCATGTGCAGATTAACATATTGAAAAATGAACCGAATTTAAAAGTTGAGCAACGTACGCTACCCTTGACCATATATAAAAAGAACTGCTACACTGTTGTCAGCGACGGAAAAATGAAACTGTTTTTGAGTTTCTCGCCGTCGGTAATCGACCT
>NZ_CAKRAS010000013.1 GCF_934295145.1 uncultured Eubacterium sp. | reverse complement strand
GTGGTCACAGAAAATTTTTCAGGTTCTTGTTGGAGTTCGTTTCTGCTTGTTCCAAATTACCCTAAACAAGAATTTACTTCAAAGTCACCCGTAAGGACACTGGCTGATGATCTGCATACTCGAAATCGGTATCTATAACCTCAACCTGATCCACCCGCAGATTATCAGATACAATATACCCATCAATGACATATACCTGAGAATCCTCATAATTTCCACTGTATGGTCCATTTAACAAACGACAGGTTGGCGCATTGTCTGCCACTGCAAAATCAAATCCTTCTGGCAAATCTTCTTTGTACACTGTTCCAGGCACCCAACTGTCCGTATCATGAATTTTATAAGTATCCAGACCTTCAAATGTTTGATTAAAATCACCTCCTGCAATGACATAATTTCCTGCTTCATATTCTTCCTGCAGTTTGTCTGCCAGCATCTGGCTCTGGATTTTCTTTCCTTCTCCGCTGTCATACGCTTCCAGATGGAAATTGATCAACACTAATTCTTTGTCTGTTCCTTCAATAGGAATTCTTGTCTCCAGCATACATCGTTTCAAATTGCAAGTTTTTACTGGCCAGGAAAATGATTCTGCCAGTTTGATTCTCTTTGCACTATCCACTTGATAGTTTGTCATGGTAAGTAGACCTGCCTCTACTTTTCCAATTGGCGGAACCGGATATGGCACAAAATCGCACTTAAAATTACATGCATAAATACTACTCATATTCAATGCATCTTCATAATAGGCACGTTCATTGATGTGAAACGAACGTTTTGCATCAATATCCACCTCCTGCAAAAAATAAAAATCAGCCGCCTGCTCTTTTAAAATATTAGAAATACCCGCAAGGTTTCTTTCTACAACATCTTTGGTATCCGGCTGCACTTTACTTCCGCCATCCATAAAAAAATCTTCCTCTTTGTCCAAGGCTGCATAACCGGTATTGTATGTCAGCACAGAAAAAGAATTTCCTTCAGACAATGACTTCGTACCATTACCAGTCTCCAACAATTCAATGGATTTTGGACGATATTCCCGCACTGTATAAAAAATTAGCACTGCTGCCACAAATAATCCTATACTTAGTAGTATAATCCCAATTCCTTTTAAAATCTTTTTTCCTCTCATAATAATTCTTTTTCCTTTTTAGACTAAACTTTTTCTTTTGACAAAACAAGAAAGTGTGCTACCACACACTTACGCGAATAAAATTATCAATAGCACAGTTTTCTTGCCCGCGCCGAGCACGCCTGCGAAGCAATAATTTCTTCTCGTGCGAGTGCGCATCGTTTGCACGAAGTTCTTTCATTTGATAGGAAATTCATCGTAATTTCCTATCAAAAGAAAAAGGCATCCTTAAAAACGGATGCCTTTTCTTGCTTTATCACCTTGGTTTTATTTCCTATTTTGCTACGATATTGATAATTCTGCCCGGAACATAAATCTCTTTGATCACATTTCCTGTCAGCTTATCACCAAGTGCTGTCTTACCTGCTGCGATGGCATCTTCTTTGCTGACATCAGCCGGAAGTGTAACAACGCATTTTGTCTTTCCATTGATCTGAACGGCAAGTTCTTTCTCGTCATCTTTCATAGCATTCTCATCGTAAGTCGGCCATGTCTCATGGAATACAGAATCCTCGTGACCAAGCTGGTTCCACAGTTCCTCGCTGATATGTGGTGCAAACGGTGCCATCAGAACAACAAATGTCTCTAATGTCTTTTTATCTACGCCGCCTTTTTTCGCCATATCGATGAGTTTGTTATTGTACTCCATGAATCCGGAGATAACGGTATTCAGACTGAAGCTCTCCAGACGTGTGGTAATGTCGTAAACCAGTTTATTGCGAACTTTTGCCAGTTCTTTTGTCTCTTTGACATCAGCATCTTTGTTATCCAGTACAAGCTTCCAGAAACGTGTAATGAAGCGGTATACACCGTCGATTCCTCTATCATCCCACTCAGAATCCAGTTCTGGCGGTCCAACGAACAGTTCGTAAAGTCTCAGAGAATCACAGCCGTAATCACGTACAAGATCATCCGGTGAGATTACGTTTCCTTTGGATTTACTCATCTTGATACCGTTTTTACCGGTGATCATACCCTGATTAAACAGTTTGTGGAACGGCTCGTCAAAGTCGATCACACCGATATCACACAGGAATTTTGTATAGAATCTGGAGTAAAGCAGATGCAGTACTGCATGCTCTACACCACCGATGTACATATCAACCGGCAGATATTTGTCTGCTTTTTCTCTGGAAACCAGTTCTTTATCATTTTTGTTATCTACATAACGAAGGAAATACCAGGAAGATCCTGCCCACTGCGGCATCGTATTTGTCTCACGTTTTGCAGGTTTTCCACAGCATGGGCAGGTTGTGTTTACCCAGTCTGTAATATCTGCCAGCGGAGATTCACCGGTACCTGTCGGCTGATAGGACTCAACCTCCGGTAATAACAGCGGAAGTTCTTCTTCCGGAACCGGAACAGGTCCACAATCCGGGCAATGAACGATCGGAATCGGCTCACCCCAGTAACGCTGACGTGAGAATACCCAGTCTCTCAGTTTGTAGTTTGTGGTAGCTTTACCAATGCCTCTCTCCTCGATGATGTGCGGAGCTTCTTTCTTCAGTACTGAAGATTCCATTCCGTTCCACTCGCCGGAGTTGATCATGGTTCCTTTTGCTTCGGTATAGGCCTCTGTCATATGCTCGATTTCTTTACCATCTTTTGCGATAACCTGAATGATCGGGATATTGAATTTGGTTGCGAACTCAAAGTCACGATCATCATGAGCCGGTACACACATGATCGCACCTGTACCGTAGTCAGCTAATACATAATCAGACAGCCAGATTGGTACTTTTGCACCGTTGATCGGGTTGATCGCATAACTTCCGGTAAATACACCTGTTTTCTCTTTATCCTGCAGACGGTCCACAGAAGATTTCAATGAAGACTGGTAAATATAGTCTTCTACCTCTGTTCTTGTATCATCGTTTGCAAGTTCTTTCGCCATTGCATGCTCCGGAGCCAGAACAAGGAATGTTGCACCATGTAAAGTATCCGGTCTTGTAGTGTATACAGTGATCTCTTTGTCTGTATCCTCAACCTTAAAGTTAACTTCTGCGCCGTGGCTCTTTCCGATCCAATCAGTCTGCATCTTTTTAACTTTCTCCGGCCAGTCAAGTTTGTCAAGATCATCTAACAGACGGTCAGCGTATGCTGTGATCTTTAACATCCACTGATTCAGGTTTTTCTTGGTAACATCAGCGCCACAACGTTCACATTTACCATTTACAACTTCCTCGTTTGCAAGACCTGTCTTACAGGACGGACACCAGTTAATTGGCATCTCTTTCTGATAAGCAAGACCTGCTTTGAACATTTTTACAAAAATCCACTGAGTCCATTTATAGAAGTTCGGATCGGTTGTGTTTACTTCCATATCCCAGTCATAAACAGCCGCGATTTCTTTGATCTGACGTTTGATATTTGCAATATTCTCTGCTGTGGATTTCTCCGGATGTACGCCCATCTTGATCGCGTAGTTCTCAGCCGGAAGTCCGAATGCATCCCATCCCATCGGATGAATCAGATAATATCCATTCAGCATTTTATATCTGCTCCATACATCGGAGATAACGTATCCTCTCCAGTGTCCTACATGCAGACCATTACCTGACGGATATGGAAACATATCCAGACAGTAATATTTCGGTTTCTTACCATCATTTACATTAACCGGGTGCTCTTCCCAGATTTTGCGCCATTTCTGTTCAATCTCTCTGTGATTGTACGGTACAGCCATTTTCATTCCTCCTAACAGATTGTCCCTCTTTCTCATTCGTGGACATAGTCTGTAGAAATTTTAACACAACCACTGCATTTGTCAAGGTTTCGAATACCTTTTTCACTACCGAATTAGAGAAATCGGAAGAGTTTTCCACGACAAGCGATTGTTAGCTGCGTCCGTATAATTTACATTACTGAAATGAAAAAAGGAAACATTCTACTTGGCAGCGATTGTCAGCTGCGTCCCGTAAAATTTACATTACTGGAATGGAAAATCGGAAGATTTTTCCTCGGCAAGCTGCAGAGGCAAAATCTTCCGATTTCCCTTCAAACATTAAATTTTACTCCGCTCTCGCAGCCACCTCTTTCTCCTGCACATCAGACGGAGCCTGCTCATAACGTGCGAACTCATACTCATAAGTTCCGCTGCCGCCGGTCATAGAACGAAGATCGGTATTGTAACCAAACAGTGAGGACATCGGCACATCTGCGATGATCTCCTGTTTGCCACCATCTACCGGATTCATTCCAAGTACACGGCCACGGCGTTTATTTAAATCTCCCATAATATCACCGGTATATTTGTCCGGTACCAATACTTTTACTGAAGCGATTGGCTCTAAAAGAATCGGTGAAGCATCCATAAATCCTTTTTTGAATGCCTGGATTGCTGCTGTCTTGAACGCCATTTCAGAGGAATCTACCGGATGATAAGATCCATCGTATAATACGGCTTTTACCCCCACTACCGGATAACCTGCCAACGGTCCCCGCTCTACGGATTCCTGAATACCTTTTTCTACTGCCGGGAAGTAGTTTTTCGGAACAGCACCGCCAACCACGATCTGATCAAATTCATATGCTTCTTCCAGATTGCCGGATGGTTCAAATGTCATCTTAACGTGACCATACTGTCCATGTCCGCCGGACTGTTTTTTGTATTTGTACTCGACATCTGCTTTCTTGCGGATGGTCTCACGGAATGCAACCTTCGGCTGTTCTAATGTAATCTCTACTTTGTATTTCTCTTTTAATTTGCTTACCACTACATCCAACTGCTGATCACCGATAGCATACAGCAGAGACTGATGATTTTCACTGTCGTTGACAGCTTTCAGTGTCAGGTCTTCCTGCATCATTTTCTGTAATGCCTGAGAAACTTTATCCACATCGGCTTTGTTTACCGGTTTGTAGCTCATATATGTATATGGTTTGGATACTGCTGTCTTGATAAAGGTAAGCGGTGTTGCCTTTGTGGACAGGGTATCAGTTGTCACAACTTTATTTAATTTTGCAAGTGCTCCGATGTCGCCGGCGTGCAGCTCCGGTACTTCTTCCGGTTTGTTTCCGCGCAGTACATATAATTTACCGATTTTGTCATCCATACCGTGCTCTTCGTTGTACATCACATCGTCTGTCTTGATAACACCGGATGTAACCTTGATCAGAGAATATTTTCCAATAAATGGATCTACGATGGTTTTGAAAATATATGCACTCTTTGCTTTTGCGAAGTTAAAGTCTGCATCATATACTTCATTTGTCTTAACATTGATGGCTTTGCACTGTTTTTTCTCCGGGCTTGGTAAATATTTTACAATATCATCCAGTAAGGTGTAGATACCTTTTGCCATTGTGCCGGAAGCCATGGAAATCGGAACCATACTGCCATCGCATACGTTTGTATGTAATACCTGACGAATCTCATTCTCGGAGAAGGTGTCACCGGAGAAATAACGATCCATATATTCTTCGCTTGTCTCCGCAACAGACTCTAATAATGCTTCACGGCAGATCTCAAGGTTTTCAAAAGAATAATCCGGAACATCTGTCTTATCAACAGTTCCATCCTCTTTCCAACGTTTTGCTTTCATCTGAATGACATTGACATAGCCAACAAACTGTCCGTTTTCACGGATTGGTAAATGTAACGGAGCTATCTTCTTTCCGTATAATTCCTGCAGGTCTACGACTACCTGACGGAAACTTGCGTTATCATCGTCCATATTTGTAACCCAGATCATACGTGGAAGATTATATTTCTCACAGATCTCCCATGCTTTCTGTGTACCGACTTCTACACCGGCTTTGCCATTTACCACAATAATTGCCGCATCAGCTGCTGCAGCAGCTTCTTCTACTTCACCGACAAAATCGAAAAATCCCGGAGTATCCAACAGGTTGATCTTTGTTTCTCTCCACTCGATCGGGACTACAGAAGTGCTGATGGAAAAACCACGTTTGATTTCTTCTTTATCGTAATCACTGATGGTATTGCCATCTGCGACATTACCCATACGATTGGTAATTCCGGACAGATAAGCCATTGCTTCAACCATTGTCGTTTTTCCGGAACCCCCGTGTCCCAGTAAAACCACGTTGCGGATCTTGTCAGTAGTATAAACGTTCATGTCATTTCCTCCAATACATAAAAAAATCATGGTTATATTTTACTAAACTTTTCTCTTTTTTGCAACCTTTTTATAAAAAATGCACAAGTTTTATCATAATTATCTCACAATTACTTTCTACGCGAAGAAATTCTCTGAACAGGAGCAGTACTCAGCCAAACTTCCTGCATGACACACTTCCATAAAACAATTCCATCCAGTATTCTGCCATCTTGCATTTCGCTTTTACGCTTTAAAGTGTTGACTTTTTCATGTAAATGCGTTATCATGGCAAAAGATGTCACCATACAAAGTTCCAATTATCTTTCAAAAGGTTCTTTTCCTGTGACATGCGAATCATAAAAATATAAAATAACATTATGAAGGAGGTACATTATGATTCCAGAAAAAATCGGCTTTATCGGCCTTGGACATATCGGCGGTTCTGTAGCAAAGACGGTGCATCGCATCTATCCGGATATTCAGATCGTCGCTTATGATACCTGTCGTGCCACTCTTGATGCCGCATTATCCGAAGGCATTATCTCAGAAGCACTGGATCAGGTTGGCAAAGGATTTTCCGATTGTAATTATATCTATCTGTGTGCCCCTGTTCTCAACAATGCAGACTATGTCCGGGAATTATCCGGCATCCTGCATGATGATATGCTGTTAACGGATGTGGGAAGTGTCAAAACCGGCATCCATGAGCAGATTCAGAAATACCCGGATCTGGAACGACATTTTATCGGTGGTCATCCTATGTGCGGAACGGAACACGTAGGCTACGAATATTCCACTGCTTACATGCTTGAAAATGCGTACTATATTCTTACCCCGACCCATACGGTTTCGCCCAAAAAAATAGAAGAATTCGAACAGTTTGTGGCATCCATCGGTGCAGTTCCACTGATTCTTGATTATAAAAAACATGATTTTTCCGTAGGTTCCATCAGCCATCTGCCGACAGTCATTGCAGCCACACTGGTCAATTTAGTGAAAAATCTGGATGACTCTGACGAAACACTGCGCACGATCGCTGCCGGCGGTTTCAAAGACATCACCCGTGTCGCATCCTCAGATCCTACCATGTGGGAAAATATCTGTGTGGCAAACCGAAGCCAGATTTTAGAACTGATCGATACTTACGTCAGTGCATTGCAGCAGACACGAAATACCATTGCGGAAAGCCATCCGGCGGAAATCAAAGAATTTTTCAGTTCTGCCAAGGAATATCGTGATTCCTTCAACATCTCCTACCGCGGTCCGATCCGTCCGGTTTACCAGCTGTTCTGCGACCTGATCGATGAGGCCGGAGGAATCGCTACCATTGCTACGATCCTGGCTTCCAACAACATCAGCATCAAAAACATCGGCATCATCCACAACCGCGAATTCCAACAGGGTGTTTTACAGGTGGAGTTTTATGAAGCAGATGCTTATGATCATGCAGTAGAACTGTTACGAAAATATCATTACACCGTATATGAGAAATAAAAAGGTGATATCTATTATTTTAGTTTGTCTAATAGTAACATTTGAATAATACAAGAAAGTGTGCTATCACACACTTACGCGTTTAAAATTATCAATAGCACATCTTTCTTGCCCGCGCCGAGCACGCTTGTGAAGCAAGAATTTCTTCTCGTGCGAGTGCGCATCGTTTGCACGAAGTGCTTTTGTTTGATAGGAAATTCATCGTAATTTCCTATCAAAACAAAAAAAGATGAAACAGTCATTTGAATAATCTTTTCAAATAATTGTTCCATCTTTTTCTATTTACTCTGTGGCCTGAATAGAAGCAATGACATTTTCACATTCACTCTGTCCCGTATCGGAAGGTCCTGTGATGATCATAGTGATCATGCATCCGCCGTTTTCCGCAATCGCATAACACTGGTAAATGTTATTGGACTGATAATCCGCAATTCCGTCAAAGGATACGAACTCTGTCTTTCCAATTGTCTTTGTGCTGATTGGATTCAGACTGTATGTGATGCCCTGATCCTGATAGCTCAACAGCTGCTCTGAAAGTGTCTCAGCATACTGCTGCGCTGTCACATCTCCAAATACAGCCAGATTTTCTGTCATCATTGCAATTGCTGATCCGGTATTCGGATTGTAAATATAAAGTTCATAGTTACTTACATCACTGGAAGAATCCGTGTTGCCAGTCACCTGCTGACCCGCATTTTCTACTGCGTCAATCTCTTCCTGCGTACCGATCTGCCATCCTTCCGGCAATGTCAGGCTCATTCCAAGAGATGTGTTTGTGTATACTTCGCCGTTCCACTGTCCCGGCACATAAGCTGCTTCTTCTTTCTCTGCATCTGCTGAAGTACTTCCTGTCTCCTGCAGAGCGGATGCCTCGCCTGCAGCAGATGCATCTGTATTAGCCCCCGTCTGATTCTTTCCTCCACAGGCTGCCAGAGAACAGATCATCGCTGTCATTAATAACCCCACAATAATTTTTTTCATTTTTATTAGTCTGCCTTTCTTTTAAAGTAATCTTTCTACGTTGATCAAAATTTCCACTACATTTTAATGGTAAAAAGAAAAAAAGTCAAGAAATGCTGTTTTCCTGACTTTTTATGCACATTTTTTGTTTCTATCTCAATAATATCTGATGTTATTTGCCCGCGTCTTCCATCTTTGTGATCAGTGCACGCACTTCATCACGCTCTTCCTTGGAAGATCCGCGAATTTCCAGATAATTCTTCATCATTTCAGCCGGTGTCATGCCCCAGAATTCTACGAAATTCTGCACGTCATACTTCATATACTCTGATGCTTCTACGATTGGATGATAGCTGTAAATCTTACCATTACGATCCATCCGTAAAAACTCCTTCTGAACCAGATGGCTCAGATAAGTACTTACTGTCTGAGGTTTCCAGTTTTTGCCATACACTGCATTGCAGGCTTTTACTACTTCACTTAAAACCATATCGTGATCTGCGAGCCAGATAGCACGCATCACGAGCATTTCCGCTGTTGTCAAATAATATCTGTTAGTTCTGTCAATCATGCTTTCGCCCCCTTGCGTTCGATGCCTTTCTTTAAGTTCCTAGTTCCTCTATAATATAAATTTCCTTATCAAAAATGCCATTACATTTTTTTTAATATCGGATGTTTTATATTCTCCGTTAATATTTTCTCTGCATTTTTAAAAAACAGGAAAGTATACACCTTCCTGTTTTCTAATCAAAATGCCGCTGGCCGGACTCGAACCGGCACGGAGTTACCCGCTTGATTTTGAGTCAAGTGCGTCTGCCAATTCCGCCACAGCGGCAAGGTGTTCGGTTTTTACCGAACACGCTTATCATATCATACAGGTATACAAAATGCAAGAAAAAATTTATATTTTACTCCATTTTACACCAGACCTTTGATAATATCAAAACAGTCAAAGGTTGCAAAGTAATCCTTCGGTGTCTCTGCACGACGGATCAGCTGTGCGCTTCCATCCTCTTTCAGCAGTACTTCTGCAGAACGGAGACGTCCATTATAGTTGTATCCCATGGAAAATCCATGTGCACCTGTATCATGGATCACCAAATAATCACCCATGTCAATCTTCGGAAGCATGCGGTCTACGGCAAATTTATCGCAGTTCTCGCAAAGGGAACCAACCACATCATATTTATGATCACAAGGTGCATCCTCTTTGCCGGCAACCGTAATGTGATGATATGCGCCATAGATAGCCGGACGCATCAGGTTCGCTGCGCACGCATCCACGCCGATATACTCTTTGTAAGTGTGTTTCTCATGAATTGCTTTTGTAACGAGGCAGCCATACGGTCCCATCATAAATCTTCCCATCTCAGTATAGATGGCAACATCACCCATATCAGCCGGAACAAGTACTTCCTCGTATACTTTCCGAACGCCCGCACCAATCGCGCGGATATCATTCGGAACCTGATCCGGTTTGTAAGCAATTCCAACACCGCCGGACAAGTTGATAAAGCTGATCTTGATACCAAGTTTTTCTTTGATTTCCACACATAACTCAAATAAAGTACGAGCCAGTGTCGGATAATAATCGTTTGTAACGGTATTACTTACTAAGAATGCATGGATACCGAAACGTTCTACACCTTTTTCTTTCAGAAGTTTGTATCCTTCAAACAGCTGCTCTTTGGTAAAGCCGTATTTTGCATCGCCAGGGTTATCCATGATACCGTTGCTCAGTGTATACACTCCGCCCGGATTGTAACGAAGACTCATTGTTTTCGGGAACTTGCCGATCGCTTTCTCCAGGAAATCAATGTGTGTAAAATCATCCAGGTTGATGGTTGCACCAATCTCATTTGCGTACACAAACTCTTCTACCGGTGTATCGTTAGAGGAAAACATTATCTCCTCGCCGGACATTCCAATCTCATGAGACAGCATCAGCTCTGTCATGGAAGAACAGTCAGCTCCGCATCCATATTCTCTTAAGATATTTAATAAGAACGGGTTCGGCGTAGCTTTTACTGCAAAATACTCGCGGAATCCCGGATTCCATGCAAATGCTTCTTTCACCGCTTTTGCATTTTCGCGGATTCCTTTTTCATCATATAAATGGAAAGGAGTCGGATAGGATTTCACAATCTCCTCAATCTGCTCTTTGGTAACAAATGGTTCTTTTTTCATTTTGTTTTCTCCTTGTCGTATCACTTTTTCTCTCGTTTTCCATCATACACAAAAGGACTAAAAAAAACAACCCATCGTCAGGATTTTTTCCTGACAATGGGTTGTTTTAGCGTCTATTCTCTTTTCGTCACCAAGGAATGCTGACCAGGCAGTATTTCTTAGTTGTCAGCTGCTCCGGTTCTCTTTAATACATAGAAACCATCATCGAAGCAGGTTACATAGATATATCCTCTGTCATCTACGCAGCAATCTTCTGTCATTGCGTTACGTGGACCCGGTAATCCCGGGAAGAAGGAATCTTCCGGTTTTTTATTCGGATTTGGCGGGATAAAGTATGCGAGCTCTTTGATGTAGTAAGGATCAGATACATCATAGATACGCAGACCTGCCGCGAAATAACAGCAGTATACTCTGTCGCCTCTCTGCTCCAGCCATGGCTTGTTGCTCATCGGCTCATGCAGGTTGTGCGGTCCGAACGGTCCCTGGCATCCAAGGTTCATTACATTGAAGTTTGGATACGGGAAGTCTTCCGGTACTTCCGGATATGGGAACTCTGCAACCAGAGTCGGATGTGTCGGATCGCTGACATCAACCATATGAAGATTATTCATAGCCTGTGCCTCTTTGATAGATCCTTCCGGGAAGAACTGGAATCTCTCGCCCTCATTTGTAACTACGCAGAAATCGCGGCCCGGCAGCGGTAATGCTGTATGAGTACGTGCTCCTGCCAGATGGCTTGAGAATGCCGGCATGAATTTCAGCTGTCCTAACAGATGCGGACGTGTCACGTCTTTTGCATCCAGAACATACAGACCATCTCCGCCGTAACCACAGAACATAATTCCATCATCACGTCTGAATGGCGGTCCATGCATCCATCCTTTGTCCATGAAGGACGGAACATGTCCTGCATGATGATCAACAGTTCTGCAAGGATATCCGTCTACAAACTGATGAGGAGCCCACCAGTTACCAACCTCATGCGGATTTGTCGGATCAGAGATATCTACGATACGCATGATCATACCTTCGAAACGCTCGGATTCGCAGGAAAGATATACGTAAGGACCTCCGTTATACATGAAACGATGAACGCCAATGGAGTGCGGTACTCCGCAATCCCAGTATCCTAAATATTTCGGATTCTCCGGATCTTCTTTCAGGCTCCAGATCTGGATACCAGCCTGACATTTCATATTCATAAGTTCGCTCTGCTCTACTAATGCACCCGGTCCTGAACCAGCGGTCATTGCACAGATCAGAAGATCGTCTGCTACCTGAATCTTTGGTGTAGAGGTAGTCGGATATTCTTCCGGATCTAACAACTGCAGATGCTTTACAAATCTGGTATGTTCCGGATCTGTAATGTCAGCAATCAGTACTCCGTTCTGTGAGCCGCCAAAACAGGAACCATACAGATAATATTTACCTTCTGCAGTTTTGTAAACCTGCATCTGGAAAACGCCACTTTTACCATTCCAAGGGTTGAAATCAAGGACTTCCAGGTTTTTGATATAACCGTTGTTTCCCGGTCCCTTGGCATAAAATTTGTCTGCCATAATTCTGCCTCCTTTTTTCTTGATATTTTTATTCTAATCCAATCTTTTTCATACGTCAAATAGAAAAAACAGGCGTCTGGTATAACCATTTTGTTATATCACCAGGTCAGTTATGCATACAGATCACTTTTTTCAGCAGCGATACAAATCGATCAATGGCTGGATCCTGATTTTCATTGATCCATACAACACTAAGCGGATGGGTGGATTCCAGATGCAGATATGCAAATCCAGGATTATCCAATGCACGGCTCCAACTATCTGTAACTGCTACGCCTAGTCCACATTGCACGCCCATGATCATTGCATCTGTACTGTGGACTGGCTGGATCTTCGGCGTGAAACCGTATGGTTTGCATACGCTTCGAATCAAATCCGTCACATAATCATTGTCTTCTCCGGCAACTGCCAGAAATTCTTCCTCACGAAAATCGTAGGGAGTAAGCACACTCTCATATTTGGGTGTATTGGCAGTACTGTAAATCAAAACTCTCGGCAAGTCTGCCACTTTTGCATGCATGATTCCCTGGATATTTAAAATTTTTGGTTCAATAGTAATAATCACATCCTCTTTTCCGCTTTGCAAAGCTTCCTGAGAACTGCGGGGCTCGTAGCTGTTTACTTCAACCTTTACATTTGGATACTCTTTGGAAAAATCTTGTAATACCGGCAAAAGAATTTCAGAAATATCCCAGTTATTTAAAACACCAAAATGCAATACCTGTTTTTTATTTTCCAGAAATAATTTTGCTCTCAGTTTCAGGTCAAATAATTCGCCGCGATACCGTTCAAAAAAATCATAAAACATTTCACCATTTGCCGTCAGTACTATACCTCTGTTTAATCGTTCAAACAATGGGCAGCCAAGTTCCTGTTCCAGTGCCAATATCTGCCGGCTGATGGCAGGCTGTGACACAAACAGCTCCTGGGCCGCCTTTGAAAAACTCATATTCCTGGCCGCAGCCAGAAAATATTCTATCTGCAGATCATTCATGGCTTATCTCAAACGGGTTATATATAAAGCAACAATGATCACAAGAGCTATGCCTGCCGCAATACGTGGAAGAAGCATTTTACTTCCTTTTCCTGCCGTCTCTGTCTGCGGATCTGCCGCTGCTTTTTCCCTCTCCTCTTTTTTATCATTTCTCCACTGCTCGATCACAGCACGAGCTGCTTCCTCATCCTCCGGATTTACATAAATTTCTTCCCCAAAATTATTCATTGCCAGCAAAAAATTACCATGCTTTCCAGAACCGATTTTCTTTCTGGCACACATAAT
This sequence comes from uncultured Eubacterium sp., assembly GCF_934295145.1. Taxonomy (GTDB): domain Bacteria; phylum Bacillota; class Clostridia; order Lachnospirales; family Lachnospiraceae; genus Eubacterium_I. The sequence continues at coordinate 44,874 of NZ_CAKRAS010000013.1, read as the reverse complement.
TTTTTGCATACGAAAACGTACTTCTATTTCATCTGCTTCTTCCGTGCTATAAACTACCAGTACTTTCGCCATCTCATCAATATTTACTGCCATTATTTCTCTCTCCTCATCCTATCCTACATTAAGATTCAAGTCGAACGCACGTGAGACTTGGTGCGTGATTCTGGTCAGCGAAAGCTGACATATTCTTCTCAGAATCACTGCACATCCTCGCGGAGCGTTTATCTCAGTCGGAGATTATACTCCCACTGAGAAAGGCTTGTTATTACTCATCACTTTCAGAAGCGGGAGTCTTCCCGACTGAGATAAAAAATGCCGGAAACTGATGAACTCCAGTTTCCGGCTTAAAGCTACCGACGGGAATCGAACCCGTGACCTCCTCACTACCAATGAGGTGCGCTACCTACTGTGCCACGGCAGCCTGCTCAGCAATCGCTGACTTGTATACTATACAATATTTCCTAAATCATGTCAATACTTTTTCTAATGTGTCTTTTTTACCAAAAAACATGAATTATCTGATTATTCAAACATTTTTGTTGTTTTTTTATTTTTTTCAAAAAAGCTATTGACATTTTTGCCATTTATTTTTATACTCAGCCTTGTAATCACATATGGGGAGCTTATGTACTAGGCTGAGAGGAAGTTAAGAACTTCGACCCACGAACCTGATTTGGATAATGCCAACGTAGGAATGTATAAGAAATGAACGATTTGAGAGATACATTACCACGTATCTCTTTTTTGTTTGATAGGAAATTACGATGAATTTCCTATCAAACAAAAGCACTTCGTGCAAACGATGCGCACTCGCACGAAAAGAAATTATTGCTTCGCAAGCGTGCTCGGCGCGGGCAAGAAAGCTGTGCCATTGATGATTTTATTCGCGTAAGTGTGTGATAGCACACTTTCTTGCGTGATAGCACACTTTCTGATTTTTCCAAATTAAGGGACAAAACTAAATAAAGTAAAGTTGAGAGTGAACACACAAGAGTTCATGAAGGGGTGCACCACCACGGGTGTATTTTTTTCATGAACTCTTTTTTTGGCAATATGCGTTTCGCAGAAAATGTGTATTTCACACTTCTCAAACTTGGAAAGGAGCATCTATGACAATCACTGCAAATGGAAAGAAAGTCATTCTGACCACCGAAACAACGATCAGCAGCTATCTGGAAGCAAACCAGTATCGGGAAAACCGCATTGTGGTGGAATTAAACGAAGAAATATTACCAAGAGACCGATATTCCACCACCTGTCTGAAAGATGGCGACTGTATGGAAATTGTTACTTTTATGGGAGGAGGCTGATCATCCATGGAAACAACACACACACTGACGAAAGCACAGATCATGAATGCCTTAGAAGAACGTCACTCCCCGGAAACGCAGGCACTGCTCTCCGCCGGTTCTGTGGCAATCGCCGGACTTGGCGGTCTTGGTTCCAATGTTGCCTGTGCGCTTGCTCGCATCGGGGTAGGGCATCTCCATCTCATTGATTTTGATGTCGTTGATATCTCTAATCTGAATCGTCAGCAATATTTTATCGAACATCTTGGCATGAAGAAAACCGATGCCATGCAGTCTCTTCTGAAAAAGATTAATCCTTATCTGGATATCCGAACTGACTGTGTCAGGGTAACAAAAGATAACCTGACGGAACTTTTTACAGATGATTCTATTATCTGTGAAGCCTTTGACGACCCGCTTGCAAAAGCCATACTTGTCAATGGAATTCTGCAATTATTTCCGGAAAAGAAGCTTGTGTCTGCCTCCGGAATGGCTGGTTTTGGCAGCAGCAATACGATTCTGACCAAACACCCGATGAAAAATTTTTATCTGTGCGGAGATGACGTATCGGAACCGACTTACGGCAACGGTCTGATGGCTCCCAGAGTTGCCATCTGCGCTGCCCATGAAGCAAATATGATCACCCGGCTGATCCTGGGTGAAGAAGATATATGAAAGGATGGTAATTACAATGAATACAACTGAAGATAAATTAATACTGGGAGGACATGAATTTACATCCCGTTTTATTCTCGGATCTGGGAAATTCTCACTGGAACTGGTAAAAGCCTGTGTAGAAAAAGCAGGTGCACAGATCATCACTCTGGCTCTGCGCCGTGCCAATGAAGGCGGTCTGGCAAATATTCTGGACTACATTCCGGAAAATGTCACACTGCTGCCAAATACTTCCGGTGCCAGAAATGCAGAAGAGGCAGTCCGCATCGCCCGCCTTTCCAGAGCTCTTGGCTGCGGTGATTTTGTCAAAATTGAAGTTGTTCATGATTCTAAATATCTGCTTCCAGATAATTACGAAACCATAAAAGCAACAGAAATACTTGCAAAAGAAGGCTTCGTCGTTATGCCTTACATGTATCCGGATCTGAATGCTGCCAGAGCTCTTGCAGATGCAGGTGCTTCCTGTATCATGCCGCTTGGTTCTCCGATTGGTTCAAACAAAGGGCTTTCTACCAGAGATTTCATTCAGATCCTGATTGACGAGATTGATCTCCCAATCATTGTAGATGCAGGTATCGGTCGTCCATCCCAAGCCTGCGATGCCATGGAAATGGGTGCTGCCGCTGTCATGGCAAACACAGCCGTAGCTACTGCCGGAAATGTACCGCTGATGGCAGAAGCTTTTAAAAAAGCAATCGAAGCTGGACGAAGTGCTTATCTGTCCGGTCTTGGCCGCACTATCGAGCGGGGTGCAAGTGCTTCTTCCCCACTGACTGGATTTTTACAGGATTAGGAGGCATTCAGACATGGAAAGTAAACATATCAACGAAAGTATTTTAAGTGAAGAAATTCTGGAAGATCAGAAAAAGAACCGAATTGACCACATGACCTATCTGCCAGATATGCAAAATATCGGCTCCGATATCATGGATCAGGTCATCAATGCTATGGAATCTTATGACTATACAAAATATACCGCAGAAGATGTAAAACGTGCGCTGGCACATTCTGAACGTACCCCGGAGGATTTTCAGGCACTGCTCTCTCCGGCTGCACTGCCATTTCTGGAAGAAATTGCACAGGCAGCTCAGATTGAGACAAAAAAGCATTTCGGCAACAGTGTCTATATGTTCACTCCTATCTACATTGCTAACTATTGTGAGAACTACTGCATTTACTGCGGTTTCAATTGCCACAATAAGATTCACCGTGCCCGCCTGACACCGGAAGAAATAGAAAAAGAAATGGCAGCCATCGCTGCTACCGGTCTCCAGGAAATCCTGATTCTGACCGGTGAAAGTCCGACTATGTCCACAGTGGAATATATCGGAGAAGCATGCAAGATTGCTCAAAAATATTTTAAAGTAATCGGTCTGGAAATTTATCCGGTCAATTCCGATCAATATGCTTACCTGCATGCCTGTGGTGCTGATTATGTCACCGTTTTCCAGGAAACTTACAACTCTGACAAATACGAAACACTGCATCTGGCAGGTCACAAACGCATATTCCCGTACCGCATCAACGCACAAGAACGCGCTTTAATGGGCGGTATGCGCGGGGTTGGCTTTGCCGCACTGCTCGGTCTTGACGATTTTCGTAAAGATGCCTTTGCCACCGGTTATCATGCCTATCTGCTGCAGCGCAAATATCCGCATGCTGAGATTGCATTCTCCTGCCCGCGGCTTCGCCCAATTATCAATAATGACCGTATTAACCCGATGGATGTCCACGAACGCCAGCTTCTTCAGGTAGTCTGTGCTTACCGACTGTTTATGCCATTTGCAAGCATTACCGTTTCCACCAGAGAATGTGAACGCGTCCGTGATCACCTGGTAGATATTGCTGCGACAAAAATCTCTGCCGGTGTAAGCACCGGCATCGGAAGTCACGTAGAAGACATTGAAGATAAGGGAGACGATCAGTTCGAGATTGCAGACGGCCGTTCGGTAGATGAGATTTATGACGCTTTATTACAGCATAAGTTACAACCAGTTATGAGTGATTATATTTATGTGTAAATATTATACTTCTCATTTACATACAGTATTTACCTATCATCAAGGAGAAACAATATGAGCGCTGGAATAAACTTTCCGAATCTGACAAAACAAAATCTGACATTCCCGCTTCTGGCTGTCAGCAACCGGCATCTGGCCGCACATCCCTTCATGGATCAGATTGAGCGGGTGTGCCAGGCTCACCCCGCAGCTCTGATCCTGCGGGAAAAAGATCTGCCGGCAGAGGAATACAAAGCCCTTGCCACAAGAGTTTTGCCTCTCTGCCAGCGTTACAATGTTCCTTGCATCCTTCATACATTCTGGCAGGAAGCACTTGATATTGGATGTTCTTCTGTCCACCTTCCTCTTTTGCAGCTTCGCGATCTTGCAGGTAATGATGGAACAGCCGCAGAAAAACTATCCGGCTTTTCCGTCATTGGCACTTCTGTTCACTCTGTGGATGAGGCACTGGAAGCCGAAAGGCTCGGCGCAACGTATCTTACCTCCGGTCACATTTATGTGACCGACTGCAAAAAAGGACTTGCACCCCGTGGTCTGAAATTTCTTCAGGCGGTATGCAAGTCCGTATCTGTTCCGGTCTATGGAATCGGCGGTATTAAATTTGACCCTTTACAGTGGCAGGAATTAGAGGCCGCTGGTGCAGCGGGCGGATGTATTATGTCCGGCATGATGGAATTATAATCCATCTGCCGGATTTTTCTTGCGTCCATTTTACAACATAGAAATAACAAACAGACCGACACACATCAGGACAAACAATATCATTCCCGGATTTCCAAACATTGCGCAGGCCATCTCATTTCTCGGCATTTCCCGCTCCCCGGATCGCAATTCCATCTTTTTCACCGAATTGAGCAAAAATATAAAACCTGCGATTGCCATACTGATCATACACACTTCCAGAAATACCAGTCCCGCAATAGCACCCATATGGTTAAACATCAAATCAACAACTACGTAAGGATTTCCACTGGCCCAGGACATGTAATCCATGTTTTTTAACAGTACAGAAGATAAAAATCCACCAAGAAAATTTACAGCCATGTGAAGCATGATGTTATATTTCACATTTCCGGTTCTGATATAGACATAAGCCAAAATACATCCAAGTCCGAATGCATAAAAAAACTGATGGAAATTACCATGAAAAAGGCCAAACATCAGTCCTGACAGCACAATTGCTGCCTTATCTCCATAGACAATCGTCCTGTCAATCATAACTTTCCGAAAAATAAATTCTTCCATAACTGGCGCCAAAATCACTGTAAACAGAAACGAAAACCAGGGACTTCCATTAGACATCAGACTATCCAGTCCCAGAGATAGATCCAGTCCCGTACTCCAACTGAGCAACGCACACACCACATTTCCAATGATATTCCCCAAGTACATCACGCAGATACAGATACACAAAATTTTAAACCAGTGCCCTGCATTCATCTTGTTCCGATACAGCTGCATTCCAGGCAGTGAGCGCATCAGGTGCGCACACACCGGAATCCCAAGCAGATATAATGGTACTAATGAAACTATCCAGTTTATAATTGGCTTATTCATCAGCTGCGGTGCAAAAATTCCAATGAGCATTGATATTACTAGCTGTACTATCGTCATCAGAAGTGCCATAGTAAAATAACTGATACCAACTCTTGAAAAAAACGCTTTATCTTTTCTTTTATCTCGCATATTGTATATACCCCATTTTTCTCCTAATGTTCTTGATATACTCTCGGAATATTATAATTCTTTCGTTCCATTTTACACTATTTTTGCTATAATGTATAATAAATAATTCAAACTTAAAACAACAATTATCTCAGAATGTTTTTATCATAAATCTATTAACAAAGCATTTTGAGCAATCAGGGAGGTTTTTACATGAAAATCATTGATATGCACTGCGATACACTGTCCGTCATGCTTGAAAAAAAGCGGCAGAAACAACCTTATGGACTGGAATGTCCACAAAATCAACTCTCGTTGTCTCGCATGCAGGAAAGTAACTATCTGCTGCAGAATTTTGCTGTATATGTCAATCTTGCCCAGGTCGAGCATCCTCTCATGGAAGCACTGGAGCTGATTGACCTTTTCTACACAGAACTCGAAAAACATGCAGATGTGATCCGTCCGGCCCGTTCCTGGAATGACATTCAAAATAATCAGGCGGAAGGTGTGATTTCTGCACTTTTAACCGGAGAAGAAGGTGAGATCACACTTGGAAAACCAGAATATCTCCGTATCTTGTACCAGCTTGGCATGCGCATGATGACACTGACTTGGAATTATGAAAATTCTCTGGGATTTCCAAACCTAAAGTTATCCCGATCCGAAACGGATGCTTCTTCCTGCTCGAACAGTAAAGATTGCGGATTAAAAGAGCAAGGCATCGCCATGCTAGCGGAAATGGAACAACTTGGTATGATCATTGATGTTTCCCATTTATCCGATGCCGGTTTTTACGATGTACTAAATCATACGACAAAGCCATTTGTCGCCAGTCACTCCAACGCCCGCAGCGTCTGTCCTGCTGTGCGCAACCTCACGGATGACATGATCCGCAAACTGGCAGACCGCGGCGGCATCACCGGCATCAACTTCTGCAAAGATTTCCTGGGGAAACCGACAGCTTCTCAGAATTATCTGGATCAGGCTGTGGTCCATATGAAGTATTTGATAAACCTTGGTGGAGAAGATTTTGTTTCCCTGGGTTCCGATTTTGATGGGATCACCCCTTATTACGATTTTGCGGACTGCAGTGTTATGCCAAAACTCATTCAGGCAATGAAAAAAGCCGGTCTGACACCGACTCAGATAGAAAAAATCTGTTACAAAAACGTGTTGCGGGTTTACAGGGAACTGTTATAAACAGATATTTTTCAAAGATTTTGTTCTGAAATTGAATTGTCTGCATATACTGTCTGGAGAGAATACTATTTTCCAGTTCAGTATATGGAGGCAATTTTTTATGGTACAGTTTATCAACGATTTCCTGAAAAAATCAAACAAACTCGGTTTTCTTTTTGTGTCTGTCATCGGGACACTACTGCACTTCACGTTTGCATGGTCCGGACAAACTCCCGTGATCGGTCTGTTTTCCGCCGTAAACGAATCCACCTGGGAGCACATGAAACTGCTTTTTTTCCCAATGCTTATTTTTATTATTATCGAATATAAAAAATACGGTACTTCCTCCCGTGACCTGCTGGCCGCACGCACCCTTGGGCTTTTCTGCGGACTTGCCTTTATCCCGGTCAGTTTCTACACTTACACCGGAATCATCGGGAAAAGTTTCACCGTACTTGATATCGCTATTTTCTTTGTCAGTGTCTTTCTGACTTTTTATATTAGCACAAAACTGCTGCAGAAACCATTAAGAGTCACAAGTCTGTCCGCTGTCATTCTTTTATGTGTTCTGACGGCACTCTTTTTTCTATTTACCTTCAATCCGCCTCACATTCAGCTGTTTTTGGATCCTGTTACTTTTCGATATGGGATCTGAGTTTCTGCACTTTCGTTTTGATTCTCTGCAGCGCATTGTCAATGGACTTTTCTGTTTTTCCCATCTTCTCTGCGATTTGCCGGTAATTCCATCCATCCAGATAGGCATCCAGTACTATATTTTCCATGGGACTTAAGGTGGTATGGATGCTTTCCAGAAATACATCCACACTCTCACGATCGATCAAAATCTGTTCCGGATTTTCCTCCCGCACCGTCATGCTCTCCTCCAGGGACAGATTATCGGAATCTTTGGCTTCCGCCGACAGGGAAACATAAGCATTTAGTGGACCATGTTTTTTTCTGCCTGCCGCCTCAATGGCATGGTAGATCTGTCTGCTGATGCACAGCTCCGCAAAATGAAAAAAGCTGCTTTTGCTGTTATCAAAATCCTGTACCGCCTTAAACAGCCCGATCATTCCCTCCTGCACCAGATCATCTGTATCACCGCCAAGCAAAAAGACAGCATTTGCCTTTTTGCGGACGAGATATTTATATTTTTCCATCAGGAAATCCATCACACCGGAATCTCCCGCGCGTAACTGTTCGATCAGTTCTTCGTCCGTAAAGGCATCATACTGTCTTTTCATTTCTTATAATTCCATTCTTTTTTCTATTTCTGCAGACGCTGACGCACGATCTCGTAAGCCAGAACACCTGCGGCTACCGATGCATTCAGGGAATCAATATCCCCCTTCATCGGAATGGACGCAGTAAAATCACAGTTTTCCCGCACCAGCTTGCTGACACCGTCACCCTCGTTTCCGATCACAAGTCCAATCGGTCCGGTCAGGTTCTGACGGTACATTACTTCGCCATCCATATCGGCACATACAAACCAGAGTCCCTGTTTTTTCAGTTCTTTCATTGTTGTACTTAAGTTTGTTACTTTTGCTACTGGCGTATAATTTAGCGCTCCGGCAGAAGTTTTTGCTACTGTTGCAGTTAAACCAACCGCGCGGTTTTTCGGAATAATGACACCGTGTGCGCCCGCAAGGTTTGCGGTACGGATGATCGCACCCAGATTATGCGGATCTTCGATTCCATCCAGCAGGAAGATAAACGGCGGTTCTCCGGCTTCCTCAGCCTTTGCCAGAATATCCTCTACGGTTGCATAATTATATGCTGCCGCGTAAGCGATCACACCCTGATGTTTTTTTGTTTCAGACATATTGTCGAGACGGTCTTTGGAAACAAATTTTACCATCGTGCCATATTTTTTTGCTTCTCTTAAAATTGTTTTGATCGGACCATCCTGGCAGCCTTCCAACACAAACACCTTATCAATGGTCTTGCCAGAACGAAATGCTTCCAGAACTGCATTTCTGCCCTCGATGGTTAATTCTTCGTATCTCATGTATTTTCTCCCTAATGATGTTGATGTAACTTTTCTTCTTTCTCCAGACCGTCCAGTCCCAGAACCGTAAGTTCCAGAATCCGGTCTAACCGGTCTGCCAGATACAGATATCCCATCAGAGCCTCAAATCCCGTTGCCCGGCGGTAATCACTCATGCTAGCATTTTTTGCCATAGTCGGAGATTTCGCATTCCGTCCCCGTTTGTACACGGCTTCTTCTTCCTCGGAAAGTTCCGGAAGCAGATACTCCATCATCGCAGACTGAGAATGTGCCTTTACCAGATGACTGGTATGCTGATGAAGCTGGCTTGCTTTTGTGTTGCCCTGCGCCACGATCATGGAACGGATCACAAGGTCATAAATGCCATCTCCGATGTACGCCAGCGTCAGCGGCGAATAGGTACGGATATCACCTTTTCGAATATCAAATGTTTCACGGATTGCACTGAAAATCGGCAGTGCTGCTGTATCTACGCTCTTTTCCATGTAACTCCTTCTCTTGTATCTTTCAGAATAATTCCCATTGCTGCGAGCTCATCACGGATCTCATCGGCACGGGCAAAGTTTTTCTCTTTTCTTGCTGCCTGACGCTCCTCGATCAGTTTCTCGATATCCTCATCCAGAATCTCTGCCTCTTTTTCTACAATGATTCCAAGAACATCGCACAGCTCTTTTAATTTTGCATACAATGCATCAATGTATGCTTTGCTGTTCTCACCAGATGCATTGGTGTTACAGAATTTTACATACTCAAAAATTGCGGATACTGCATCAGCAGTATTGAAATCATCATCCATAGCAGCCTCAAATTTTTCCTGGTATACATGAGACTGTGCCAGAAATTCTTTTTCTCCCTCTGTCAGATCACCGCTTGTGCTGCCGGATAATCTCTGCAGGTTCTCTGCTGCTGTCACGATACGCTCCAGTCCACTCTTTGCGGCTTCCATCAAATCCGCACTGAAGTTTAACGGACTTCTGTAATGTGCGGAAAGCATAAAGAAACGCAGAACCTGAAGGTCATATTTCTCACCAATCTCTCTTACGGTAAAGAAATTTCCGAGAGATTTTGACATTTTTTTGTTATCAATATTTAAAAATGCATTGTGCAGCCAGTACTTTGCAAATGGCACACCGTTGGCAGCCTCACTCTGTGCGATCTCATTCTCATGATGCGGGAAAATCAGATCCTCGCCGCCGGCATGAATGTCAATCTCGTCGCCCAGATATTTTTTGGACATCACAGAGCACTCAATATGCCAGCCCGGACGTCCCTGACACCACGGAGACTCCCAGTATGGTTCACCGTCTTTTTTCGGCTTCCAGAGTACGAAATCCAACGGATCTTCTTTCAGATCACCGGTTACCTGTATATTTCTGTGTCCCGCTTCCAGATCATCAATGTTTTTATGGGAAAGTTTTCCGTAATCCTTAAATTTTCTGGTACGGTAGTAAACAGTTCCATCAACTGCCGCATAGGCATATCCTTTTTCGATCAGAGTGCTGATCATATCCAGCATGCCCTGAATTTCCTGTGTTGCCAGCGGATGGGTAGTTGCCGGTTTTACGTTCATGTCGTGCATATCTTTTTTGCACTCTTCAATGTACTGCTGAGAAACTTCCTCTGCGGTACGTCCTTCCTCGATGGCTTTTTTGATGATCTTGTCATCTACATCAGTGAAGTTGGACACATAATTTACTTCATAGCCTTTGTATTCCATGTATCTGCGCACCGTATCAAATACGATCATCGGACGCGCATTTCCGATATGGATAAAATTGTATACGGTTGGTCCGCACACATACATACTTACCTTTCCCTCATGTAAAGGTACAAATTCTTCTTTCTGTTTTGTCAGTGTATTGTAAAGTTTCATTCCATTTAAGCAGGTTTCCCTGCTCTCCTTTCTCATATATATTTCAGTTACTATTTCTTCATCAGCACAGCTGCCACGATCTCACTCATCTGCTCTTTCTTTTCCTCAATATCCAGCACCAGGAAAAACTGATTGACCGCACGATACAGATTCTGGCGTTCATCGGAGAAATTTGTGATATTCCGGTCTCCACTGAGGTAATCCGTCAGGAAATGGATTCCACTCTCCATGGTCATAAGCCATACCGCATAAACCATCAGTTCTTTTTCCTTTGCGGTCAGGATGCGTCCCATCTCATGGCAGTAGCCCTGCACATAACCGCGGAACAGATTAAGATCCAGCTCAATATTCCCAAATTTCTCATCCTCGGTAAAGGTTGCTGCTCCGGCGCGCACTGCATCACCAAAATCCAAAATAGAGGCTCCCGGCATCACCGTATCCAGATCGATCAGGCAGATTGCTTTCTTTGTATCACTGTCGATCAGCACGTTGCTGTATCTGGTATCGTTGTGTGTGACACGTTTTGGGATTTGTTTTGACTCCACCGCATCCTGAATTTCATTCAGTTTTTTGGAACGATCCAGTACAAACTGAATCTGCTCCTGGCAGTCTGAGGTACGGAAACAGATATCTGCCCGGACTGCATCAAGCAGCTGACGCATCACATTTTTCATATCATGCAGCTTCGGCACGGTAGCCCCGAGCTGGCTGCTGTCAAAATCACGCAGTCTCCGATGAAAAACTCCAACGGCTTTGGCCGCCTCATAGGCCTCCTCCGGCGTCGTCGGTTTCTTCATTTCCTCTCCGCAGCAGATCATGCGGTACAGACGGAAATAACTTCCATTCTCTGTCTGTAACAGCTGGTTTCCGGCTTTCGTCCGGATAAAGGTCAGTCCCTCCAGCTGTGGATCCCGACCTTCCTGTTCGATCACATTATGGAGGTACTCTGTCACAAGGAACAGATTGTTCATGACTTCCGTCGGATACTTGAATATAATATGATTCATCTCTTGAAGTACATAATGCTCCCCTCCGCAAATAATCTCATAGGTATGGTTTACGGTACCATGTCCCAGAGGTTTTACATCGGTAATCTCTCCTTCAATCTGGAATTTACTGATAATTTCTTCAAACTTTAACATCTTTCTACCTCCATGGTCAGACCAACTCATTGACAAATATTTTTAATCTGTCAAACATTTGTTGACCAAATATTGCTATGTCCATGGCGCTGGCACTTTCGCATTGTTCTACTTTTTCTGCCGTTCCACCTGTACTATCTATATAAATCCGGTAACAGCCATTATTTTCCGGTAACAGTTCATCCCTGATCTGCAGTGTTTCTTCGTACACATCCACAAAGCGAAGCAGTTTCACAAAAGCAGGCAAATGCAAAATCCGTCCCATCATCAACGGTGTTTCCCGTTCTTTTGGTAAACACAGATTTTCGGATTCACCCGGTAATTTAGCGTCTGCCTTCCATAACGGTTCCCTGATTTCAAATCCGTCCTCCATGGAGTAACAGAAACTTCCGCAGAGCTGTCCGTTCCCGTCATACACAGGAACCACCGCTCCATCTTCACTCTGCTGTTCTTTCTTCATTCGTTCATAATACGATGCATTTCTCGGAATGTAAAGGTCAAATTTTTCATCCAGGATCTGATTTGAGATCTGTGCCAGTTCTTCGTTGTCCGCATCCCCTGCACAGTTCTTCTGATTCATTATATATCCACACAGTTTTTCAGTCTGCGCATCCTCCGTCTCCCAGACACGCTGATTCTCCCAATAACGGTATCCAAAAGGCTCATAATAAGCCGGATCTGCCGGCATCAGGAAGGAAAATGGCTCACCTTTTTTTCGTTCCTTCCGCAGCAATTCCTGCAGCAGACGCCGCATACAGCCCTGACGGCGGTACATTGGATCCGTAGCCACAGCCACCAGATAATGCACATCCGCTCTCTGTCCGCAGTAGCTGACCGAAAAAGGATTTGCATGAATCATGGAACAGATATGATCCTGCTCTTCCAGCACAATAATCTCATTGTCCCGGCATTTTTCTTCATAATAATAATCCACAAATTTTGCGGTATCTTCCGGAAAACAGGTTTCATAAAGCCCACGGCTTTTCCCTTTTTCCTCCTGCCTCAGATATCGCAGGTGCATACTCAATGACAGCCTCCGCATCCCGGGCAGCCGCCTTCACTGTCGCCCACGACCATACTGTTTTCATAAATCGTTGACAGCATGCAGACTGCATTTGCGGAAATCCCTTCCTCTCGGCCGGTAAATCCCAGATGCTCTTCTGTCGTTGCTTTGACATTTACCTGGTTTTTCGCAATATGAAGAGTATCTGCGATATTCTGCTCCATCTGCTCAATATACGGGCGGAGTTTTGGTTTCTGCGCGATCACGGTGGCATCGATATTTTCTATAATATAATGCTCCTGCTCCAGCAGAGCTCCCACATGTTCTAACAGCTTCAGGCTGGAAATACCGCGGTATTTTTCATTCGTATCCGGGAAATGTTTGCCGATATCTCCCAGCGCTGCCGCTCCCAAAAGTGCATCCATAATGGCATGCAGCAATACGTCTGCATCTGAATGTCCCAGAAGTCCCAGACTGTGCGGGATTTCCACACCTCCCAGGATCAGTTTCCGTCCCTCCGTCAGTTTATGCACATCATAACCCATTCCAATTCTCATATGCGTATATGCACCTCTTTTCTTTCCTGATCATTGCTCTGCTGCAACCTTTCTGTCTGCTCAGAATCAGCATGCATACAGCAAGAGCCTATTTGGTTTTTAGTTTACCACACTTCGGCTGAAATTTCCATTGACTTACCGATTTTTTCTTCTTAATATTAATATGAGGTGATTTTTTGAAACTATCAGAAAAACAGAAAAAAATGATACAGGGAGCCATTGCCCCCACCATTGTCGCAACATTGATCTTTTTTGTGACATATTTCTTTTTCGGTATGGAAAATACAATGATCGGGCCTTTTGCGACTCTCTCCTTTCTCCGCTACCGAAATATGTGCAGCCACTATGAGTGTCTGATCCGAAATTTTGCTGTGTACATGATCATGGGCGTGCTTTCTTTTCTGGCGGTCATCAATCTGCCGTTGTGCATTCTGATCAATGCAGTGGCACTGTTCTGGATTGCAGATCTGCTGATTGACGAATACAATCCGAATAATTATTTCCCGGCCGGCATGGCGCTGATTTTTTTCCAGATTGCTCCGGTACATACCGTGGCAGCACTTGGAAACCGTCTGCTTGCCCTGCTCGCATCCTTCGGAATCGTGTTTTTATTTGCATGGATCCTTTCCAGAAAAAACGCCGGACAGAACCGCTTAAAAGCACTGATTGCAGAAGGTTTTTCGGTATGTGAAGATTTGCTGGTGCAAACCGGATACCTGGAGGATGATACTGACAGGAATTCTAATATTCCTCATTCAGGAAACTTGCATGCTTTTTCCGAAAAGAATTCGGCTATTTTCAATGCAAAAAGAAATGCTGCTTCTTCAAAAGACGTTTCCACTCTGCACAAACAGCTTTGTGAAATTAACCAGAAATGCAGTAAAGAAATCTATTCTGCCAACCGTGCAACTCTGCGGATGAAAGGAAAAACAAACTGGTACTGCCGTTTTGTCCTTGTATTTCAGATTTTAAATTATCTGACTGACCATGTCGAGGAAGAGGATAATCGCCTGAATGCGCTGAATATATATATGAAATTTAAGGCTCAGTTTCAGAAAATCGAACCAACTTCTGATTACCGTCGGCTGAATTTTCGTGTTCGCAAACCAGATATTCGAAATATGCGTCTGCGTTTTGCCCTGCGGCAGGTAATTATACTGACTCCCTGCCTGGTTATTTCCTACCTGTGGCAGTCCAATAATATTTACTGGCTGGTCATTTCCGTATTTTTCATGATGATTCCTTTTACGGAACACACGGTTCAACGGGTGCGCCAGAGGGTGTTCGGAACCATGGCAGGCATTGTGCTGTGCTTTATCTTTTTTACGATTTTCCCGGATTTTGGTTCCAGAGTAGTCATTATGACAGTGGCAAATTTTATGATCTATGCGGCGGATGGCTATGGTCCAACGGTTGCTTTTATCACCTGTTCTGCCCTGGCGCTGCAGTCTATTGACAGCAATATTCCGATCGTTCTTGGGCAGCGGCTGATCTACACGCTTCTGGGTGGGGGAATTGCTCTGCTCTCCAACCGATATATTTTTCCGGTGCGCATGGCTAAGCAAATGCAGTATCTCTTTGATATGCTGCGCAGTCTGCGGGAACAGCTGACTGTCCTTGGGGAAAATACGACACCTGGGGATGATTACAGGCGTCATCAGATGGATCAGCTGATCATCAAATCTTATCTGCTGTCCACAAGGGCGGAGGATTTACAGGAATCCCTACCGGAGATGCAGAAAATTTCTGGCTTTGAGGATGCACGGAAACGGCATATGGGATTTTTGGCCGCGTATCTGGCGCGGTATATGGCGTGACTTTTTTATTATGATGGAAAAAGTCGGGGATTTTTGAAATGTTAGAAGAAAAAACTGGAGATTTTCTTGAAATATTAAAAGAAAAAGCCGAAGGATTTTTAAGGTGTTAATAGAGAAAAACCGGAGCATTTTGTCTTGTCCGCTAACAATCGCTTGCCAAGAAAAAATGCTCCGGTTTTTCTATTGTACTTTTTGAGTAATCCTCCTGCTTTTTCCAGGAAACTTTTCGAGAAATCCTCCAGTTTTTTCTATTGTTCTTTTTTGAAAATCCCCCGACTTTTTTCATTTACACATCAATAATCTAAAAATCATCTACAAAATGAACGCAAACGAATCATCCTTCCGCCAATAGTTTTCTATCTTATAACTCATGCTGATATAATTTCTGCTCATCCTGGATGACAACAGTGCCTGCTCCATCGATACTGAAGAATTCGATTGGAAGTACATGCTCGATTCTTCCGTCCAGGATGTGGGCTCTGTTTACCCCCTGATGCACCGCATCCATGCAGTGGTTCAGATAGTCCATGAAGTCTTCCGGGAAGTGTCTTGTTTTTTTCAGTTCTTCGACTTCCTCGGCTGTGATGCGCGGATATACGTCGTTGCGTGTCTCATCCGTATAAATACCCGGATAGCGAGACAGATAGATCAGCTTGTCTGCCTGCATTTTTACCGCAATTTCCAATGCTGTATCCTTCGGGTCAATATATTCCATCTCATTGTCAATATCATTTGGTACAATAACCGGAATATAATCGTTGGCAATGGTCATCTGAAGGGTTTCTACATCTACTCCACAGATACCAAGCGCTTTTGTATCGCAAAGTTCCAGCAGTTTTGCAATTCGTTTGTTCTCACGGAATTTGTCCACGCCCATCGGTGTACGATGTACTACGATCGGAATGACACCAATACTTTTCAGCAATACAATATCTTTCATCAGCTTCTTTTCCTGCATGCCGGAAAGCCACTCTCCACAGTCATACTCTATAACGATCACTTTGTGGACAAAATCGCGAATGTATGGCAGTGCATCACATAAGACTGCCGCTTTATGCTCTATATTTTCTAAATAACGATCCATATTACCTTTACCCCATATTTTTTCATACTGTTCTATTTTATAGAACGCATTTTTTATTATACGCCAGTCGTAAAAAACTGGCAAGTCAGCAGATAACCCTTTTCTTACAAAAAATGCCAGCTTTTCACCGGATGCATCTTACTTATATGTGTCAAATATGCTTACAAAGCAATCATTCTCTTTTCTGACAATCAAAAAAACCTGCAGGCAAAACCTACAGGCACTTAGTAGCGAGAGGGGGATTCGAACCCTCGACACTGCGGGTATGAACCGCATGCTCTAGCCAACTGAGCTATCTCGCCATATTTAATGGGACCTACAGGGCTCGAACCTGTGACCCTCTGCTTGTAAGGCAGATGCTCTCCCAGCTGAGCTAAGATCCCATTTTGTTGACCAGTGAACTGTTCCGTTCCCTGTCGACTTCGTTAGTATACACCTATATCAGACAGAAAGTCAACAAGTTTTTCTTTCTTTTTTGAAGTTCGACATTTTATTTATATTTTATCTACTTTTCACGCAATTCATGCATTTATATCCCCGTAACTGCAATCGCGTTTTTTATTTCTTAAATCAGTTTCAGCAGCCAGAATGTGGTGCGGTTCTCAGAACTGTCCTCGATATTCTCAGCGACCATTTCAAGGTTCCACAGTTTTCCCGCACGGGCACTGCAGATAGCTGCTGTCGTCTCCGGCAGTGTTCCTTTTGCCAGCATTTCTGCTCCGATTGCTGTATCTTCGATCTCATGCTCTGTCAATGTCGGGAATTTTTCCTTACGTGTATTGACCGTTTGACGCAGTGCCTGCGGATGGGATGCCACTTCCTTTAAGGACGTTGTATCTGCTCCTGGCTTTTTGAACAGACAGTGATGAATTGGCAGTACATATACCCCAAGTTTTTCATATGATATATTTTCAAAGGTATGTACAAATTCGCCTACCGGACCCGCAGTAGAATTTTCCACGCCAAGCACACCATACTGAATTTCACCTTTCTGCATTGCTTCCAGAATATTTTTCGCACATACCAGCGGCACCAACTCTGCCTCTGTCATGCCAGCCTCGGCAATCAGTTCATTAGCTGCCACCTCTGAAAAGCTACCCGGAATACCCATATAACCAATTTTATCCATTTTTACAATCCTCATTCTCTCATAAGTTTTACATATGCTGTATTTATTATAGCGTTTTCTGCAAAAAAATCCAGAGAATTCTCTCTTTCCGATTGTTATTATTCTGAAATTGGGGTAAAATAGAGGAAAATACGCTTTTACACATTAAAAAGCTAAACTAACATACTTTCCCGTATTTTGGAGGAATTACATTTATGGAATTTAACAGACTGATCAGCAACGTAGAACCATCAAAATCCGTCACTTTGCTTTCAAAAACAAAAGAATTACAGAAAACTGATCCTGAGATATTAAATCTGACCGGAGGTGAGCCGGATTTTCCGACCCCGAAAGCCATCTGTGACACTGTTGTGGCAGAGCTTGCCGCCGGACATACACACTACTCTGACAGCCGCGGAGACGCTGACCTTCGTGCTCGCATTGCCCGCAAACTGCTGGAAGAAAATAATGCACCATTTCAGCCAGAGAATATTCTGATCACTCCAGGGGCAAAATATGCTGTGTACCTGACGATCCGCGCCCTGCTCAATCCGGGGGATGAAGCGATCTGGCTTACACCGGGCTGGGTATCCTATCCGTCCATCGTGGAAGCCAGTGGTGGGACACCAGTTGCCGTTCATTTGAAATATGAAGAAAACTACCGCATCACAGAGGAAGCTCTCGAGGCAGCGGTATCCGATAAAACAAAACTTCTGATCATCAACTATCCGAACAATCCGACTGGACAGATTCTTACAGAAAGTGATATTCAGGCGCTCACCACCTTTTTGCGCAGACATCCGGATATTTACGTTTTATCTGATGAAATATATGAAAAAATCGTTTATGACCAGAACGAAATTGTGAGTCTGGCTTCCATTCCGGAATTTTTTGAACGTGTTGTCATTGTAAACGGTTTTTCCAAATGCAGTGCCATGACGGGATGGCGTCTTGGCTATCTTGCCTGCAACCCGGCACTTTATCAGGTAGTGTTGAAACTGTTCCAACACTCCATCAGCTGCACCAGCGGATTTTTACAGCGCGGCGCTCTGACTGCACTTAACTGTGTGGAAGAAACCGAACAGATGCGTCAGGCATACGAAAAACGCAAAAATCTTCTGGTTGATGGAATCCGCGAGATTCCGGGTGTGGAGCTTCTGACACCTGCCGGTGCTTTCTATGCATGGATGAAATTCGACACCGACATGGACAGTGAAACACTCTGCAATGACCTGTTAGATAAAGCAAAAATTGCCGGTGTTCCGGGTATTGCTTACGGAGAAGAGGACTGCGTCTGCATCCGTTTCTCTTTCGCCGCATCAGAAGATGTGTTAAGAACAATGCTGGAGCGGTTAAAAGTTTATCAGCAAAGCCATACTAAATAAGATGTAACCACATTGCTGACAAAACATTTTTTAACAAATTTAAAACGTATCATAAAATAATAAAAAGATTACAATTCTTACTTTTATATAAAATCAAAATTATAATCTTGAAAAAAGAACCTCTCTCATAAAATACATAATCGCGTATGGGTCTTACTTTATGCCCTGGCAACTTTGTTATTTTATGAAATGAAGGTTCTTTTTATGTACACTTATTTTTTCACTTATCAGGATGCTCTGCCAAAAAATTGTGGTTTTCCACATTTCGGCAAAATTCATTTTATATGGCTCGCCGGCATTGTTATCAGTATTTTTCTTTTGTGCAAAATGTACCTGCGCCTTACGAAAGCAAGACAACTACAAATATTAAATACCACTGTACTTCTGGCCTTGTGCTGTACCTTTACACAGGATGCCATTTTAATCGTTACCGGACACATGAATGCCAGAATGCTGCCTTTCCACCTCTGCGATCTTGCAGGATTTTTTTATCTGTTTTTACAATTGCGAGCATTGCGCACCGGACACTGGCCTTCCCTTTCAGAAATTGCACTGTGCCTTTTTATGCCCGGCGCTGTCCTTGGCATTTTGTTCCCGGTATGGAGTGTGTACCCGGCTTTTCATTACATGACGATCCATGGCTTTGTATATCATGCACTGATCATCCTTTATCCATGGCTACTTTTTGTCGGTGGGAATATTCAGTCCAAAATACGCCATATCTGGCAGCCGGTACTGTTGCTTTGCGTCATCGTTCCACCCATTTATCTTTTTAACAAAAAATTTGACAGTAATTATATGTTTATCAACGAACCACCAGAAAATACACCTTTGGCATTCCTTGCAGATCAAATGGGAAATCCAGGTTATTTGTTTGGATATGCTGTTTTTATTTTTCTGATGATGCTGACACTGTATCAGATTTTCGGAAAACTTACAGAACTGTTAAAAAAGTAATCTTACTTATCCTCGTTTCTCTCGCAGACAATTTTACCATACAACGCTGCCAAAACCTGCTGAAACAGCGTTCCAATCATGACAGGGAACAACACTTCTCCCGGAAATGACGTTGCCGCAATGACCGCTCCTGCACTGATATTTCGCATACCTGCTCCATACATCATGGAAATCTGTGTTTCCCGGTTCTGATGCATCAGTCGCGCAATAAATAATCCAATGGCATATCCACCTGCTGCCAGCAGCAGAATCACGCCTGCCACTTTCACCCGTTCCAGATTCATGTGACGGATATAAGGTGCCACGCCGGAAGAATTGGATGCCACCACAAAGATCAATGCCAGCTTGGAAAATGGTGCCAGTTTTGATGGCAGCACTTTCTGTGCCTTTCCTTTGCTGCATTGGTTCAAAGTCATGGCCAGAACCGCCGGAAGCGCCACCATAAAAATGAGCTGACGCATCATCTGTGTTACATCAATCTGTACTCTTGAGCCAACCATAACATGTAAAGTCGCCGGAATAAGAAACGGTGCCAGAACGGTATCAATGACTACCAGCGCCAATGACATAGCATTATTACCGCTGTAAATTGTCACCCACATCAGACTGACTACCGCCGTTGGAACCGCAAACTCCAAGACAATTCCAGTGATCAGATTACTGTTGTCCGGAAAGATCAGATTTCCAAGGCCGCAGGCCACTCCCGGAATTACAAGATGCAATAACACCATCACGACCAGAAGCACCCAGGGTGTTTTAAACACGTTTGCCACATCCCGGAACTGGGATTTTAAAGCTCCGGTAAACGTAATAAACGCAAATACAAACGGCACAAAGGGCACACCATGTTTTGCGATCTGCGGGAACAAAACGCCAAACACCAGACACGCCGGTGTAACCAGTGCCATCCATTTTTCTATAAACTTATTAAATCGATTTAATATCTGCATACCTCATACTTCCATTCTATTGCGTATATATCTTCTCGAAATTCTCCCATAAAAATGAATTTTCCAAAATATTATTCTTTTTTCATAACATTTCTACATTTTTTCTTCCCCCGCAAGTATACCGTTCTTTCCTTAAAAAAGCAAATGTGCGATGCAGATTTTTCATTCCACATCGCACATTCTATATTCCTTGCAATTTCACTTATCATATAACAAATAGTTTTCATATATTCCAGGTGAGTATCTGCTTTTCACCTATTGCTTCTTTATCGTCGCATCAATGTTAAGATACCGCCGAAAAATCCATATCCAAGCGTGATCCATCCGCAAACCAGCATCAGAAATGCCAGATGCGTCATTCCCGGAATCGTAACAAACAGATTCAAAATCATCACTGCTGCCAGTGAGATTGCTGCTACAACTACTGTTCGTAAAAACAGATATAAATATTTACCTGAGATTGCCGTATGTCTTCCTGTTTTATTTGAATATGCATAAATCTTTTCCATCATGTCATGCCCTCTTTCTCAATATCAAAAACGCTTTTCTTTTGATATTGGAATCGTAGCATGCCATCGTAAAAATCAAAGCATATTACCGTAAATTGTAGGTAAAACTTTTCTTTTGTTTTTATGCCAATTTACATTTTTCAATAACACAGGTATGTTCTTTTGTTTTTTTATCGTAATTGATTCCTGCAAGCAACAGTTCTCCATGATACTCCTTCAGAGAATCAATATACTGTTTTTGCTTAATCTGATCAATCGCGCCTTCCGCAGTTTTATCCCATTTCAATTCAATGACTACTGCTGGCTTATCCATATGTTTTTTTCTTGGAATAAAGCATATATCTGCAAATCCCTTTCCGCTTGGAAGTTCACGGACGATCGTATAATATTCACGGGCAAAATAGAAAGCAAGGTTTATCGTACAGCTCAGCGAATTTTCATCATTATACTCTAAGATTGAAATCTCTCTGTGTGCCTGATCTATGCCTCTCGCAACTGATTCTTCATCCTGATTCCACAAAGCTTCCAGTAACTTTCTGGATGCCTCAACAGAATGTGTTACCTCCTTCCAGTCCATGGTACTGATTGCATTGACATATTCCTTCGACACTTCTTTATTTGGAATAGATACCGACTCACTTTCACTGTCATACGTCAAATACCCAAGATGCGTCAGCAATGTCAATACATCATCCCTTGTTTCAAACGTTGTCATATCATTGCTGAAAGTTCCTGTATTGATAGGTATCTTTTCTCCTGCCAGCGTTTTGACGATTGCATCTTTCAGACCATCCATATTCATCTGAATATATATTTTCAGTGCCTCATACGTCTCTGTCTGATTCCAGTACGTGCCAAATTTGTGCCGCAGCATTGCTTCCACCACCGATTTCGGACTGTACATAGAATAAAGCGTATCTTTCTCTATTCCATTTGAAATCAGATGATATCCATCATACCATGCCTTTGCCTCTTCAAAATCCATCTGATACTTATCGCAAAGCTGCTTTACTTCTGCTTCTGTAAATCCAAAAAACTCAGCAAGTTTTCCCGGATCCGTCATGGCATACTCTGTAAACATATTTAATGCAGAATGTGTACCATACTTTTTGACTGGTAAAATTCCTGTCATATAAGCCAGTGCAACATAATCTTTATCTTTCATCCAGGTACGCAGGAAATCCAGATATTTTTTCTGCGCTTCCTTGTCCTGTGCATACTCACGAAACAAACAATCCCATTCATCAATCAGAATAACAAATGGATGACCTGTCTTGGAATACACATCTTTCATCGACTGAATCAGATTTTTTTCATCTCTGAAACGTACCGTGGTTTCATATTTATCCAGCAAATCAAAAATCAGATATTTCTGCAACATCTCTAGCATTTCATCCATGCTGCTTGTTGCACTTAAGAAATCCTGCATATTAATCTTCAATACATCATATTGATTTAAATGCTCTCGATAAGATTCTGATTTACTGATCTTCATTTTATCAAAATATTTTGCAGTATCCAGACTTCTGTCGTAATACGCTGCCAGCATATCCATCGCCATTGACTTTCCAAATCTTCTCGGACGGCTGACACACATAAAACGCTGCAACGTGCCCAGACATTCATTTGTAGCGTCAATTAATCCACTTTTGTCTATATAAATCTGAGACCGCAAAGCCATCTCAAAGCAACCACATCCAGGATTCAAATAGCTTCCCATTAAAAATCTCCTTCCATGACATTTTCCAATAGATAGGAATAGTATACCATAAAGAAAAGCGCCCTGCAAAGGACGCTTTTCTTTCGCTCACAAGTATTTATCATTTAAGGAATGGTGTTTTTTATTCGTGGCAATGTGCACAGTCTACAGACTGGAATTTCTCATGATCGTACGCAATGCCGTTTTTATCATAGTAATCTTTTACTGCTGCCTTTACTGCTTCCTCAGCAAGTACGGAACAGTGGATTTTTGCTGGTGGAAGTCCGTCAAGTGCTTCTACTACTGCACGATTGGACAGTTCCAGAGCTTCATCAATCTTTTTACCTTTGATCATCTCTGTAGCCATAGAGCTTGTTGCGATAGCAGAACCACATCCAAATGTGTTGAACTTTACATCTGAAATGGTCTGATCATCCGGATTGACTTTGATATACATTCTCATGATATCACCACATTTTGCGTTTCCTACTTCGCCGACTCCATCAGCATCTTCCATTTTACCTACGTTTCTTGGATTCTGAAAATGATCCATTACTTTTTCACTATATAACATGTTTTTTCTCTCCTTTTTCCAATTCATCCCAAACCGGTGACATATTTCTTAAATAAGTTACAATCTTCGGTAATTCTTCTAATACATAGTCCACTTCTTCCTGTGTGTTGTACTCAGACAGGGATAAACGAAGGGAACCGTGTGCTACTTCGTGCGGCAGTCCAATTGCAAGAAGTACATGGGACGGATCTAAGGAACCGGATGTACATGCAGAACCGGAAGATGCTGCAATGCCTTTCATGTCAAGCATCAGTAACAGTGACTCGCCCTCGATGCCTTCGAAGCAGAAGTTTACGTTACCTGGGAGACGTTTTGTCCGATCTCCATTTAATTTAGAATGCGGAATGGTCAGCAGACCTTCAATCAGACGGTCACGTAATGCTGTCATTTTTTCTGCGTTTTCTTTCTGATGTGCCAGAACATCTTTTAATGCTGCTGCCATACCTACGATAGCAGGGATGTTCTCTGTACCGGCACGTTTGCCACGCTCCTGTGCACCACCTTCGATGATGTTGGAAAGCAGGATTCCTTTTCTTGCATACAGGAAACCAACTCCTTTTGGTCCGTGGAATTTATGTGCAGATGCAGACATCATGTCGATATTCTGCTCTTTTACATTAATTGGAAGGTGTCCAACTGCCTGTACGGCATCTGTGTGGAAATATACACCTTTTTCTTTGCAGATTGCACCAATCTCAGCAATTGGCTGAATGCTTCCGATCTCATTATTTGCATACATAATTGTTACAAGACATGTATCCGGACGGATGGCTGCCTCAACTTCTTCTAAACGAACCATACCATTCTCATGAACATCCAGATATGTTACTTCGTAACCTTCTTTTTCCAGTTTCTGCAATGTATGAAGTACTGCATGATGCTCGAAAGCAGTAGAAATAATATGCTTTTTATTTCTGCGTGCGCCCCATTTTGCTGCAGATACAATGGCCTGATTGTCAGCCTCGCTTCCGCCGGAAGTAAAATAAATCTCATTCGGCTGTGCTCCGATACAGGCTGCAATCTCCTCTCTTGCTTTCTCCAGTACTTCCTTGGACTTCTGCCCCGGAGTATGAAGACTTGATGCGTTTGCATATACATTTTCCAGACATGGGATCATAGCGTCCAATGCAACCTGGCTCATTTTTGTCGTTGCCGCATTATCAAAATATACGTTCATAGTCCCTCACACTTTCTATCTTAATTTGTATTTTTAACTATTGTTTCCTTAATTCTTGGATATATTATCATAGTATTCCCCTAATGTCAATAGGAATTGAGGTGTTTGGTTAAAAGAACAAGATGACATAAAGACTCCAAGGCCGGCACGAATGATTTTCTATCTGCGCTGCGCCGCTTATCTCCGACCGCTCCCGCGAACTCCCCCGCAAAACCAGCGGGCTCAAACACACTCCCGCGGTCGGGCTATGCTCGCTCCGATGACGAAAATCAATCTACCGCCTTGCCTTGGAGTTTTTATCTCACCTTGTTCCATTTACACTATGCCCATCTACATGCCACATAGACATATCGGCTCCTCAAACCAATACGTCCTATACTGTACGCACAAATTACGGTCAATGCCTTTGACTATACGAGAATTTTCACAAGCGATTTGTCAAAGGTATTTAAATAATAGTATTTTTCATAGAGTAAATAGAGAAAACGAAGAATCCTGTCAGGATCAGCGATTCAGTGAGCGACTGAGTTTCACAAGGTTTTGCGCGAACGGGAACCGACCAGCCTTTATCGGAGGTGGAAGTGAGCGCGATGAAACCGCCGTGAAACGATGGTAGCGAACGGTTAGCTATCCTGACAGGATTCTTCGTTTTTTTTGTAATATAAAGCAACTATTAAATTTACATCATGACACCACGATAATGTTCGTGTAACGTTTTAATACCACATCCGGAAGTTTTTCCGTAATGATCTGTGCCGATTCAAATGTCCCAAAACGAATCGGATTCACCTGATGAAATTTCGTACTGTCACACAGTACATATGATTTCAGGCTGTGTGTCATGGCACATTCTTTGATCTTGGCTTCGTTGATCTCCGGTGTGGTAAATCCAACTGCCGGCGAGGCCCCGTTGGTTCCCATAAAGCATTTCGTAAAATTGAATTTCTGCAAACTCATACATGCTTCATTTCCAACAATGGCCTCTGTGGCCGCTTTCAGTTCGCCACCGAGAATAATGACATGAAATCCTTTTCCCGCCAGTTCCAGTGCATGTGATACCGCATTTGTCACAAACGTTGCAGTTTTTTCCGTTATGTACGGTATCATACATGCGGTCGTTGTACCTGCATCCAGATATACAAAATCATGTGGTTCGATCAGAGAAGCGGCATATTCTCCAATCTGCTGCTTCTCATCCTGATATAACCCTTTACGTTGTGACACCTGCTCATCTTTTGTGGCAAGATTTGACTCTGCCAGCATGGCACCACCAAACACCTTGATCAGCGCACCTTTTTCATCCAGTGTATTCAAATCCCGTCGAATGGTAGATTCTGAAGCATCAAAATATTCCTTCAGTTCCTGAACTGTCACACTGCCTTTCAAGGTAAGCAGGCGTAATATTTCCTCCTGCCTCTTTTCTGTTAACATACAACCAAAATCCTCTTTTCCCTTACTAATAAAAATTCATAAACCATTTTTCATTCACTGCTGCGATTTGCTCAGTGAACAGCCGCTGCCCTTAAATGTGCAGCCATTTTTTCAGAATTTCTTCTCTGTTTGCATTGCTGTCTGTCTCACAGATCAAACGGCGGATGGTCAGCAGACGTCCCGGAGATACGGACAGTTCGTCAATCCCCATTGCCAGGAACAGTTCTGTCAGATCACTGTCTGCACCAAGCTCGCCACAAATACCACACCAGATGCCCGCTTTGTGCGCATTCTGAATGGTCTGATTGATCATACGAAGCACGGCGATATGATGTGCATCAAAGAATGAATCCAGTGACTGGTTCTGACGGTCAATTGCCAGTGTATACTGTGTCAGATCGTTGGTTCCGATACTGAAGAAATCTACTTCTTCTGCCAGCAGATCACTGATGGTTGCTGCTGCCGGAGTTTCGATCATAATACCCTGTTCCGGTGCGCCATATGGAACACTGTCCGCATCCAGTTCTCCCTTTACTTCTTCTACGATTTTCTTGATCTGTGCAATCTCGGATAAAGAAGTGATCATCGGATACATGATTGCAATATTTCCAAATGCGCTTGCACGGAACAGTGCGCGTAACTGTGTCTTGAAAATTTCCGGTCTGGTCAGGCAGATACGGATTGCACGTACACCCATAGCCGGGTTTTCTTCTTTTGCCAGTTCAAAATAATCTGCCTGCTTATCTGCACCAATATCAAGAGTACGGATAATGACACGTTTACCTGCCAATGTTTCTGCAACTTTTTTGTATACCTCAAACTGCTCTTCTTCGGTCGGATAAGTCTCGGATTCCAGATATAAAAACTCACTTCTGAAAAGTCCGATACCTTCTGCACCGTTCTGCAAAACAAGAGCCAGATCTTTGACATTTCCGATATTTGCATAAGTTAAAACTTTTTTACCATCAAGTGTAACACTTTCTTTATTTTTAAAGGTCTGAAGAAGTTCTTTTTTCTCCTCTTCCTCTTTTTTCAGAGTTTCCATTTTTTCCATGGTTTCTGCATCCGGCTCCACGTAGATCACACCGTGATTTCCATCTACAACAGCCAGTTTTCCATCCAGATCCTCGGTCAGTTCCATCTCTGTGCTTACCAGCGCCGGGATTCCCATGGTGCGGGCAAGGATTGCAGTATGAGAGTTTACAGAACCATGCACAGTTACGAAGGAAAGTACTTTGTCTTTGTCAAGCTGAACAGTCTCACTCGGAGCCAGATCGTCTGCCAGAATGATCACCGGCTCATCAGTAACAACTTTGCTCTTGTTCTCACCATTTAAATTTGCGATCACGCGCTCTGAAATATCGCGGATATCTGCTGCACGCTCTTTCATATAATCATCATCCATCTCCGCAAACATGGAAGAAAAATGATCACTTGTCACTGCTGTCGCATACTCTGCATTCACCTGCTGAGTGCGGATGATATTTTCTACAGAATCCTGATAATCCTCATCTTCCAGAAGCATCTGATGCATTTCAAAAATAGCCGCATTTGCCTCGCCAACTTCTCTGACAGCCTTGTCATACAGTTCACCTAACTGTGTCTGCGCAGCTTCCTTCGCATCCTGGAAACGTTTTACTTCTGCTTCCACATCCTCAATTTTCTGACGTGTTACCTGCTGCTCTCCTTTTTTGTATACGCATAAATGTCCAATGGCAATACCGCCAAACACACTTTTTCCCTGATATACGTTCATACCAAACATTTCCTTTCCAAACTTATATATTTGTCCGCTTCATTTTACAATAAATCGAATAAGTCCTCACATCTGATCTGTCTATATAACTATCCGGGACTTTATTCGATTTCGCGTCAGATGCAATCTGCGTCAGCAGATATCTTCCTTATGCATCTGGTCGCATATATCAGAGCTTTTTTGCTTCAATTTGAAGCAAAAAAGCTGTGTACGCCAGATGTTTTCCACCGTACACAGCCTCTCTGGCTCAAAATACCGATCACTTTGCAAATAATCATAGGTTATTCAGAGCATTATTTTGCAAAATCATCTTTTTTATCTTACAGATTTGTTTTGAAGAAGTTCTCCAGTTTCTCAGCTACAGCATCTTCATCTTCACCTTCTACTGTTACAGTAACTTCCTGTCCACATTTAATACCAAGACTCATAACAGCCATTAATTTTTTTGCCTCAACAGTTTTACCCTCTTTTGTAAGTTTAACAACGGAAGAAACTCCTTTGAGTTCTTTTACCAGTTCAGAAGCTGGACGAGCGTGAATTCCCTGTGCATCTGTGATTACGTACTTAAATTCTTTCATGGTTAGTTCTCCTTTTTCCTCAATTTATTCATTTACTTTTTTCTTCAAAAGTCCCAGTAAAACGGCGGAAATAACGGTTCCGACTGCAAGTGCTACCAGATACATGCCTGCATTTCCCATAACCGGTACGACAAAGATTCCACCATGCGGTGCCATCAGTGTACATCCAAATGCCATGGATAACGCACCTGCTACAGCTGAACCAGCCACGCAAGACGGCAGAACACGGATTGGATCTGATGCTGCATATGGAATTGCACCTTCCGTGATAAATGCAAGTCCCATTACAAAATTGACAGGTCCGGATTTGCGCTCTTCTTTTGTAAATTTATTTTTGAAAAGTAAAGTTGCAAGCGCAATCGCACACGGCGGTACCATACCACCAATCATAACGGCTGCCATAATATCATAATTTCCGGCAACAATTGCTGCAGTTCCAAATACGTATGCAGCTTTATTGAATGGACCACCCATATCGATCGCCATCATTCCGGCACATACAATTCCAAGTAATATTTTACTAGAAGCCCCCATATTCGTCAAGGCTGTATTTAATGCTGTATTTAATGCTCCAACCGGTGGCTCGATAACAAACATCATGACCAATCCAATTAATAGAATTCCGCATACGGGGTAGAGCAATACCGGCGTGATTTTTTCCAATGCATCCGGTAATTTTGCAAATACCTTTTTCAGTAATAAGATGATGAGACCTGCCAGGAAACCTGCTGCCAAAGCACCTAAAAAGCCTGATTTTCCATTTGCGGCTATCATACCACCGACGAAACCAACTGCAAGTGCAGGCCTGTCACCGATACTCATGGCAATAAATCCTGCCAGAACCGGAAGCATCAGTCCAAAGGCAATTCCACCAATCTGCTTGAACGCTGCAGCCACTGGCGTAATGGTACCAAAGTTTGCTCTCATATCTGCAGACAGTGAATTGATATCTACGTTCATTCCGTCAATAAGAAATGCAATTGCAATCAGGATACCACCGCCAACAACGAATGGAAGCATATGAGATACACCATTCATTAAGTGTACATATAATCTGTGTCCGATTCCTCCGGAAGCTTTCTGTGAACCTGCGCTCTTGCTTCCCGCATTACTGCTGTGGTAGATCGGTGCGTCTCCGTTGATTGCACGTTCTACCAGCTGATCTGCTTTACTGATTCCGTCTGAAACCGGAACCTCGATCAGTTTTTTACCATCAAAACGATCCATTGGAACCTGCGCATCGGCTGCTACGATCACGCAGTCGGCATTTGCGATTTCCTCATCAGTCAGCACATTTTTGGCACCGCCGGATCCTCTTGTTTCTACTTTAATGGAACAATTATGAGATTTTGCTGCTTTTTCCAGACCTTCAGCTGCCATATAAGTATGTGCGATACCGGTTGGACAGGATGTAACTGCAATAATCTTGCAGACAGCACCTTCTGTCTCAGTCTGCGCCGCCAACTGATCATTCAGGTCCGGTTTTTCCTCATCTGCCGCATCCACGATTTTCATAAATTCGTCTACAGAAGATGCATTTTTCAGATTTTCTACGAAATTCTCATCCATCAACAGCATGGAGAGTTTACTGAGCACATCCAAATGTACGTTGTCCTCTGTGTTCGGTGCTGCAATCAGGAAAAGCAGATGAACCGGTTCATCATCCAGTGAATCAAAATCTACACCGTCTTTGATTACCATCGCTGCAAGTCCCGGTTTGGTAACTGCATCACATTTTCCATGCGGAATTGCAATTCCTTCACCAATACCAGTGGTACTCTCCTCTTCTCTTAGGTAAACCTGTTTGCGATACGCTTCTTCATCATTGATCTTGCCACTTTTTACCATCAAGGCAACCGCCTGGTTGAGTGCATCAGCTTTTGATGCACAAACCGCATCAAGAGAAATACTTCTTTTGTCAAGTAAATCTGTAATTCTCATACTCTCATTTCCTCCCTCTTTACTTTGTTCGTTTTCTTCTTTTTTGTTTAATCTCTTCTAAATTACAAATATAAATGTTATTTCTTCTCTTCTTATTGTTTACGCTTCGATGGAAGCATATACCTGTCGGATCTCAGCTTCAGTTGCAAGCAGTTCGGAAAATGCACTTGCGC
The DNA here is from genome assembly GCF_934295145.1 of uncultured Eubacterium sp. Taxonomy (GTDB): domain Bacteria; phylum Bacillota; class Clostridia; order Lachnospirales; family Lachnospiraceae; genus Eubacterium_I. The sequence goes on along the minus strand of NZ_CAKRAS010000013.1, from coordinate 14,320 downwards.
TTCCTGCAGAAATTCCCATACGGAATGCATGTTCATAATCTTCTTTTTCAATCCATCCTGCCACAAACCCTGCTACCATGGAGTCACCTGCGCCAACGGCATTAACCAGTGTTCCCTTTGGTGCCGGAAGCTGGTGGAATTCACCTTTTTCATCTAAAAGAACTGCGCCCTGTCCGGCCATGGATACCAATACGTTTCTGGCTCCCATCTCCTGCAGCTTCTTTGCATACGGCTGTACATCATCTCTTGTCTTTAACTCTACGCCGAAAATCTCGCCAAGTTCGTGATTGTTTGGTTTGATCAGGAACGGATGATACTCCAATACGTTCATCAGAAGTTCACCGGTTGCATCTACCACAAAATGAACACCTTTAGATGCCAGACGTGCCATAATGTCACGATAGATCATTTTCGGCATACTTCCCGGAATGCTTCCTGCAAGTACCAGATAATCTTCGGCTGTGAGTTCATCCAGTTTTTTCATTAATTCTTCTACGTTCTCCGGACTGATATCCGGTCCCATACCGTTGATCTCAGTTCCGTCAAAATCCTTCAATTTTACATTGATTCTTGAGCAGCCATTTGGTAAAGAAATAAAGTCATGCGCAAATCCGATCTCCGCCATTCTGCATTCAATTTCTTTTCCGGTAAACCCTGCGGAAAAACCAAGTGCTTTTGTTTCGATTCCCAGATTGTAAAGTACAGTAGAAACATTGATTCCCTTACCTCCCGGAAGCATTTGCTCCGCACATGTCCGGTTTGTCATACCCATCTGAAAGTTATTTACTGATACGATATAATCCAGTGACGGATTAAAAGTTACTGTGTAAACCATCTTCGCACCTCCCGTGTTTTTATGCCTGTATTATAGCGTCATAATCAATCATAATCAATCATTATAATTCACAAAAAAACTTTTTATTTTTATGAAATATTCACAATCATTCATTTTCATTCATTTTAGGACAAAAAAGAAGCGGGATTTTGACTGATTTTCCCGCTTCTTTTCTGATTTAATCACAATATTTTCCTATTGTTGCCACCACCAGATTCATCTGTAACGGTTTTGCCAGATGTGCATTCATGCCTGCCTCCAGGCACTGTCTGATATCCTCATCATAAGCATTCGCCGTCATAGCAATAATTGGCATCGTTTTTGCATCTTCGCGACTCATTTCACGGATCCTGCGGGTTGCCGTCAGTCCATCCATGACAGGCATCATCACATCCATCAGTATCGCATCAAAGGTTCCCGGTGGTTCACTGACAAACCGTTCAACTGCCTGTTGTCCGTCTGCCACAACTGTTACCAGCATCCCCTGATCCTGTAACAGTGTTTCCGCTATTTCCGCATTTAATGCATTGTCTTCCACTAAAAGTAAATGACAGCCATCAATACTTGCACGTTCTGTGGGATTCTCGCTCTCCTGCTGCTGTTTTTCCGCTGACTGTTCCGGTGCCAGCCGAAATGGAAGTGTGATCACAAAAGTAGAACCAACACCTTCTTCGCTTTTTACTTCAATGGCTCCATTCATTTTATCCACCAGATTTTTTACGATTGCCATCCCTAGACCAGTACCATGATAAACACTCCGGGCATCGGAGCACTCCTGAGCAAAAGGATCAAAAATATGGTGGATAAATGCCTGACTCATCCCCACACCGGTGTCTTTTATCGTCCACTGATACGTCACAATGTCCTCTTTTATGCTCAGGCATTTGCAATTTGTCTGCACTTTTCCACCCATGTGGTTGTACTTGATACAGTTGCTGTATACATTCAGGAAAATCTGACGGATATGTAACGGACTACCATAAACATTCTGCCAGGTCACCCGTTCCCCGCCTTTGTCGTATTCCAGTGTAACACTGGCCTCCGCCGCACGTTGCTCCACGATGGTAAGTACATCATCTGACAATGCTTTTAAATCCATCGGTTCCTCGGACAGCACAACTTCTCCACTTTCCAGCTTGCTCATCTGCAAAATATCATTGATCAGGGACAACAGATGATTGGCTGAAATCTTCATTTTTTTCTGATTTTCCCGTAACAGTTTTATATTATCCGGGTGTGCTTCTCCGATCTCCAGCAGACCGATAATGCCGTTTAACGGAGTTCGGATATCATGACTCATCCGCGAGAGGAACCCTGTTTTTGCAGCATTGGCGCGATCTGCCTGCTCCACAGCGACCTTCAACTGCTCATTTTTACTCTGCAGGCGCTCATTATACTGACGCTGGATACTCAGTTGCTTCTCCCTGTAGTTCTGCGCCATTTTCCAACGCACCATATGAATAATAGCCAAAATGATCACATACAAGATCAGTGAAAACATGACACTTTGAATCGTACTGTCATACACATCACTCTCCGGCATATAAGCATAAACGTAATAATCACGCCCATGTTCCATCAACCCATAGTCATGAGACAACGTGCCATTTTCCCTTCTTGCATGAATGATTTTGTCACTTGCCGTAGCATCTTTAATCTTGCGCAGGATTTCTACATCATCAGTACTTTTTCCAATCAGATTTTCATTATTCGACGCTATGATCTGCTTTCCACGGCTCACCACGATGGTTCCATCCTGCTCCAGATTGTAACCGCACAACAGTGTGTCCACAGACAGATGAAACGCCCGGGTATACTCCAGCGTTGTATGATAATAAGCTATAATGATCCCGTTTCCATCCGTTCTTCCTGTGGCAGCCACATCCGCATAGGAACCGTCCTCACAGGTAAAACGCATACCGTAGGTTTTTTCTGGAAATACAATGGCATTCTGCATCGCATCAGATTTCATATGCTTCACCAATTGTTCTGTCGGTAATTCATCCGCAGAATCGTGATACTGCGCCTTTATGTTTCCATTCTCATCCAGAAGCAAAACACCTGTAACATAGCTTTCCCGCGCCCATTGCTCCAGCATTTCTCCGGTAATTTCGTCTGTATTATCGTATTTGATACTATCCGTCAGTGCATGATCGATCTGATGCACACTTTCTATCATGCGCATCATACTTTTTGTCTCTGCCGCCAGATTCAGTCTCTCATACTGATTGCACTGCTCTTTGATGTAGCTGACCGTACTGCTCAATGTCCGCTGCGCCCCCCGCAGATCTACATGTATTGCGATCAAAAACACGCCACCCATCAATACAATACCAAGCAGCACTTCCAATGTATACAGCAAACAATTACTTTTCATAAGCGTCCACCTCCAGATACTCCCCCGGGTTCTCCAGATATTTCCCCAGAATCTGCTCCATGGTTCCATCTGCCCGCATTTCGTCAAACACCTGTGACAGTTCTTTTTCGATTCCTCTGTCATCATATTTTGAAAATGCAACACCAAGTCCCACGGTGAGCAGTGGTTCATCCAGAATCCGATATTCCAGATCATAATCTGTCATACACTGAATGATAGCCGTTTTATGTGCTGCTACAGCATCCGCGTAACCCTTACTCAGGAATGGATAGATCAGTTCTCTGTTTTGCAGGGAAAATACTTCTGCCAGTTCCGGGATCCGCGGATCCGCATGGGACGCAAAAAGTTCCTCCGGTTTCGTTGTCGACTGTACCGCCACACGTTTTCCTTCCAGATCTGCAAGGGTATAAATATCGCTGTCCTTGCTGACTGCCACTACCTGAGTGCTGACCATATACGGAACAGTCCAGTGATACTGTTCTTCTCTGCCATCAATGGAAAAACTGCCCCAGATACAGTCAATTTCTCCGTTTTCCACCAGCTGCTTTTTCCTCTCCCAATCAATATATGTAAATACCGCTTCATAGCCCAGCCGGTCAAAGGCCTCTGTTGCCAGATCAACGTCAATTCCTGCCGGTTTTCCATCCGCATCTTCATAGTTAAAGGGAGGATAATTGTCACTTCCAATGATGATCTTCGTCCGATTCTCTTTCTTCGTTGCGGAAAGACCTTCCGTCTGTCCACAGCCAATACAGGCTGATGTCAGGCTGATGCAGGTTCCAAGTACAGCAATTCGCTTCAGTTTTTTTGCTATTTTCATTTGTCAACACACCTCGTTTTGTCAAAAAATCTGCTTTTTTGTCTGTTTTCCCCGACATTGTAGCAGGTTTGAGGTGCGGATTGTGTCGAAAGGTGTCGACATCATTTAACGGCATATAAGGAAAAATCAAAGACTCCTTCTGCAACCGCTAGTCGTTCGTTACCCTCGTTTTGCTTCGGTTTTATCGCGCTCGTTCTCAACTCAAATAAAAGCTGGTCGTTTCCCACTCGCGCAAAACTCGCAAAACTCAGTCACTCGCTGAATCGCTTGTTGCAGAAGGAGTCTTTGATTTTTCTATTTATGTTATGACTCGCATGAATTGTTCACAAAATAGTAAACACAACGTAAATAGGGTCCAGATTCATTTTTCCTTGGCAAGCGATTGTCAGCTGCAAAGGCAAAATGAATTCAGACCCTTTCTCTAATCTAACATTCTATGAAATCCGTCCATTTTCCATTTCGTATACCACATCTGCCACGTTCATGGTTGAGGTTCGATGTGATACCAGTACCACTGTCTGATTTTTGCTGGATTCTTTCAGGGATTTTAAAATAATACCTTCATTTAAGGAATCCAGATTTGATGTCGGTTCATCCATGAGCAGAAGCGGTGCATCATGTAAAAATGCTCTCGCGATACCAATTCGCTGTTTTTCACCACCGGATAAGGTATCACCAAGTTCGCCTACTTCGGTATCGTAGCCCTTTGGCAAGGTCATGATGAAATCGTGAATGGATGCTTTTTTCGCAGCTTCCATGATTTCTTCTCTGGCTGCTCCCGGCTTTGCGATAGCAATGTTGTTTGCAATCGAGTCGTGGAACAGATGTGTTTCCTGTGTCACATAGCTTTCCATATCACGTAAGTGTCTGGTCGGAATTTCACGCACATCGGTACCATCTACCGATACGCTTCCCGCGTTGACATCCCAGAAGCGCATCAGTAATTTTAAGAGCGTTGATTTTCCAGAACCACTTGCACCATGGATACCAGTGATCTTGCCTGGTTCCAGTTTCAGTGAATAGTCATCTAAAATCGTCTCTGACTCATATGAAAAGGTTACATGCTCTGCACCTACTCCGGAAAAATCAGATTCTGATACAACACGTTTTTCTGTCTCCAGAATTTCTTCTACCAGAGGTGTTTCTTCTAATAAAGAAAGTACTCGTTCACCGCTTGCCAGTGTCTGGTTCAGATTGTTTGACAGACTGGATAACGCAACTACCGGCCCAAAGGAGCCCATCATTGCAACCGTACAGGTTAAGATTCCTTCAAATCCCATACTTCCTTTTTCATACAGCCAAATGGTCAGCGCCAACATTCCGAATGATGCCAGTAAGATCACCATGTTTGTAAAGGAACGCTGTGCTCCTTCCATGTGACTTAAGTCTTTCTGCATTCCGGAAAGTTTTTTGGAACGTTCTGTCATCTGCGCTTTCCGTTTTTCACCCTGCCCATACTGGATGGTTTCGTCAAGTCCTCTGAGAGAATCCAATACAAAACTGTTCAGCTCTCCAAATTCTGTCCGAAACTCCATACCTTTCTGGCTGCCGCATTTTCCATTCCACATTGGAATCACAACGCCTACTATCAGATATGCCGCCAGTGCAAGAAGACCTGCAAAAACATGATATCTTCCGATAAAAATCACCATGATTACAGAAGTCAATGTAGCAATCGCAATTGGAGAAATCGTGTGTGCATAAAATACTTCCAGTAATTCAATATCCGTTGTGATAATGGAGATCAAGTTTCCTTTGTCTCTGCCTTCCAATTTTGCCGGGCAGAGTTTTCGCAATGCTGCAAATACTTTGTGGCGGATAATTGCCAGCAATTTAAAAGCAATAAAATGGTTACAATACTGCTCCACATAATGAAGCAGACCACGTAATACTGCGATCACTACCATCACGATCAGGATTGTTTTCACTGGTGTATTCATGAGCCACATGTTTTTAATCGGAATAATGAGTTCAGTACCCGCTGCCCCGGGCAGTACACCTCGTATAATGACCTGGCTTGCAAGGATTGTCAGGAAAATGGCACATAAGTAACCCAATGTCCCAAGGATAATTGCTGCCAGCATGATGTGAATCAGAGGTTTTACCAGACCGATCAGACTTTCCATAATTGAAATTGCACTTCTACGTCTTTTCACTTTTGCAGAATCATGTTGTTTTATTTTCACAGCACCGTTAATTTGGGTTGTCTGCTCACTCTGCATCTCTTTTCTTTCTTCTGCCATCACAGACTCCCCTCCTCTCCATAATGCTCCAGCGCCATCTGACTCTCATACAGGTGTTTATATGATCCATTCAAGTTCATTAATTCTACATGTGTTCCACGTTCTTTGATCTCGCCATCTTTCAAGAAATAGATCTGATCTGATTTCACCACATTTGCCAGTCGGTGTGAAATCAAAAGCACGGTTCTGGTCTTTGCCAGTTCATGGATCACCTGCATGATCAGTTCTTCACTTTCAATGTCGATGTTACTTGTTGCTTCATCAAAAATGTAAACTTCTGCATCTTTCAGCAGTGCTCTTGCAATTACCAGACGCTGACATTGTCCACCGGATAAGTTTCCTGCTTTTTCCAGAAGTTTGGTCTGCAATCCATCCTGCGTCTGCAAAAAGCCAAGCAGGTTGACTTTCTGAAGTACCTCATTCATCTCAGCTTTCGTTGCATCCGGTTTTGCCATCCGTAAACTTTCTTCTACGGTTCCTTTAAATAAATAGCTGTTGTGACGAACTAATACAACATGCTCCATTAAATTCATTTCGTTTACTTCTGATAACGGAATTCCTCCAATGGTGATTTCACCAGAAAAACCTCTATTCTTGGCAGATAATAAACCTGCAATGGTACTCTTTCCACAACCGGATTCACCAACTAATGATACAAAACTTCCCGCCGGAAGATTCAGGTTAATTCCTTTTAAGATTTCTCTGTCTTCTTCATAAGAAAAATGAACATCTTTCAGCGAAATATCCAATGCTCCATCCGGTAATGTCTTTGCTCCTGCCTCCGGCTCCGGCAGATCCAGAATTTTAAAAATCTTATCACTTGCCGCCATACCATTCATTGCGATATGGAAAAATGAACCAAGCAAACGCAACGGCAGGAAAAACTCACTGGCCAGCAGCACGATACATAATGTCCCGGAAATCGACAGGTTTCCTTTTAAAAACTCTGTAACAGCAACTACCATACCAATCGCCGCACCACCATACGCTACGATATCCATCACGCTGGTGGAATTAAGCTGCATGGTCAACACTTTCATAGTGATCCGGCGAAAGTTCTGAGACTCCACATCCATCTCATCCGCTTTCTGCTGATCTGCCTGATAGATTTTCAGAGTAGTCAGTCCCTGCAGATTTTCCAGAAAAGAATCACCCAGTCCGGTATAAATGCTCCAATATTTATTCAGCAGCTTCTTTGCAATCTTCTGCACCACCACGATAGAAATCGGGATCAGCGGCACACAGATCAGCAGGATCACACTTGCTTTCAAGCTCACCCTGCACAAAATAATAAATAGCGTCACCGGGGCGATCAGACTGTAAAACAGCTGTGGCAGATATTTTCCAAAATACGTCTCCAACTGCTCCACACCTTCCGTTGAAACCTGCACCACCTCAGAAGATGACACCTGCTCACTGTAGGAAGCCCCCAGTTTCAGCATTTTTTCATAAATTTTTTCCCTTAAAATACGTTTTACATCCACGCAGGCCAGATAGGAAGATTTTGCTCCCATCCGCTCGCAGCTGAACCGCAGCACGATCACGATCGCCAGCGTGATAACCGTGCGTTCAACACTCTGTACCGTCACTGCCCGGTAAACGACACGCTCCAGTAAATCAGCAATCGAAAAAACAGCGAAAACCTGTGACAGCAACGCAAGCCACTGCCACAGAATCGTGTATACGATATACTTTTTTGCATGGGACAGAAGTCCCACAAGTCTTGTTTTTATCATACCTTTTTCCTTTTCTCTCTCATGCTGCATACCAGGTGCCAGATTGCCAGCCCTGGATGATACAGCAGCATTCTCGGTCCTGAAAACCGCATCACCTGACGGATCTGCTCTCTCATTTCCGGCTTATAGCAGTGAATCTTGCAGTTTGCACAAAATGTCTTGTGCTCCATAAACGGACATTTTTCACTGCGCAGTTTCGCATAATCTGCCAGCTTCTGACAGACCGGACACATCTGTCCGGATTTTCTGTCATACTCCGCATGCTGTTTTCTGCAGTATAACCGAATCATTTCCTCCACGACATACTGCTCTTTCTGTCGCTTCTTCTCTATTTTGTTCATCTAACAAATTTCCTCTCCATCTGCCTCTACGTTTTTTTCTGTTTTTACCCGCAAGAAGAAATATAATAAATGACACACCCAAACGATAGTAATACAAATCCGTCCGATCGGTACATTTTTCATACAGATAAATCCGATTGCCATAACAACTGTCACCATACCAATGATCTTCAGTTTCGTTCCCATTGTCATTGCACGCTTCTGTACAAAACTCTCCAGATGTTTTTTATACAAGCTGCTTCCGGTGAACCAGTCATGCAGCCGTTTGGAACTTTTTGCAAAGCAAAACAAGGTTGCCATATAAAACGGAACCGTTGGTAAAATCGGAAGTACGATTCCGACCGTTCCAAGCCCCAGACAAAGGCAGCCTAAGACTAACCATACAATTCTCATAAAATTCCTCCTATCATTTTCCACAAGTTTTTTGGTAATCAGTGTTCCTTACTCCACTTTACATACTTTCTCTTTAGTTAGTGTTTTTAACCATCAGTTAGTTATTTTCACATAACCTTATTTCTACCATACCGCATCTGTCATTGTCAATTAAATTTAACGTTTAAGAACAAATTTCTTTTTAATAGTAAATCTGCACGCACAACAAAAAATACTTTCCATAAATATATAAATGTGCATGTGACACGCAGCGCCGTCTTGAATGAAAATTTAATATATTGAATTACGTAAATAGGGTCTGAGTTCATTTTTTCTCAGCGAGCGATAATTAGCCACTAGACCAAAATAATCCAGCCAAAACGTAAATGCGCCCCAAATTGATTTTTTCTTGACGAGCGATTGTTAGCCGGAAAGACAAAATCAATTTGGGGCGCTTCATTATATTAATTTTTTTAAATTTTTCAAAAAGACAAGCAAGACCTAGTCACGGAAGAACGCCACACCGGACTCAAAGATCTTCAGATCCTGCTCACCGTAAATGTTGATGGCCACACCATCACCACGACGCTCAGAGTGAGCCATCTTACCAAGTACACGTCCATCTGGGCTTGTGATACCCTCGATGGCCATGTAGGAACCGTTGACATTCCACTCTTCATCCATAGTCGGATTTCCTGCTTCGTTGACATAGCATGTTGCCACCTGACCATTTGCAAAAAGTTTCTGCAACCACTCATCGTTTGCTACGAAACGTCCCTCACCATGGGAAGCCGGGTTGGTGTAGATCTTGCCAACTTCTGCCTGTGCCAGCCACGGGGATTTATTGGACATTACTTTTGTATAAACCATCTTGGAAATATGACGTCCGATAGTATTGTAGGTCAGTGTCGGAGAATCTGCTTTCTGCTCACAGATTTCACCGTAAGGAACCAGACCAAGTTTGATCAGTGCCTGGAATCCGTTACAGATACCAAGGCAGAGTCCGTCACGCTCATTTAAGAGTTTTTCTACGGATTCTTTGATCTTTGCATTACGGAATGCAGTTGCAAAGAATTTTGCACTTCCCTCCGGCTCATCACCGGCAGAGAATCCACCTGGGAACATAATGATCTGTGCCTGGTCGATAGCTTTTGCAAATATATCGACAGAATCACGGATATCCTGTGCATTCAGGTTCTTAAATACTTTGGTCACTACATTTGCGCCTGCACGCTCAAACGCTTTTGCAGAATCGTACTCGCAGTTTGTACCTGGGAATACCGGAATAAATACGGTTGGTTTTGCAATTTTATTTTTGCATACATAAATCTCTTTTGTTGTATAAAGTTTTGCATCCAGCTCTTTTTTGTCTGTGGTTGCTCTGGTCGGATATACTTTCTCCAGTGTATTTGTCCATGCGGATAATGCGTCATCCATAGCGATTTCCACATCGCCATAACGGAATACCGGCTCTTCTAAAACAGAACCAACAATGGATACGTTTGCACGAAGCCCAACGGCCTCTAATACTGCTTTTACTGCATCGGTATCTTCCGGTGCAACCTCTGCAACCAGATTACCAAATCCCGGTGCGAATGCTTCTCCCGGTTTCAGGCATGACCGGATGGAAGCTCCGAGTTTGTTACCAAATGCCATCTTGCTGACTGCAGCTACCAGACCTTTTGCATCCAGTGCATAAACAGCTTTCAGCTTCTTATCCTGGATCAGGCTGTATACGGCATCGTACAGTTTCATAACCTGCTCATAATCCGGCAGATCATATGCATCATGATCGATGGTAAAGTACATCAGTTTGTCACCTGCTGTCTTTAACTCCGGTGTCACAATGTCCTGCTCTTTTGCCACGTCTACAGCAAAGGAAACCAGTGTCGGCGGTACATCAATATCATTGAAAGTTCCAGACATGGAATCTTTTCCACCGATGGACGGCAGTCCGAAACTCATCTGTGCCTGATATGCACCAAGTAATGCTGCAAATGGCTGACTCCAGCGTTTCGGATCTTCGCTCATTCTGCGGAAATACTCCTGGAAGGTAAAACGTATCTTCTTGTAATCACCACCAGCTGCCACAATCTTGGAAATAGACTCCAGTACCGCGTAAACAGAACCATGATATGGGCTCCAGCTGGACAGATACGGATCAAAACCATAACTCATCATTGTTACGGCATCACATTTTCCAGTCATAACCGGAATTTTTGCAACCATACTCTGTGTCTCGGTCAACTGATATTTTCCACCATATGGCATGTACACACTTCCAGCACCGATGGAGCCGTCAAACATTTCCACCAGACCTTTCTGGGAGCATACGTTTAAGTCTTTTAATGTATCTACCCATGCAGCTTTTACGTCGTTGCTTGCCAGATCTTTTGCAACACTCTCAAGAGCGATTTTATGCAGATAATTATCCTTTTTGCTCGGGATTTCCACCTGAACACCCGTCTCCTGATGTGCACCGTTTGTGTTCAGGAATGCACGGGAAATATTTACGATTTCTTTTCCTCTCCAGATCAGAACCAAACGCGGATCCTCGGTAACAACAGCTACCGGAACAGCCTCTAAGTTTTCCTCTGCGGCATAAGCAAGGAACTGATCTACATTTTCCGGTGCAATGACAACAGCCATACGCTCCTGGGACTCAGAAATAGAGATTTCTGTGCCATCCAGACCGGCATATTTTTTCGGAACTTTATCTAATTCTACACGCAGACCGTCTGCCAGTTCTCCGATGGCAACAGAAACACCGCCAGCACCAAAGTCGTTACATTTTTTAATAATATGGCTGACTTCCTCTCTGCGGAACAATCTCTGTACTTTACGCTCTGTCGGCGGGTTACCTTTCTGAACCTCAGCACCACATGTATCGATGGAAGATGTGTTATGTGCTTTGGAAGAACCAGTTGCCCCACCACAGCCGTCACGTCCGGTACGACCGCCAAGCAGGATGATAATATCACCCGGATCAGAAGTCAGACGCTGTACGGCACGTCTCGGAGCTGCACCCAGAACTGCACCGATCTCCATACGTTTTGCCACATAGTTCGGATGATATACTTCCTTGACAAAACCGGTTGCCAGACCAATCTGGTTACCGTAGGAACTGTAACCTGCTGCTGCGGAACGGACAATCTTCTTCTGTGGAAGTTTTCCTTCCAGAGTGTCTTTTACGGAAACGGTCGGATCAGCCGCACCTGTGATACGCATAGCCTGGTAAACATAAGTACGTCCGGACAACGGGTCACGGATGGCTCCACCCAGACAGGTTGCAGCACCACCAAACGGCTCGATCTCTGTCGGATGGTTATGTGTCTCATTTTTGAAGTTTACCAGCCACTCTTCCGTCTTGCCATCCACTTCCAGCGGAACAACAATACTGCAGGCATTAATCTCATCAGATTCTTCCTGATCTGCCAGTTTTCCTTCTTTTTTCAGCTTTTTCATAGCCATCAGTGCAAGATCCATCAGGCATACAAATTTATCGTCACGATCTTTGTAAAGTTCTGCGTAAGTCTCCTTATAATTATCATAGGAAGCTTTGATTGGTTCCAGATAATCGCCATCCTCAAATACAATATCTTTTAACTCAGTTGAAAATGTGGTATGACGGCAGTGATCAGACCAGTATGTATCAAGTACGCGAATCTCTGTCATCGTCGGATCGCGGTGCTCATCTTTCACAAAATAGTTCTGAATGTGCTGGAAATCCTTGAATGTCATTGCAAGGTTCAGGGATTCATATAATGCTTTCAGTTCTGCCTCCGGCATCTCGCAGAAACCATCAAATACAATAACATCCGCCGGCTCATCAAAATTCTGAACCAGTGTCTCCGGTTTCTCAAAACCAGTCTCTCTGGAATCTACCGGGTTGATGCAGTGATGTTTGATGGCGTCTAACTGCTCATCTGTCACTTCACCTTCAATTACATAAGTTGTTGCGGTACGGATGACCGGTTCCTCATTCTCATTCAGAAGTTTTACACACTGAACAGCGGAATCTGCACGCTGATCGAACTGACCAGGTAAAAATTCCACGCTGAATGCTTTTGCTCCCTTCAGATCAAAAGTCTCTTCATAAATATCATCAACAGGCGGCTCTGAGAAAACACTGACCAGTGCTCTCTGATAAGTTGCCTCAGAAATGTTTTCCACATCATACCGGATCAGAACACGTACTCCTGTGACGGAAGTAATTCCAAGATAGCTCTTGATTTCTTCCTGCAGTTCTTTTGCTTTTACTGCATACGCTTCTTTTTTCTCTACATAGACTCTGCGTACATTACTCATATCGGATCCTCCATCTTAATTAATGTAAAGCGGACATTCACAATCCGCTTTCGCTACTTGCTCATGAACGCAGTCGCTTTGCGACCTGTTCCGTGCTATCATGATATCCTAAGTATAACGTACTCATTTCAATTAGGAAAATTAATATATTTAATTCTATATATAAGTTTCACTAATTTATATTTGACATACGCTCTCACACTTTATATACTAATATAAAAAGAGATTTCTGTAAATCAAAACATATGAAGGAGAGATTTCTATGGATATTAATTACGAACTTTACAAAGTATTTTTTTATGTAGCACAATCCCTAAGCTTTTCAGAGGCCAGCAAACACCTGTACATCTCACAGTCTGCAGTCAGCCAGTCCATCAAAACGCTGGAGCGCAAACTTGGACAGCCACTTTTTATCCGCAGCACAAAAAAAGTACAGCTCACTCCGGCCGGACAGCTGCTGTTAAAACATATTGAACCGGCAATGAATCTGATCCGCCGCGGTGAAAACCAGCTTTTCGACAGTCAGGGACTTGGCCTGGGCCAGCTTCATATTGGCGCCAGCGACACCATCTGCCGCTATTTCCTTGTTCCATATTTCCGAAAATTCCATCAGCAATATCCGAATGTGCCGATCAAGGTTACAAATGCCACTTCTTTGAACTGTGTGGATCTTCTGGAACAGGGAAAAGTGGATCTGATCATTACAAATGCGCCAAATACTCGGTTGAATCAGTCCTATATCCGAAAAACAGTCTGTGAATTCCATGATGTATTTGTGGCAAATCCGGCTTATTACCCATTAAAATCCCGGGTACTGCGCCTGACGGAGCTTTCCGGCTACCCACTAATCACCCTGGAACGTCACTGCACCACCTGCGAATTTCTGCACAATCTGTTTTTGCAGCATCAATTGGAGCTGGTACCGGAGATTGAACTGTCCAGTAACGATCTGCTAATTGATTTTGCAAGAATTGGACTGGGAATTGCCTGCGTACCGGACTACTGCGTCCGGGAAGGCAATGAGGATCTCGATATCATTGAAACAAAAGAAACCATGCCTGCACGACAGATCGTAGCTTCTGTGAATCCGACACTTCCGATCAATGCACCGACAGAGGCATTTCTGGACTTGTTACCATCTCTGTAACTTCTTGTTTGTCTTGTTGTTGGCTGAAATTTATTTTTTAATACGAAAACGAAGCATCCTGTCGGGACGCTAGACGCTCACTACCCTCGTTTCACGTCGTTTTCATCGCGCTCGTTCCCACGCCTGAAAAAGAGGTCGTTC
>NZ_CAKRAS010000012.1 GCF_934295145.1 uncultured Eubacterium sp. | reverse complement strand
AATAAGCGACGCAGTGGTCACAGAAAATTTTTCAGGTTCTTGTTGGAGTTCGTTTCTGCTTGTTCCAAACCACCCTAAACAAGAATTTAATTGTTGTATTTCCGAACAAGTTTTTGTATATCTTCGTTTTTACCGATCATCAGTAAATGTTCTTCTTCTTTAAAACAGTAATTTGCCGGTGGCATAGCCTGGATGCCGTCTTTGGCCTGAATGGCAATGATATTGGTATGGTATTTATTGCGAATATCCATTTCAACAATTGTTTTCCCAATCCATTCCGGCAGTGGTGCAAGCTCATAGATGGAGAAATTCTCACTCAGTTCAAAGTAGTCAAAAATACTGTCAGAGCTGTATTGCACTGCAGATTTTTCAGCAATATCCCGATCAGGATAAATAATTCGGTCCGCTCCATTGCGCAGTAAGAATTTTGCCTGGACATCTCTGGTAGCTTTACTAACTACAAATTTTGCACCAAGTTCTTTTAATAAACAGGTGATTTCCAGACTGCTTTGGAAATTCGTACCGACACATACAAAACATTTATCAAAGTTTCCGACACCGAGACTTTTCAGTACTTCTTCTTTGGTACAGTCACCGATTTTGGCATCAGTAACATAAGGAAGCAGTGGTTCTAATAATTCTTCATCCTGATCGACGATCATCACTTCATTTCCTAATTTAGCAAGATTTCGGCACAGATGGCTGCCGAAACGACCCATTCCGATGATTAAAAATGATTTCATAGCAAAAATCCTCCGTAAATAAAAATTCTTTTCCAAAATAAGAGTTATTGTTTGATGATATCAAAGTAATAATATCGATAAACAATAGATTTATCCGATACTTATATGCTCTTTTGGCTGACGTACATGCGCCAGTCTTTTTTTATCTGTAAAGGACATGGCGAAAGAAAGACTTCCGACACGACCGAGGTACATCAAAAGAACAAGGATCACTTTTGCACCTGGGACGAGATCCGGGGTGATTCCGGTGCTCATGCCGACAGTGCTGATTGCAGATACAACATCAAAAACAATGGCAGTGAGATCCAGATTTTGCAGTGTGGAAATCAGAAATGTCGCAACTACTGCAAGCAGCATGTTTGTGGTGAATACGGCAGCAGCTTTGGATATTGCGTCATCTTCCAAACAACGCTTGTATATATTTACACCATCCGTACGGGTGAGTACTGAGCGTAGGTAAAGCAACAGAATTGCAATTGTGGTGACTTTGACACCACCGGCAGTTGAACCGGGACATCCACCGATAAACATCAATATAATAGTTAAAAGCTGGCTGCTTTGACTTAAAGAAGCAATGTCTGTCGTATTAAATCCAGCAGTTCGCGGTGTGACGGTGGAAAACAGTGCATTCAAGATGGCTTGTGATGTACTCATATCTGCAAACAGCGCATGTCGTTCCAGAATTAAGAACAAAATTGTTGGTAGGACAGTCAAAATTAATGAAGTAGTCAGAACTATTTTGGTATGCAGTGCGTATTTGCGAAAATGAAGTTTGTGTTCTTTTAAATCACTCCAGACAAAAAATCCAATTCCACCAATCAGGATCAGTGCGATCAGTGTCAGACATACGATCCAGTTACCATTGTATCCGATGAAGGATGACATTCCAAACGCATCCATCAGGTCAAATCCTGCATTACAAAAAGCAGAAATAGAATGGAAAATTCCGTAGTAAATCGCCTGACCCAAAGGCATATTCTGTGAGAAACAGATGGTCAGGATTATGGCACCGACTCCTTCAAATAATAAAGTACCTTTTAAAATAAGGTAAGCCAGGCGGACAATACCGCTGGTATTTAGTACATTTACACTTTCTTTGAGCAGTCCACGTTGGCGCAAGGTGATTTTTTTTCGTAAAAATAAAGAAAATCCAAAACCAAAGGTGATAAATCCAAGACCACCGATCTGTATCAGGATTAAAATGATGATCTGCCCAAAAAGTGACCAGTGTAAATAAGTATTGGTGACTGCCAGGCCCGTTACACAAGTAGCGCTGGTAGAAGTAAAAAGCGCAGTCAGAAAATCTGTCCAGGTTCCGGTGCGGCTTGCCAGTGGTGTCATTAGAAGAAGGGCACCAATAAAGACAATGCAAAAGAAACCAAGGGCAATCATCTGCATCTGCGAGATATTGTTTCGTAGTTTTGCAAACATAAGAACCTCCGAGTTATATTAGCGTTCACATGACATAAGAGTCAGGTGAACCGTCAAAATAGTATACCATGATTTTATTAAATGTGCTATACTGTACAAAAAAAAGTGACAGGAGGAAGATTACATGACGGGAAGCATATTTTTCTGGTTTATTATATTAATTTTTATTATATCCAGTGTAGCAAAAGGAAAAAAGAAACCTGTAGACAGAAATAGACATGCAGGGACAACACAAAGCCGTCAGGTACCGCCGGCACAGAAGCAGCATACACAGCAGATGAAAAAACAACAGACCGCTTATGGATCTTATAAATCACCCAAGCCAAAAGCAGCAGCTTCTGCGACCAGATATTCTGAAGGAAAAAAGGCAAAAGCGGTTGAAAATCCTGTGGGACAGAATACAGAGCAGACGAGCAGTTTTGAACAGAATGAGATAGTGGCAGCGGCAAAGGCATACACAAGAGAGGTGGAACTGGATAATGACAAGGATGCTGAAAATCAGAACCTGATAGAAGATGTTTACGAGGTAATGGTCAAAGGACCGAAAAATAATATTGAATTTCAGCGTGATTTTATAGCAGAAGGAATGGATATGTTAAATTCATGCTACTGTGTTCATGAGCAGGCAGCGAAAGCGGATGGTGAAAATCCGTTTTAGATCAGATTTTGGGAGTACTCAAAAAAATCAGGGGACAGAAAGAGGGAATTAAAATGGCACAGGGAAATCCATTACCAGGAGAAAAATATTTACATTTTAAAAATAAGCTATATCAGGTGATTGCAGTTGCAAAGCATTCGGAAACCATGGAACTGTATGTGGTATATCAGGCATTGTATGGGGATTTTGGTATATATATCCGCCCGTATGATATGTTTATCAGTGAAGTGGATCATGAAAAATATCCGAAAGTGACACAGAAATATCGTTTTCAGTATGTAGAGCCGGAGACAGCAGACAGCCGGAGCAGTGAACCAGAACAGCAGAAAACAGCAACAGATTGTGAACCAGAACAGCAGAAAACAGCAGCAGATTGTGAACCGGAAAAGGATGGGGATGCTGATGAGCAGATCAATCCATGGTTACTGCGTTTCCTGGATGCAGAGACCATGGAAGAAAAGTATCAGATTGTCTGTGACATCAAAGATGAAATTACAGACAGACTGATTGATGATCTGGCGGTGGTTGTAGATGTGGTAATCCCAGAAGGAAAACTAAGTGATCGTTATGCTCAGTTAAAATATTGCATTCGCACCCGGCAGAAATACGAACAGAATTCTCTCTGGAGAAAATAGTAGTTATTCTTTGCTATATCCATGACGGCTCATGTAGCTGTTGTGGTATTTGCCGGAATAAGTGACATCGTCGGCAAACCATTCCGGAGGAATGAAAGCGTTTGCTTCATCTTCAGATGGAAATTCTACTTCTGCAAGAATCAAAGGTGCAAGGTCATTTTCAAATATATCAAGTTCAATGGTATAATTTTTAAAAGGAATACAATATCTTTTTTTGGTGATGATCAGTCCATCGGCTTTTGGCCGCAAATGTGCGTAACCTTCTGCTGATAGTGGGAGATTGTACTCCTCTCTGGACATCAGTCCGTCAGATTTGTAGGTGAGAAAATAGTCATTATCCTGTTTGCGGATGCGCACAACCGGAGAGGTACACAGATACCCTTGTTCAATGTGGCGGCAGGGATACTGTTCGATGTTTTTTGGTAATTGTTTAATTAAAAATTTGCGTTCGATTTCCATGATAAAAATACTCCATTCTGCAATTTGGATAGAAAGATATGGTCTTACAATCTAATAGTATAATCATATAGTAACAGGAACAGAATTGAAAAATCAATAAAAATGTGATAATGGCGCAGACCATTTTACAAACACGCCTTTTTAAATGTTAATTCAAGAAGGAATGGAGAAGCACGAAAGTATATTCTGATATAAAGGAGGAAAAAATGAGTAAAATAGCAGTATTATGTAACGATGGCGTAGAAGAAATTGAGTGTCTGACCGTAGTCGATTTCTGCAGAAGAGCCGGAATTCATGTGATTACAGTATCCGTAACAGGAAAACGTCAGATTAAAGGTGCACACAATATCGTTTTTCATGCAGAGGAAGTTTTTGCAGATATGAATTTTGATGAATTTGACGGAATTGTTTATCCAGGAGGACCCGGAACTGCCTCACTGGGGGAAAAACCAGGCGTCAAAGAACTTGCACGGAAATTTCTGGCAGATGGCAAAATGCTGGCAGCAATCTGTGCGGCACCGGGGATGATTTCCGAAACAGGTATTTTAAAAGAAAAACATGCTACTGGATATCCGGGATGCAATCCGGAAGGCGGTGCAATCTGGAACGAAGAAAAGACAGTGACAGATGGAAATCTGGTTACCGGAAAAGGTCCGGGAGCAGCAAATGAATTTGCAATTGCAATCATTCGTTACCTGGAAGGTGATGTAAAAGCGGATCAGATTCGTACCTCCACTATGATGTAGTAAGCCGGGCAATCTTTTCCTAAAACAGAAGATTTTCCCAGACATAAAAACTGCATCTCCGTTAATACTAGGAACAAGACAGTAAGCTTCATAAGGATACTTCTGTTGAGTCGAAAAGTCTCGCTTTTCCATTCAACAAAATTACCGGGAAGCCACCTGTCTTTACCATAGAGAAAAAAATCACGGAGGTGTAACAACATGAGTAATTCTAAGAGCTCAAACAAAGTGTCAGTTCCGGAGGCAAAAGAAGCAATGAACCGTTTCAAACAGGAAGTGGCATCCGAACTTGGAGTACCTTTAAAAGAAGGATACAATGGTGAACTGACATCTCGTCAGGCCGGTTCCATCGGTGGTGAAATGGTGAAAAAAATGATCATGAGACAGGAAGAGCAGATGTCCAACAAGTAAGAACTGATATTCTGTGACGATCAAAGACAAAGACAGGAGAATACAGATGTGAAGAAGTATATGCATGCGTTGCACGATATACATCTTATCGCAAGAATATGTAGTTCCTGTAAAAAGAAGAGGAGCGGCTGCATTGCGCGGCCGCTCTTTTTGTGTGGAAAGCTTTCGCTTTCCTAAAAAAGAAGATTTAAACTTTACAAAAAGTAAAGAGGCTTTATTCAACGGTTACTGATTTCGCCAGGTTTCGTGGTTTGTCCACATCTAAACCTCTTGCGACACTCATATAGTAACCGAGTAACTGTAACGGGATGATAGCCAGGCTGTTTGTAAACATGGCATCCGTTTTTGGAATGTAGACAGTGAAGTCTACGGAATCTTCAATAGTATAATTGCCAAATGTGGTCAGTCCCATCAGGTAAGCACCACGGCTTTTTACTTCCACAAGGTTGGAAAGTGTTTTTTCCTGCAGGGTTGGCTGTGTCAGGAGACCAATGACAAGGGTGCCATCCTCGATCAGGCTTATGGTGCCGTGCTTTAATTCGCCGGCAGCGTATGCCTCAGAATGAACATAGCTGATTTCTTTCATTTTCAGACTGCCTTCCAGACCGGTGGAATAGTCAATGCCACGTCCGATAAAGAAAGCGTCTTTTACGTTGGCAAATTTTGCGGCAAACCATTGGATCCGCTCTTTATCTTCCAAAATTTTTTCAATCTGTTCCGGAAGTTTTGCCAGATTCTGAAGATAATACTGTAATTTTGTGTCATCGATCAATGCACGGCTGTATGAAAATTTTAAAGCCAGCAGGTAGATGGCAATCAGCTGGGTACTGTAAGCCTTTGTGGTGGCAACTGCGATTTCAGGACCTGCCATAGTGTACATGACATAATCAGCTTCTCTTGCGATAGAAGAACCAACGACATTGACAATGGCCAGTGTCTTGGAACCGCGCTCTTTTGCTTCGCGCAGAGCAGCCAGACTGTCTGCGGTTTCTCCGGACTGGCTGATGACTACAACCAGATCCTCCGGCGTCAGGAGCGGATCACGGTAACGAAATTCGGAAGCAATTTCCACGCGCACCGGAATGTGTGCCAGAGACTCTATGACATACTGCGCTGTGATGCCGACATGGTAGGCGGAACCGCAGGCTACGATAATGATCTGATGGAATGCATTCATGACATCTGAGGTCAGACCTGTTTCTGTCAGATCAATGGTGTTTTCTTTATAATAATGATACAGTGTATCGGAAACCGCTTTTGGCTGTTCATAAATTTCTTTCATCATAAAATGTTCAAAGCCGGCTTTCTCTGCGGCTGCAGCATCCCATGTGATAGTAACTGGCTCTTTTTCTACAACTTCTTCATCTATATTATAGAAGACAGCCTCGCCTTTACGCAGACGGCCGATTTCCATATTATCAATATAGAATACAGAGCGCGTATGATTCAGGATGGCCGGGACATCGGAAGCGATGTAGCATGCTTTGTCAGTGATACCGATGATCATCGGGCTGTCCTTGCGGGCCACATAGATCTCATCCGGATAATCCTGATACATGACAGCCAGCGCGTAGGAACCACGAAAATGTGTCATGGCTTCTGTCAGTGCATGCAGTGGATCCTGTTCATTTTTCTTATAGTAATAATCAATGAGTTTTACGGCAACTTCTGTATCTGTATCAGAATAGAAAGTATAGCCTTTTTTAACTAGTTTTTCTTTTAATTCTACATAATTATCAATGATTCCGTTGTGCACGGCAATGACTGCGTGATCATCACTGCAATGCGGGTGCGCATTCACCTCGGAAGGTTCTCCATGCGTTGCCCATCGGGTATGACCGATACCACACTGCCCGGCAATAGAGTTTCCATAATCTGTTTTTTGCTGCAACAGTTTGAGACGACCTTTGCTTTTCATCATCTGGGTCGGTGCCTCCTGATCGCGTACAGCGATGCCGGCGGAATCATATCCACGGTACTCTAATTTGGAAAGACCGTTTAAAAGGATTGGAGCGGCCTGTTCATTTCCTATATAACCAACGATACCACACATGATAGTTCTCCTTTTACTTTGTTTTCTTTTGCTTTTATTTCAACAATTTAACACAAAGACAATAGTCTGTCAATTCAAAAGCATAAATTTTTGAAGTAAAAATTTTAGATGAAAATTTGTGCATTTTTACTTCAAAACAACAATTGACAATTCCTTTGTTTGGGCATATTATAATGCTAACAGCTGTTGAAACAAAAGAAATAAACTTTTAGAACAACAATTAAAAAGCAAAGACAAAAAAGAAAATTTTTTTGTTATTGCAAAAGCGAAAAAACGGGAATAACATGTAGAAAGGAGCTTTTATTATGAAAGCAAAAGGAGTAAGATTACACGCAGCAAACGACCTGAGACTGGAAGAGTTCGAACTTCCGGAAATCACTGATGACGAAATCCTTGTAAAGGTAGTTTCCGACAGTATTTGTATGTCAACTTACAAATGTGCGATCCTCGGAACAGAGCACAAGAGAGTACATGAGGATGTGGCTGAGCATCCGGCGATCATGGGACATGAGTTCGCCGGTGACATTGTAAAAGTTGGTAAAAATCATCAGGATCAGTTTAAACCGGGCATGAAATTTACACTTCAGCCGGCATTAAACTATAAAGGAACTATGTGGAGCCCGGGATACTCTTATGAGTTCTTTGGCGGAGATGCAACCTATTGCGTAATTCCGGCAGAGGTTATGGAACTGGGATGCCTGCTTGAGTACAAAGGCCGTGCTTATTATGAAGCTTCTCTGGCTGAGCCGATGTCATGCAGTATCGGAGCCTTTCATGCAGCTTACCATACACAGATGGGTGTATATACCCATGAGATGGGAATCAAGGAAAATGGTAAACTTGCTATCATGGCAGGTGCAGGTCCAATG
The DNA here is from genome assembly GCF_934295145.1 of uncultured Eubacterium sp. Taxonomy (GTDB): domain Bacteria; phylum Bacillota; class Clostridia; order Lachnospirales; family Lachnospiraceae; genus Eubacterium_I. Next base: position 53,157 of record NZ_CAKRAS010000012.1, on the reverse strand, counting down.
GGACTTGGTGCTTTGACCTACGCATTACACCGTGATGTACGTCCTTCCATGGTTGTTGTTACAGATATCAACCAGGATCGTCTGGATCGTGCAGAGGAATTATTCCCAGTTGCTGATTATAAAAAAGAAGGAATTGATCTTCACTTTGTAAATACAGGAAACTTTGAGGATCCGGTTGCTGAGCTGATCAAAATCTCCGGTGGCACAGGATACGACGATGTATTATGCTACGCACCGGTATCTGCTGTTGTAACTCAGTCCAGCGCAATCCTCGGAAGAGATGGCTGTCTGAACTTCTTCGCAGGTCCGACAGACAAAAAATTCAGTGCAGAGATGAATTTCTACGATGTACATTATAATTCTACACATGTAATGGGAACTACAGGTGGAAATACTGCAGATATGATCGAGTCTCTGGAACTGACCGCTGCAAAACGCATCAATCCGGCAGTTATGGTTACACATATCGGAGGTCTGGATGCAGCTGCTGAGACAACTCTGAATCTTCCGAAGATTCCGGGTGGAAAGAAACTGATCTATACACACTTAAGCATGCCGTTGACAGCATTAGATGAACTGAGAAAAGCAGCAGCAGAGAGAAACGATGACCGTTACATCGCTCTGGCTGACATCGTAGATGCACATCAGGGATTATGGTGTCCGGAAGCAGAGGAATATTTACTTGCAAACTTTATTACAGAATAAGGACTGCCAGAATTCTCCAAACCGTCAGGAATTGAGAGTCTCTGGCGGAGAGGAGAAACTATGGATGCAATGGAAATGCGCAGAAATGCGATTGCGGAACTGGTAAACAAACATGGAACGGTAAGTTTTTCACAGATTAAGGAACAGTTCCCGAATGTGTCAGAAATGACACTTCGCACCGATCTCAAAGCCCTGGATGCGGCAAAAGAGATCGTAAGGATACATGGTGGAGCAAAATCCGTGCAGCTGGTGATTGGTACAGATGATTACCTCACCAGGCGTGCGGTGCGCAATATACAGGCAAAACAGGAGATAGCAAAAAAAGCAGCACAGCTGATCCATCCGGATACTGCAGTTTTTCTGGATTCCGGAAGTACAACTACGGAGCTGGCGCGGGTGTTTCCGGATCAGTCTAATCTGATCTATACCACAGGTCTTTCCTGTGCAACGGAACTTGCGAATCTCACAAAGCCTGTCATCATGCTGACCGGCGGACAACTGAACCGCTACAGTATCAGTATGTACGGTATCTCAGCCATTCGGGAACTGGAACAGGTAAACTTTCATCAGACATTTTTAGGGGTAACAGGGTATTCGGTGAAAGCTGGTTTTACCTGTGGAAATAGCGAAGAAGCGATGTTAAAGCGTACAGCCATCGCACAGGCAGAACAGGTGATTGTTCTGATGGATTCTTCCAAGACAGATATCAAGAGCACTTATACGATCTGTGGATTGTCGGATGTGGACGTTATTATATCCGACGGAGAATTGCCGGAAGATTTCCTTTTGGAATGTGAAAAGCATCACATTGTCGTATACTAGAACTAGTACATGAAAGAAAGTTTTTCGGATGCCAATTTCGCAACATTTCCCATTGTTTCCGTAGTATGGGGACTACAAAAGTGGGAGGTATTATTGTGAAAAACAAAGTACAGAAATTCGGTAAGTTCCTTTCAGGAATGGTTATGCCGAACATTGGAGCATTGATCGCATTTGGTTTTCTGGCAGCACTGTTTATCGATACAGGCTGGATTCCAAATGAAAAATTAAACAGCATGGTATCACCGATGCTGACATATCTGATTCCAATCCTGATTGCATCAACCGGTGGAAAAATGGTAGGTGGCGACAGAGGACGTGTCGTAGGTGCGATCGCAGTGATTGGTGCGATTATGAGTGATACTTCTATTACAATGCTGATGGCCGCTATGCTTATGGGACCGTTGGCAGGATTTTGTATCAAAAAATTTGATCAGCTGATGGACGGACATATGCCGGCCGGATTTGAGATGCTGATCAACAACTTTTCAGCAGGTATCATCGGAATGCTGCTGGCAATCCTGGGGTATGTGGTTGTCGGTCCGGTGATGAGTGGTATTTTAGCAGTTCTGGCAGCAGGAGTTAATATCCTGGTAAGTCACAGCCTGCTTCCGCTGGTTGCAATTTTTATTGAACCGGCAAAGATACTGTTCTTAAACAATGCAATCAATCATGGTATTTTCACACCGCTGGCTACTGCACAGGCTGCAGAGGTAGGAAAATCCATTATGTATATGCTTGAGCCAAACCCGGGTCCTGGACTTGGTGTTTTGCTTGCATATATGTTCTTCTGTAAAGATAAAAAGACAAAACAGTCCGCACCGGGCGCTGTGATTATCCATGTATTAGGTGGTATTCATGAAATTTATTTCCCATATATTTTGATGAATCCGCTTGTGATCATTGCACCAATCGTTGGAAATATGGTGGCAATTTTCTGGTTTAACCTGACAGGCTGTGGTCTGGTAGGACCAGCTTCTCCGGGATCACTCATTGCTTATTTGATGATGACTCCGGGATCGGATATCTGGAAAGTATTAGTTGGTGTGGCTATTGCAACAGGTATTTCTTTTGGTATTGCATCACCGATTGTAAAAATGGCAGGTGGTAAAACCAGTCTCGAAGATGCACAGGCAGAGATGGCAGCTATGAAAGCAGAAGCAAAAGGTGAGTCTGCTGCCCCGGTTGCAATTAAAGATGCATCGGAAGTAAAGAAAATTATTTTTGCATGTGATGCTGGAATGGGATCCTCCGCTATGGGAGCAACAAAATTCCGTAACCGTCTGAAAACGGTATGTCCGCAGATTCATGTAAGCAACACATCTGTAGATAACATTCCGGCAGATTGCGATATTGCGGTTGTTCAGATGACGTTGGCAGACCGTGCAAGAAAATCCGCACCGCAGGCACAACTTGTGACGATTGGAAACTTTCTTGCAGATCCGGCGCTGGATGAATTATATGAACAGCTGACAAACAAAGAAAAAGCAGATTCTGTTCAGAGTGCTGAAACAAAAAAGAACGTTGAAAAACAGGAAGAAAAAACAACACCCGTTGAGAAAAAACAGGTTCTGATCAAAGAGGGTATCCGCCTGAATCAGGCATCGGTATCCAAAGAAGAAGCCATTCAGGCAGCAGGTGAATTACTTCATCAGCTTGGATATGTAGATGAAACTTATATAGATGCTATGCAGGAACGTGAAAAGCTGATTACAACTTACATGGGAATGGGTGTTGCAATTCCACATGGAACTGTTCAGGCCAAAGGAACGGTAAAGAAAACAGGTATTGTATTCCTGCAATATCCGGAAGGCGTCGATTTTGGTGATGAAAAAGCACAGCTTGTGTTTGGAATTGCAGGAATCGGAGAGGAACATCTGGATCTGCTGGCAAAAATCTGTGAAGTATTAGAAGACGAAGAAGTACTGGAAAAAATGAAAACAACTTCCGACCTTGACTGGGTAATGGAACAGTTGTCTTAACGCTTTCGTAGCTTCTTTTGTGGCTAAAATTTAATAGTTGACAATGAAAACGTAGCATCTTTTCTCATTCACTAGTCGTTCGCTACCCTTGTTTTGCTTCGGTTTTATCGTGCTCACTTCCAACTCCGATAAAAGCTGGTCGTTTCTCGCTCGCACAAAACTCGCAAAACGCGGTCGCTCACTGAATCGTTCATTGAGAAAAGATGCTACGTTTTCTATATTTATCGAAATAGCTTTTAGCAGAATAGAAGAATGATACGTTTATGATGACATTGTGTAGATGAAAAAGCTGGAAACAAAATCCAGGACAAGACGGTAGGTTGATTTTCGTCAGCGAAGCGAGCATAGCCTGCCTCCGTGAGTGTGTTTGAGCTCGCTGTGTTTGCGAGCGAGTTCGCGGGAGGAGGCAGGGATAGGCGGCGCAGCGGAGATAGAAAATCATCCGTGTCTGTCTGGATTTTGTTCCAGCTTTTTCTTTCACAACCAAAATTACGCAAGATGTCCGTTTAGCCAGGTAAGGATATCCGCATAAACGACGTCACGGTCGGTTTCATTCAAAATCTCATGCCGATCCCCCGGATAAAGTTTGATCTGTACATCCCGGATGCCGGCATCTTTGTACTGCTGGCAGACTTGCGTCACGCTTTTCCCGTTGTTTCCGACTGGATCATCCGCACCGGCTACGAAAAACAGCGGCAGATCTTTTGGAATCTGCTGAATATGCGCTGGGTTCTGAATATACTGAATTCCACGGAACATCTGGTAATAACCGTTGACGGTGAAGCGGAACGTCGACCATGGATGTTTGACACAGGCATCAATGATCGCCTCGTCCTTGGTCAGCCAGTCACTTGGTGTGCGGGCAGGCTCAAACTGTTTGTTGTAGCCGCCGAATGCCATGTTATCCACAAAAGCGCTGCGGTATTCCCAACCGCGAAACAACGCAATCATGCGGCAGATCAGTTTGCCGATATGGAGTACAATGCCTGGCTGTGAACCGGTTCCCATGATCACAGCACCGACCAGCCCGTCCCCGTACATCTGGATATATTGACGGGTTAGAAAGGACCCCATACTGTGTCCAAGGAAAAAATAAGGCAGATCCGGATATTTTTTCTGTGTCATGGTGCGCAGTGTGTGGATATCCGCAATCACGCATTCGTTACCATTTGGATGTCCAAAATAGCCGTGCTGATCATCTGTAACAACGGATGCACCGTGTCCGAGATGATCATTGGCTACTACGTAATAGCCCTGCTCGGCTGCATGCTGTGCAAAATCATCATAGCGGTCTGCATAATCTACCATTCCGTGGCAGATTTGCAGAACTGCTTTCGGGGAGCCTTCCGGTTCCCAGATAAGGGCGTGAATCTGGGTTTTTCCGTCGGATGACGGATAAGTAATATCTCGTTTCATAGTATGTGATGCCTCCAATTATATTAATAAGTCGAACGAATGTGAGACTTTGCGCGGAGCTACTATCTCATCTGGAATTTAAGCTTCAGGTGAGATCAGGATTTTTAATTGTGAAGAACGGTCTTTTCGTCCAAGTCCTCGCTCCTGACAATCATCCAGTGAAACAATGTCGGTTACCATGCCCGGGAAAGAGACTTTTCCGGCAGCAAGCATCTGCAGATATATTTCAACTTCTTCCTGAAGATATACAAAAGAGGACTGAAAGTCGATCTCAAAAATCTGTGCCGTTCCGAGGGTGAAATTGATCGGCTGCTGAACTGTGCCGATCAGCATAACCTGTCCGCCCGGTTTTACGGCTTTTAATGCGCAGGTTTCCACGGATGCTGGATGACCGGAACACTCGTATACAATGTCAGCACCTACATCGGAACCGAGAATTTTGCGGATGGAAGCAGCGATATCAGGATCTGTGGCGGAATTCAGGAAATAGTCTGCACCGTAGGCCAGGGCAGCTTCCTTTTTGCTGTCTGTTACATCCAGTGCAATGATCTTGTTGGCACCGCCGGCTTTCAAAAACTGAACAGCGGACAGACCAACAGGTCCCATGCCGGATACAACGACGGAGTCACCAATCTTAAAACGGGACATGCGGACGCCATGCAGAGCTACGCAGATCACGTCAAAAAGTACCGCATCTTCCATTTTTACATTGTCCGGAACCGGAATGATCATGGTGTGAGCCACATCCTGGATCAGCAGATATTCGGCATAACCGCCGTCCGGCATTCCAATCCCAGCGGTACGTGGAAAACCATGGATGCAGATGTTTGTTTTGCCTTCTTTGCATGGAGAACAGTTTTCTTTGCAGTGTGCAGGCGGTCCGCATAAGACACGCTGACCAACTTTAAAACCAGTTACACCTTCACCGAGCTCCACGATGGTTCCGGAATTCTCATGTCCGAGGATTTTTGGTAGCGGTGTCGGTGTCTGACCGAGTTTGTAAAATTCGATATCGGTACCGCAGATGCCAACATAATCAATCTTTACGAGCATCTGTCCCGGTCCAGGCTTCGGAACCGGGCGGTTTTCGATTCGGATATCTTCTTTCCCGTACAATACAGCTGTTTTCATAATAAAAATTCTCCTTTGAAATACGCAGTATCCTTGAAATTACAGAAAAATACCTGGAAAAATTGCAAGAATACATTATTTTTATATGTTCTATGATATATGGAATATTATTCCTTTTCAAGAGACAAATGAGTTTGCTTTGCAAACGATACTTCGATACTTCTTGAATGATAATTCAAGAAGGGGACGGAAACTAAGGTTGATTGCACATGTAACAGAAATTGACGAACCCCGGCAGATATGCTATACTTTTTTGGAAAAGAAAGCAAAAAGGAGCTTATCAGAATTATGAGTCAGGCAAAAGTTGATCGATATAAAGAAGAGAAGAAAAATAGAAAACAGACAATAAAGAAAGAGAAAAGAAATCGTGTACTGGCAAGAACCGTTGGTGTGGTCATTGCAGCAGCAATCGTATGCTGGATTGGATTTTCAGGATATTCTTATTATCAGGCGAAGAAACCAACCACGAAGACGGAAATCAGCATGACAGCATTGAATGATTATCTGGGCAGTCTGTCAACAGATGCTGACAGCTCTGCAGAATAGGATGTCTGAAGCAACCGTTGATTAAAAAACGGATGAAAAATCAATAAAACGTAAGCCATGGAAAGATTAGCGAGAATGATAATCTTTCCATGGCTTTTGTCTACATATCGCTGGTTCTGTGATATCTGTAATTCATTCCGAGGTATCCGCATTCGAAGCGACAGCTTTGTTTAACGCGGATTCGACGGCGTTTAGCAACATGGAAGCGGTATACTGATTTTCTTCCGAGTAAGAAATATTGTCGACGGACTGTGTCTGGCAGACCTGCTCACTGATACTGTCCATGGAGGACTGCATAAGCGGATACATAGTCGTAACGGTGTCATTCAGATTGACAAAGGACACAGAATTGATGTGGTTTTCATCCACGACGACCTGCACATCCAGTGTTTGGCCCTCAAACTGAATGGAAGATGTGTATACACCGGCTTTGTATTTGGGCTGATCTGTGTCTGCTTTCTGGTGCCGGCTGGGACCAAACATGTAGATCAGTAAAAAAATAAGTATAATGCCAAGAATAATAAAAATAGTTGTATAGATGACTTCCTTCATGTGAAGTACTACAATTTTTGTTTTTGCACGCATTCAGCAGTTTCCCCCTCATACCATACTTTATACATCATATGCAGCTGTGGGGAGATTATGCGTCAATTTTACCGTAGAATAAGCATTCCCCTGCTTCAAGTGCGTAGAGCACTAAGTGGTGGGGAATGGCGAAATAAAGGAAGCATAGAAAAAATCGAAAAAAATGTAAAAAAGTGCTTGACTTTTCAAACCCAGTGCGGTAATATATTACTTGTCTTGAGAAAACAGACATGCGCGAGTGGCTCAGTTGGTGGAGCGCGACCTTGCCAAGGTCGAGGCCGCGGGTTCGAGTCCCGTCTCGCGCTTTTTTCATGCAAAGAAAGGGATATCCGAAAGGATATCCCTTTTTTGTTTGATAGGAAATTACGATGAATTTCCTATCAAACAAAAGCACTTCGTGCAAATGATGCGCACTCGCACGAGAAGAAATTATTGCTTCGCAAGTGTGTGATAGCACACTTTCTTGCATGAAACGAGCCCTGCCGGGCTCAAACAGAATTCAGAGAATCCAGTTCGAGGTCTCAGAGGACCTAAAGTCCTCTTCGGTCGGTGCTACCCATTGGTCTCCTGGACCAATAGCTTCTCAGAGGACCTAAAGTCCTCTTCGGTCGGTGCTACCCATTGGTCTCCCAGACCAATAGCACCGTCTCGCGCTTTTTTCCATTTTTTTGAACGCAAAATAAGCATTCCCCCGCTTCAAGTGCGTAGAGCACTAAGCGGTGGGTAAGGGGGATGCTTATTTTGCGTTCATGAGCAAGTAGTGAAAACGGATTGCGAATGTCCGCTTTACTGCAGTATTTTTTCGGTTACTACTTTATGAATCCTGTTTTTTTTGCTATACTATTACGAATACGAGAAAAATAGATGATGTCAGATATTTTTGTTTTATGGAACAAAAACTTAAAAAATATAATTGGAGGACGCAGATGAGTTACGCAGATCACATTTTTATCAATATGTGTAAAGATATTATTGAAAACGGAACCAGCACAGAAGGAGAAAAGGTGCGCCCGAAATGGGAAGACGGAACCAGTGCTTACACGATCAAGCAGTTTGGTGTGGTAAATCGCTATGACCTGTCCAAAGAATTTCCGGCACTGACTTTGCGAAGAACTGCCATCAAGAGCTGCACAGATGAGATGCTCTGGATCTGGCAGCAGAAGTCAAATAATATCAATGATCTTCACAGCCATGTGTGGGATGAGTGGGCGGACGAGACCGGATCTATCGGAAAAGCATACGGTTACCAGATGGGTGTAAAGCATCAGTATAAGGAAGGTATGATGGATCAGGTGGATCGTGTGATTTATGATCTGAAGAACAATCCTTACAGCCGTCGTATTATGACAAATATTTATGTACATGCGGATCTGCATGAGATGCATTTGTATCCATGTGCTTACAGCATGACATTTAATGTGACAAAGAAACCGGGGCAGGATAAACTGGTATTGAATGCGATTCTGAATCAGCGTTCCCAGGATATTCTGGCAGCAAATAACTGGAATGTGTGTCAGTATGCAGTACTTGTACATATGCTGGCGCAGGTTTGTGATATGCAGGTAGGTGAGTTGGTACATGTCATCGCTGATGCTCATATTTATGACAGACATATTCCGCTGGTTCAGGAGCTGATCTCCCGTGAGCCGCTTCCGGCACCGACATTCTGGCTGAATCCGGAAGTGAAAGATTTCTACAAGTTCACGAGAGACGATGTGCGTCTGGATAATTATCAGACCGGTCCGCAGATTACAAATATACCAATTGCGGTTTAACAGTTCGCTCATCACATGTATTCAGACAATGATCATGCTTGCATGAGGAATTGGCTGGATGCATAGTGATGAGTGAACTGTATGAAATATTAATTAAGAAGAAAGAGAGATGTAAGAAATGAATTTAATTGCAGCAGTAGATAAAAACTGGGCGATCGGCAGAAATAACAAGCTGTTGGTGAGCATTCCGGATGACATGAAGTTTTTCCGTGAGACAACTACCGGCAAAGTGGTTGTTATGGGGCGTAAGACACTGGAAAGTTTTCCGGGAAAGAAACCATTGAAAAATCGTGTGAATATTGTCCTGACAGGAGATCACAGTTATCAGGTTGATGGTGCGGTAGTTGTGCATGATATGGAGGAACTGCACGAAGAGTTGAAAAAATATCCGAGTGAGGATATTTATGTCATCGGTGGTGAGAGTATTTACAAGCAGCTTCTGGATGAGTGTGATGTGGCACATATTACAAAAATCGATTTTGCTTACGAGGCAGATGCATGGTTCCCGAATCTGGATGAAAAAGATGAGTGGGTGATTACTGCGGATAGCGAGGAGCAGACCTACTTTGATCTGGAATATTATTTCTACAAATACGAAAAGAAGGCATAACGGATGAGCAATTTTTTATTTAGTATCAATGTAACGATACCGATTTTTCTCGTTATGGTGATTGGATATTTTCTGCGCCGGATCGGTATGCTGAACGAAAATTTTGTCACGGTGGCAAATAAGTTCAATTTCAAGGTGACTTTGCCGTTTTTGCTCTTTCGTGACTTATCGACGGTGAATATTCAGGAAGTATTTGATCTGAAGTATGTGCTGTTTTGTGCAATAGCTACTTCTGTCTGCTTCTGGAGTGTGTATGGTCTAACGAAGATTTTTATGAAAGACAAATCCATGACAGGTGCTTTTGTTCAGGCATCCTTCCGCAGCAGTGCAGCGGTTATGGGTCTGGCATTTATCCAAAATATTTATGGGCAGTCCACAATGGGCTCACTGATGATCATCGGTGCGGTTCCATTGTATAACATATATTCCGTGCTTGTACTGACTTTTGAAGGGGATTACCCGGAGAATGAGCGTGATACAGGCAGAATCAAACAGGCTTGTGTCAATATCCTGAAGAACCCGATTATCATCGGCATAGTCCTTGGTCTGATCGTGGCATTATTACATAATCCACTGCCGGAACTGGTAAATTCGACCGTAAACAATGTGGCAAAGATGGCAACCCCACTTGCATTGATCGGACTTGGCGCGGGATTCGAAGGAAAGAAGGCACTGGCAAAAATCAAACCTACCCTCTGGGCTGCTTTTATCAAGCTGATCGCCCAGGCAGCAATTTTTATTCCGATTGCGGCTGCTCTTGGTTTCCAGGGCGAAAAAATGGTCGCACTCGTAGTCATGCTGGCAGCACCGGCAACCCCGAGCTGTTATATCATGGCAAAAAATATGCATAACGACGGTGTGTTGACAGCAAGTATCGTAGTTACGACCACTTTGCTGGCTTCTGTGACACTGACGGGATGGATTTTCCTGCTGCGCACGTTAGGGTGGATTTAGAAGGAGAGAGTTGAATGGATATAACAGGAAAAAAATTGTTTGTAAAAGCGCTTCTTGAAGAAGGCGTAGATACCGTGTTTGCCTATCCGGGTGGAACGGTAACTGATTTATTTGATGAATTATATCTGAATGGAAAAATTGATCTGGTATTGCCACGGCATGAGCAGGCTCTGGTGCATGAAGCAGAAGGATATGCCCGTGAGACAGGTAAAACCGGCGTATGTCTGGTAACAAGTGGTCCTGGTGCAACAAACACTGTGACAGCCATTGCAGATGCTTTTTATGACAGTATTCCGCTGGTTGTATTTACCGGTCAGGTGCCATTAAATCTGATTGGTAATGATGCGTTCCAGGAGGTGGATATCGTTGGTATGACCCGTGGCATCACAAAGTATAGTGTGACAGTTCGTGATCGTAAAGATCTGGGAAGAACCATTAAAATGGCGTTCCACATTGCAAAAACAGGAAAGCCGGGTCCGGTTCTGATCGATCTTCCGAAGGATATTCAGACCACAACAGGTCCGTCCGAGTATCCGGATCAGGTGGATATCCGTGGTTACAAAATTAACGAGGGCGTTCATCTGGGACAGTTGAAAAAAGCGACAAAATTACTGAAAGTAGCACGCCGCCCGCTGATCCTTGCCGGAGGTGGTGTCAATATTGCAGGTGCCAATGAACTGTTGGAGCAGATTGTAGATATTACCCATGTTCCGGTTGTTACAACCGTTATGGGAAAAGGTGCGATTCCGTCCGACCATCCATATTATGTGGGAAGCAGCGGAATGCATGGCCGTTATGCGGCAAATATCGCAGTCAGCAAATGTGATGTTCTCTTTTCCATCGGAACTCGTTTCAATGACCGTATCACCGGTGATCTGAATGAGTTTGCACCAAAAGCAAAGATTATTCATGTGGATATTGATGCTGCAGCTATTTCCCGAAATGTTGTGGTAGATGTGCCGATCGTTGCGGATGCCAAAGTGGCTCTGCAGCAGATGCTGGAATGGGTTGAACCGAAGGATACAGAGGAATGGGTAAAACAGATTGCAGCATGGGATCATGAGAATCCTCTGGAAATGCGTCGTGACAAAGGTATGACGCCACAGATGATCATGGAAGGTTTAAATCAGGTTTATGATGAAGTTACCTATGTCACTGATGTAGGTCAGCATCAGATGTGGGCAAGCCAGTATCTGGATGTTAATCATAAAAAGAAAATCATTACTTCCGGAGGGCTTGGAACTATGGGATTTGGTTTCCCGGCTGCACTCGGAGCAAAGATGGGACATCGGGAGCGAGATATCGTTTGTATCACCGGTGACGGTGGATTTCAGATGAATATGCAGGAGATGGCGACAGCTATTGTACAGCAGACTCCGATTACGGTATGCCTGCTGAACAATTATTATCTTGGCATGGTTCGTCAGATGCAGCAGTTATTCTACGGAAAACGTTATTCTGCAACTTGTCTGCGCCGTCGCAAAGGATGTCCGGAACATTGTAAGGGACCGAATGAGAGCTGTCCGCCATATGTACCGGATTTCATGAAATGGGCAGAGAGTTATGGTGCACACGGTATTCGTGTTACAAAGGAAGAAGATATCATTCCGGCACTCGAAGCCGCAAAAAACAATACTGACGCACCGACTGTCATTGAATTTATGGTTGCCACTGAGGAAATTGTACTTCCGATGGTTCCGGGTGGTAATCCAATGAATAACATGATTCTGAAAAGCAAATAGAGGAGGAGAATGGCAATGAAAGACAGATGGATTGCATTATATGTAGAAAACCAGGTTGGTGTTCTTGCAAAAATCTCCGGTTTATTTGCAGGAAAATCTTATAACCTGAAAAGTCTGACCGTAGGTACGACGGAGGATGAGGATACTTCCAGAATCACCATCAGCACCATGTGCGATGACATTACTTTTGAGCAGATCAAAAAGCAGTTAAACCGTATGGTCGAGGTTATCAAAGTTATGGATCTGACAGATGTACCGATACATATGAAAGAGATCATGTTCGCCAAGGTGAAAAAACTGAGCAATACCGATAAGGCAGAAGTGTTTCGCATTGCAGAAGTATTTCATGTGGAGACAGCAGATATCGGAATGGACAGCGTACTTTTAGAGTGCAAGTTGACAGAACGCAGAAACAATGAGCTGATTGCCTTATTAAAACAGCGGTTTCAGAGTGTGGAAATCGTGCGTGGTGGAGCAGTTGCAATTGAATCTATCGGCACTTCCTGCAGATAAGGTGAATCATTAAATGCAAATAAATTCATCTTGCAAATGAAATACATGAAAAATATGCATGCATTTTGCGAAAAAATACTGGAAATGCTATATGATTTGCTGTATAACAATACATATAGAAAAAGCTAGAAATGCAGGAATGAGAATGTGAAACTGCAAAATAGATAAGAAAGAAGGATATCACAGTGGAAAAGAAGAATATCGATTGGGAAAACCTGGACTTTGGATATCGTGAAACGGACAAACGTTTCGTAGCAAATTATAAAGATGGTGCATGGGACGAGGGAACACTGACTGAGGATGCAAACATAGTATTAAATGAGTGTGCAGGTGTATTACAGTATGCACAGACTGTTTTTGAAGGATTAAAAGCATATACAACTGTAGACGGAAAAGTAGTAATCTTCCGCCCGGACTTAAATGCATCTCGTATGGCAGATTCTGCGAGAAGACTGGAAATGCCTGTTTATCCGGAAGACAAATTCATTGAGGCTGTAGAAAAAACGGTAAAAGCGAACTTTGCATATGTTCCACCATATGGTACAGGCGCAACACTTTACATTCGTCCGTACATGTTTGGAAGCAGCCCTGTTATCGGTGTAAAACCGGCGCAGGAGTATCAGTTCCGTGTACTGACCACACCGGTTGGACCATATTTCAAAGGCGGCGTAAAACCGTTAACCATCCGCGTGACAGATTTTGACCGAGCAGCTCCTCACGGAACAGGCCATATCAAAGCCGGATTAAACTATGCAATGAGCTTACATGCAATCGTAACTGCTCATGAAGAAGGATACGCTGAGAATATGTATCTGGATGCTGCAACCCGTACGAAAGTTGAGGAGACAGGTGGAGCAAACTTCTTATTTGTTACAAAAGACAATAAGATCGTAACACCGAAGTCCGACAGTATCCTGCCGTCTATCACACGCCGTTCTCTGATGTATGTGGCTGAGCATTATCTTGGACTGGAAGTAGAGCAGAGAGAAGTATATCTGGATGAAGTACCGAACTTTGTAGAATGTGGTTTGTGCGGTACGGCAGCAGTTATTTCTCCGATTGGAAAGATCGTTGATCATGGTCGTGATATCTGTTTTGCAAGTGGTATGGATGAGATGGGACCGATTCTGTCCAAACTGCGTGAAACATTGGTTGATATCCAGGAAGGAAAGATTGAAGCTCCGGAAGGATGGATTCACGTAATTGAGTAATCAATAACAGAAAAATGTGATATTGATAAAAAATAAATGTAACTATAAAAAAGAGATTTCCGTGTGGTTTTATATGAACCATAAGGAAATCTCTTTTTTTACTTTTTAAGCTGATAAGCTGCATGGCAACTATTTAGTTGATATTGTTTGTTGCGGAAGAATCATCATTTTCCGGAAGCCGTACATATATTTTTTCAATTCGATGCTTATTTTTCGTACGTACCTGCAGGAAAATACCATCCGGTGTCGTAATAGATTCCCGAATCTTTGGCAGATGATCTAACAGACCGATCATATAACCGCCGATGGAATCATAATCATCGGACTCCAGATGCAGGTTTAACGTATCACTGAAATCTTCCAGATTCATGGAACCTTCCACCAGATATTCATGATCTGAGATTTTCTGAATCGGATCTTCTTCGTCATAGTCATATTCATCACGGATCTCTCCGACGATTTCTTCAATCAGATCTTCCAGTGTCAGCAGACCGGCGGTCGTACCATATTCATCCAGCACGATGGCAATGTTGATGGAAGAATTTCGCATTTCCACCAACAGATCTGCGGTATGTTTGTGCTCATAAGTAAAGTAGGGTTCCCTCATCAGATTCCGCACAGAAAAATGTTCACGGTCACAGAGAAGCAGATCTTTGATATTTAAAATACCGATGACATCGTCTGTGGTTTCCTCGTAAACCGGAAGTCGTGTAAAACGGTCCTCCCGGAAAATATCCAGAATCTCATCATAGGTGTTATCCACATGTGCAAAGGTCATGTCGATACGTGGCACCATGACTTCTTTCGCAAGGGCATCACCAAAATCAAACACATTGTTGATCATTTCTTTTTCTTCGGACTCAATAACACCGGATTCGTGACTGACATCCACGATGGTACGCAGTTCACTTTCTGTCATGGCCTGCCTTCCTTCGGAAGCTTTGACACCAAGGAGTCGGAGTACAAGCATGGACAGATGATTGATGAGAAAGATAACCGGAGTCAGTATTTTCATCAGAAGCCAGATGACGTTACAAAACCGCAGGGAGATCTTTTCAGCTCGCAGGGTGGCCATGGTTTTTGGAGAAATCTCACCGAAGATCAGGATCAGTACCGTCAGGATTCCGGTAGCAATTCCGGCACCGGCATTGCCAAAAATACGAATGGCAAGGGCGGTAGCCAGAGAAGAAGCAGTCAGGTTGACCACATTATTGCCAATCAGGATTGCACTGAGCATCTTTGCAGAATCATCTGTGATTTTCAGTACTTTGTCGGCACGTTTGTTTCCTTCCTCAGCCAATGAGCGCATGCGAATGCGGTTTACGGTGGTCAGCGCTGTTTCCGATGAGGAAAAGAAAGCTGACAGAGCCAATAGAATGACCAGTATGATTAATTGTATTGCGGAACTTATGTCCAAAAATAATTCACCTCTCTAAATAAATATGTTACTTGTAAGCACAGCATGTCACAGATTATCTGCCCAAAATGCCGGGGATTACAATTTTTATTCTTTATATTACAGGAAACGGATGAAATTTTCAAGGGATTGTTGTGGAAAAAAGAGGTTCTATCCAGTGAATTGTCCGAATATATAGTATAAATGGGAGGAAAAAAACATGGAACGAACGGAAGGAAATAACAAAATTGTATGGAAAGTACTGAGCACATTACTGATCATGTACATAGTGACGGGAGCAGCACTGTTTTTGCTGGCGTTTCTTCTTTATAAAATGGAACTGACGGAAAACATCGTGACCATTGGAATCATGGTGATCTATGTGGTGTCAGGGCTGCTTGGTGGAATTATCATTGGAAAGAGAATGAAGCGCAGAAAGTTTTTATGGGGAATCATGGTGGGGGCAGCATATTTTCTGGTGTTGATGATTGGATCTGTGCTGATGAACCGGGGATTAACTTCGGATGGATTGCATATGGCAATGACGTTGCTGATGTGCATGGGGGCCGGAATGATCGGCGGCATGGTCAGCTGAACCGTTCAGAGGAAAAAAACTCTTTCTTTATAGTAGAAAATATGGTATACTTCTGACATATGTAAGAAGAAAGGAGATTTCGGAAGATGAAACACGTA
Organism: uncultured Eubacterium sp.; assembly: GCF_934295145.1. Taxonomy (GTDB): domain Bacteria; phylum Bacillota; class Clostridia; order Lachnospirales; family Lachnospiraceae; genus Eubacterium_I. The sequence goes on along the minus strand of NZ_CAKRAS010000012.1, from coordinate 37,079 downwards.
AAAACATTAAATACAAAAAGATTACAGAACACAGTAAAAAAAGGCGGATGCGGTGAGTGCCAGACATCATGCCAGTCTGCTTGCAAAACTTCCTGTACAGTAGGAAACCAGAGCTGCGAGCACAAATAAGAAGAATAAGTAAATGATACACAAAGGGCCGTATGCTAAGGCATGCGGTCATTTGCACGTTTAAAGGAAAATCGCCATTTACAAAAAGTGGGAGTTTCCGCTTAGGCTTAAGAAGAAAACAGCAGCTATTTGCGCTGATTTTAATATAGAAATATAGAAAGAGAGGAACTACATTTGGTTCACCAGTATAAAAATAATGGTTATAACATTGTTCTTGATGTAAACAGTGGTGCGATCCATGTGGTAGATGATGTCTCCTATGATGTGATCGCTCTGTACGAAGATCATACACCGGAGGAGATTGTAGCAGAACTGTCTGGAAAATACGGCGAGGCAGAAGTGAAAGGGGCCTGTGAGGAAGTTGCTTCCCTTGCAGAAGACGGAGAACTGTTTACAAAAGACGAATACGAAAATTACATTATGGACTTTAAGAAACGTCCGACAGTTGTAAAGGCACTTTGCCTGCACATTGCACACGACTGCAACCTGGCCTGTCGCTATTGCTTTGCAGAAGAAGGCGAATATCATGGTCACAGAGAACTGATGAGTTATGAAGTTGGAAAGAAAGCACTGGATTTTCTGATCGAAAATTCCGGAAGCCGTCGCAATCTGGAAGTGGATTTCTTCGGTGGCGAGCCCCTGATGAACTGGCAGGTTGTCAAAGATCTGGTAAAATATGGCAGAGAGCAGGAAAAGCTGCATGACAAGAAATTCCGTTTTACACTGACTACAAACGGTGTATTACTGAACGATGAAGTGATGGAATTTGCAAACAAAGAGATGGGGAACGTGGTCCTTAGTATTGATGGAAGAAAAGAAGTACACGATCATATGAGACCGTTCCGTAATGGAAAAGGAAGCTACGATATGATCGTGCCGAAATTCCAGCAGTTTGCAGAGAGCCGTAATCAGGACAAGTATTATGTCCGTGGTACTTTTACTCATTACAACCTTGATTTTGCAGATGATGTCCTTCATCTGGCAGACCTTGGGTTCAAGCAGATTTCCGTTGAGCCGGTAGTTGCAGAGGATTCTGAGGAGTATGCACTCCGCGAGGAAGACCTGCCGAAGCTGTTTGCGGAATATGATAAACTTGCCGCTGAAATGGTAGAAAGAAAAAAAGCCGGAAAGGATTTCAATTTCTTCCATTTTATGATAGATTTAGAGGGTGGTCCATGTGTGGCAAAGAGATTATCCGGATGTGGTTCAGGTACCGAGTATCTGGCGGTTACACCGTGGGGTGATTTCTATCCTTGCCATCAGTTTGTAGGAAATGAAGAATTCCTGATGGGAAATGTCTGGGACGGCGTAAAACGTACCGATATTCGGGATGAATTCAAATGCTGTAACGTTTATGCAAAAGAAAAATGCAGAAACTGTTTCGCAAAATTCTATTGCAGCGGCGGATGCGCGGCAAATTCCTATCATTTTCATGGACATATCAATGATGCATATGATATTGGCTGTGAACTACAGAAAAAGCGTATTGAATGTGCAATCATGATCAAAGCGGCAGAAGCTGAGATGGAGGTAGAAGGATGAAGAAGAAAAAAGGAGTCGTAGTCTTTCTGGTAATGATCATTGCGATGTTACTGCTTGGCTACTATTCTTACGGTATTGTAAAGGGTACCGCGGCAAAGGACAATGAGAAAGGTGTTAAGCTTGGTCTGGATCTTGCCGGTGGTGTCAGCATTACATACCAGGTAAAAGGCGATGAGACACCGTCTGCAGAGGATATGAGTGATACGGTATATAAACTGCAGAAGCGTGTCGAGACTTACAGTACAGAGGCAGAGGTTTATCAGGTAGGTGATAACCGTATCTCCGTAGAGATTCCGGGTGTATCGGATGCCAATGCTATTCTGGAAGAACTTGGAACACCGGGTACTCTGGAGTTTAAGACAACAGAGGGTGAGACATTCATGACTGGTGAGATGGTAGCTGATGCACAGGCTGGTACAGATACAAGCGGAAAAAGTTCCAGCAAATATGTGGTTCAGTTAAAACTGACCAGCGAGGGAGCTGAGATTTTTTCTGAAAAAACAGGTGAGTATCTGAACAAAGTACTTCCAATTTACTATGATGGTGAGTGTATCAGTTATCCGAAGGTGGAGAGTCAGATCACAAACGGCGAGGCTGTCATCAGCGGCATGAAGAGCTACGAGGATGCAGAAGCACTTGCTTCCCAGATCCGAAGCGGTGCACTGAAACTGGAACTGGAAGAGTTACAGTCTGAAGTTGTTGGAGCTAAACTTGGTTCCCAGGCCATCAAAACAAGTATTATGGCAGCAATCATCGGTATTCTGATCATTATCGCATTTATGCTGATCGCATACCGTATTCCGGGATTGGCAGCATCTATTGCACTGCTGATCTATACAGGTATCATACTTGCAATTTTACATTTATATCACATTACACTGACCTTACCAGGTATCGCAGGTATTATCCTGTCTATTGGTATGGCGGTGGATGCCAACGTCATTATTTTTGCACGTATCCGTGAGGAGATAGCAGCCGGACATTCAGTGGCCCAGTCTATTGATACTGGATTTAAAAAAGCTTTTTCAGCAATTTTTGATGGAAATATCACTACTTTGATTGCAGCAGCAGTACTTGGTCTGCGTGGATCTGGTACCGTAAAAGGTTTTGCGGCTACGTTAGCTATCGGTATCATATTCTCTATGTTTACCGCATTGGTAATTTCCAGATGGTTGGTAAAAGCACTTTATGGACTTGGATTCCAGGATAAGAAATTCTATGGTGAGAAGAAAGAGGGCAAGAGTGTCAACTTCCTTGGAAAACGTGGAATATTTTTCGGAATTTCTCTGGCAGTGATCGTAGCAGGATTTGTAGGTATGGGTGCACACAGAGCAGGTGACGGACAGGCATTGAACTTCAGTATGGAGTTTAAGGGCGGTACTGCTACAACAGTTGCATTCGACAAAGATTATACCATCGAGGAAATCGATGATCAGATTGTTCCTTATGTAGAAGAAGTAACTGGTGACGCAAATGTACAGACACAGAAAGTGGCAGACAGCAATTCTATTATCATCAAGACAAGAACACTGGATCTGGATGAGCGTGAACAGCTGGCAACCGCAATGGAAGACAACTTTGGCGTTCAGGAAAGTGATATTACATCTACAAATATCAGTTCAACGATCAGTAACGAGATGAGAAGCGATGCGGTTGTAGCTGTGATCATAGCAACAATCTGTATGCTGATCTATATCTGGTTCCGGTTTAAAGATATCCGTTTCGCAAGCAGTGCGGTTATTGCTCTGGTACATGATGTACTTGTTGTACTGGCATTTTATGCATTATCCCAGACATCTGTCGGAAGTACATTTATTGCCTGCATGCTGACTCTGGTAGGTTATTCCATCAATGCGACCATCGTTATCTTTGACCGTATCCGTGAGAATCTGGCTCTGGAGAGCGGACGCAGAGATACAGACCTGAAAGAAGTTGTAAACAAGAGTATCACACAGACATTGTCACGAAGCATTAATACTTCCCTGACAACCTTTATCATGGTATTTATGCTCTTCATTCTCGGCGTATCTTCCATCCGTGAATTTGCAGGACCACTGATGGTTGGTGTTGTCTGCGGTGGATATTCTTCCGTATGCATCACAGGCGCACTGTGGTACGTATTTAAGACAAAATTTTCAAAGAAGAAAAAATAAGAGAATCCTAAGAGTACGTTATTCGCTTTTATGGCAGTAAAGTAATAGAACTTAAAAACAGACAGTAGTTGTAGAAATGCAGCTGCTGTCTCTTTTTATGCAAATTTGACAAGTTTTTATTGGAAAAAAGACGAAAACTTGTTGTAACCATGGAAGTTACAAAAACTCCTAGTAATTTACTCTAAAATAGTGTATGATAGGTTTCGGTTGATAGAAATCCGTCAGCGGATACTATCTTGCAGGATATTTATTTTTTTGCTAATATAGGAAAGATTAGTGTAATAACATTTACTTATTTATGAGGAAACGGAGGAATTGGCATGCAGGCGTATGTGGAATATTTTCAGACCCATGGACAGGAATATGTGCATATGATCTGGCAGCATTTGTATCTGAGCCTTCTGGCGGTAGGTATTGCTGCGGCAATCGGCATTCCGTGTGGAATCCTGTGTCTGCGTGTGCCAAAGGTGAAAAAAGTACTGACCACCGGATTCAGTGCATTGCGCATTATACCAAGTCTTGCAATATTGGTTATTCTGATTCCGATTATGGGCGTTGGTGTGAAACCAGCACTGACAGCTCTGGTAATCCTGGCAATTCCACCGATCCTGATACAGACGACACTGGCGTTTTCCCAGGTGCCGGATTTTATGCTGGAAGTGGCAGATGCCATGGGCATGGATCAAAAGAGGAAGTTCCGTCAGGTGGAAGTACCTCTTGCGATGCCGGGAATCATCAGTGGCATCCGCATGGCGATGTCAGAAGTTATCGCGAGTGCGACACTGGCGGCGTATATCGGCGCAGGCGGTCTTGGAATACTGATTTTTAATGGTATCAACCTGCTGAAAACGGAATATCTGGTGATTGGTGGCGGAACCGTAGCCGTGATCACAATGCTTTGCAGCATGGTACTTGGTGCCATAGAGAAAAAACTGAGCCGGGCAGCATAACAAGCGGGTTAAAAAATACCAGGATGATTAGAAATACAGCATATAAGTTGTAAAATACAATGAAAAAGTGCAGAAGGAGAAAATTCAGAAGCATATTATCAATAGATAGAAAAGAAAGAGAACTACAGGAGGAAAAAGAGATGAAGAAAAAATTATTAGCAGTCATCCTTGCAGTTGCGTCTGTAGCAGCACTTGCAGGATGCGGAAGTAACGGAACAGCAGATCAGAAAACAGATGGCAGCGCAGCAGCTGAGAACACAAGCAGCGCAAATGCAGATACGACCATTAAAATCGGAGCAAAAAGTTTCAGTGAGAGCAAAATTCTGGGTGAGTTATATGCCCTGGCTCTGGAAGATGCAGGCTATACCGTAGACCGTGAGTTTGAGGTATCTGACAACCTGATCCATCAGGCTGTATGCGACGGTCAGATCGATATGTATCCGGAATACACAGGTACATCTTTACTGACGATTCTGGATCAACCAATGGAGACAGATCCACAGGTAACTTACGATACCGTAAAGAAAATGTATGCAGAGAAATTTAATCTGGACGTTCTGGATATGTGTGAGGCAAGTAACGGAAACGGTCTGACCATGCGTGCGGATGTGGCAGAAAAATACGGTATCAAGACAATTTCAGACCTGCAGGCTAATGCAGAAAACATTCGTTTCGGCGGAACATCGGATACTTTTGAGCGTGAAGATGGACTTCCGGGACTGGAGCAGACATACGGAACATTTAATTTCAAATCCCAAAATACTTTTGATAACTCTCTGAAATATCAGGCAATGGCAAATGATGAGGTAGACTGCGTACCGGCTTACACCACAGATGCACAGCTGAGCAGCGATGAATTTATTCTGTTAGACGATGACAAACATTTCTGGCCTCCATACAACATTATCCCGGTTGTCCGCCAGGAACTGATCGATGCGCATCCGGATGTGGCTGAAATCATCAACAAGATCAGTGCAGCGATTGATACAGAGACAATGACAAAATTAAATGCACAGGTAGACATCGACAAAGAAGAGTACGAAGATGTTGCCGCAGATTTCTATGACACGATAAAATAAGTGAAAGGAACAGAAGGATGAGCATTGCAGTAGAATTTCGGGATGTGGTAAAACGCTTTCCGGGTGCAGCGGAAAATGCCGTAGATCATGTCAGTTTTCGGATTCGGGAAAAAGAAATGATCACAATTCTTGGAACTTCCGGTTGTGGAAAGACCACACTGATGAAGATGGTGAACCGGTTATATGATCCAACTTCCGGAGAAATCCGGGTATTTGGAGAAAACATTCGGGAAACGAATCCGGTACAATTACGCAGAAAAATTGGATATGTGATCCAGCAGGTGGGACTGTTTCCGCATATGACAGTCGAAAAAAATATTGCAGTGGTTCCGGAAATCCTCGGATGGGATTCTGCGCAGATACACGACCGTGTGACAGAGCTTCTGGAGCTTGTAAATCTGGCTCCAGAGCAGTATCGAAACCGCTATCCTTCGCAGCTTTCTGGTGGTCAGCAGCAGCGTGTGGGACTGGCCCGCGCGCTGGCGGCGAAACCGTCCATCATGTTGCTGGATGAGCCTTTTGGAGCCATTGATGCTATCAATCGGACGAATCTGCAGGATGAATTATTGAAAATACATGAGCGTGCAGGGCTGACCTGCATGTTTGTTACCCATGATGTGACAGAAGCACTGAAACTTGGAACACGGATCATGATCATGAATCAGGGAAAAATACAGCAGTTTGATACTGCGAAAGAGATTTTGGAACACCCGGCGAATGCATATGTGGCTTCATTGCTGCAGTCGGTACAGGAAGGATTAAACTTTTTCAGATGACACGTTTTATATCGTATACAACGAGACATTATGACAAGTTAATACAGGCTGTTTTGGAGCATTTTGAAATCGTCGGAATTACGCTTCTGATTTCAGTAGCTTTGGCGTTTGTGATCTCCATGCTGGTGATGGATCATAAACGGATTACGACATGGATCATGCGGGTGTCCAGTATGATTTACGCGATTCCGAGTCTGGCATTGTTTGCCCTGCTGCTTCCGGTGACGGGACTTGGTATGCAGACGGCCATTCTGGTGCTTGTAATCTACAATCAGTTTATTCTGGTCCAGAGCTTTACGGATGGATTTACGTCGGTTGATCCTGGAATCCTTGAGGCAGCTACCGGAATGGGAATGACGAGAGGACAGATTTTTCGAAAAATCCGTCTGCCGCTGGCGCTGGATACGATGATCGCCGGAATTCATATCGCAATTATCTCCACCATCGGAATTGCAACCATTGCGTCCACGGTAGGAGCCGGAGGCCTGGGAACGATTCTTTTTGAGGGCATGCGGACGCAAAACGTGGTAAAAATCGTCTGGGGAACCGTGTTGTCCGTGGCAATGGTACTCGGGGTAAACGGTATTTTAAAACTGATAGAAAAAAGAATCAAAAAGAAAATTTACAGCAATGCAGGTCAGAAGAAGGCATAAAAAACCATTTTCTGTACCTGCTAAAATGCGTTATAATACATAGATAAGATTTGGAGAAAAGTGATGATTAGAGAGTATTTAAAAGAACACATTCTGATCACAGATGGTGCCATGGGTACTTACTATGACAGAAAGAAGACAGAAAATAAGCGGATCGCGGAGGAGGCAAATCTGCTGGAGCCGGAACTGATCAGCCGGATCCATGAGGAATATCTGGAGCAGGGGGCCAGACTGATCCGCACCAATACCTTTGCGGCAAATCATGCCATGGCGTTGCGCAGAGGACTACGTGACCGTCAGGAGCAGGATGCTTACGTGAAAAAAGTGATCCAGACCGGATGGAAACTGGCACAGGATGCGGCACAGATGTGCCAGGAAGAAATTTTTGTGGCAGCGGATATTGGCCCGGTGGCAGAGAATCTGTTTTACGAAGATGAATTTGATGAGACAGAGGAATATCGTTTCCTGGCAGATTGCTTTCTGGAGTGTGGAGCGCAGATCTTTAATTTTGAGACATTTTCTGATATCAAAGCGGTTACAAAAGCAGCACGATATATTAAGGAAAAATGCCCGGATGCGTTCATCATGGTTTCTTTTGCGGCAAATCGCAACGGTTATACCACGAAAGGAATCAGCATCAGCCGTCTGTTTGCGGAGGCAGCGCAGACACCGGAAATCGACAGTTATGGATGTAACTGTCTGTTAGGCGCAGCTCATATGTATAAATTGATCAAGGCACAGAATCTGGATCCGGAGAAATACATTCAGATCCTGCCAAACAGCGGTTATCAGCAGATTGTCCGTGGTCAGGCAGGACATGCAGATGGTGTGAATTATTTTGCAGAAAAGATGGAGCAGATCGCAGATCTTGGTGTCAACATCATGGGCGGATGCTGTGGAACCACGCCGAAGCATATTCATGCACTGTGTGAAAAACTGTCAGGGAAAGCACCGCAGGAGAAACTTGCTGCTGTGGAGAAAGGCACTGAGGATGCGGTATCCCAGACGCGCAACAATCCTTTTATGGAAAAACTGCAGAGAGGTGAAAAAGTCATCGCAGTGGAACTGGATCCGCCATTTGACCAGAATGCGCAGAAACTGATGGAGGGAGCATTCCGATTGAAACAGAGTGGTGTGGACATTATTACCATTGCGGATTCTCCATTGGCGAGGGCCCGTGCAGATTCCGTACTTTTGGCTGCAAAAGTAAGTTCCATGGTGGATATTCCTGTGATGCCGCATATTGCCTGCCGTGACAGAAATCGTATCAGTATGCATTCTACACTGCTGGGCGCGCATATCAATGGAATCCGCAATTTGATGATCGTTACTGGTGATCCGGTACCTTCTGGAGAGCGTGACAACACAAAGAGTGTTTTTGACTTTAATTCCATTCGTTTTATGGACTATCTAAAAGAACTGAATCAGGATATTTTCCTGCAGGATGCCTTTTCCTACGGAGGGGCACTGAATCAGAACCAGGCCAATACGGACAAAGTGATCGAGCGTATGCAGAAGAAAATCGATGCAGGTGCTTCATGGTTTATGACACAGCCAATTTATTCTGATGAGGAAATAGAAAAGCTGGCCAGAATGAAACGTGAGTTGAACACAAAGATTTTATGTGGTATCATGCCGTTAGTCAGTTATCGCAACGCGATGTTTATCAAAAACGAGATGCCGGGCATTCAGGTACCGGATGAGATCGTGGCGCAGTATCGGCCGGATATGAGCCGTGCAGATGCAGAGGCGGTTGCAGTCCGCATTTCCCTGTCCGTGATGGAAAAGTTGGAAAATGTAGCTGATGGATTTTATTTTATGACACCATTTAACCGGGTATCCCTGATCTGTCGGATTATCGATGCGCGGAAAGTACAATAGGAGAGTTGAAATGACAAGAGAAGAACTTTATGGACTGTTGGAAAAAGGTCCGGTATTTCTGGATGGAGCTACCGGAAGTAACCTGCAGAAAGCAGGTATGCCAACTGGTGTATGCCCGGAGCAGTGGATCCTGGATCACCCGGATGTGATTGTAGACCTGCAGAAGCGGTATATCGAGGCGGGTACTCAGATTTTGTATGCACCGACTTTTTCCGGAAACAGAATTAAATTAGAAGAATACGGTCTGGCCGATAAAATCGTAGAGATTAATACAAAACTGGTTCAGCTGTGTAAAGAGGCGGCTGGTGACAAAGGTCTGGTTTGCGGTGATATGACTATGACCGGTGAGAGCCTGGAGCCGATGGGCGATCTGGAGTTAGAAGAACTGATTGATATTTACAAAGAGCAGGCGAAAATCCTGTATGAAGCAGGTGTAGATCTCTTTGTCGTAGAGACAATGATGAGTCTTGCGGAGACCAGAGCAGCGGTTCTGGCCATCAAAGAAACCTGTGATCTGCCGGTCATGGTATCCATGACTTTTGACGAAAAAGGAAAAACATTATACGGAAATACACCGGAAGGCTGTATGGTTGTATTACAGAGCCTTGGAGCAGACGTTGTCGGTATCAACTGTTCCACCGGACCGGAGAAAATGGCGGAAATGGTCCGTCAGATGAAAAAATATGCAAACGTGCCGATTCTGGCCAAACCGAACGCAGGACTGCCGCAGATGGTTGACGGCGAGACGATGTATGATATGGGGCCGGAAGAATTTGCATCTTTTGGACCGATGCTGATGGAGGCCGGAGCATCAGTACTTGGCGGATGCTGCGGAACCACACCGGAGCATATTGCGCGTCTGGTAGAGACCACAAAGGATATTGTGCCTGTTCCGGTCATGAAAGAGCACAAGCGTGTGCTTGCATCGGAGCGTGCATTGCAGGAAATCGACATCAACGGACCGTTTCTTGTGATTGGTGAGCGTATCAATCCGACCGGAAAGAAGGCGTTGCAGGAGTCTCTGCGTCAGGGAAGCATGGATGTTGTCTGTGATATGGCAGAAGAGCAGGAAGAGATGGGTGCACACATCCTTGATATTAATATGGGAATGAATGGAATTGATGAGAAAGCTATGATGTTGGAAGCAATCGAGGAAGTGACCATGACCACAACGCTTCCGCTTTGTATCGATTCCAGTCACGTGGACATTATTGAGGCTGCCCTGCGTCGTTATCCGGGACGTGCACTGATCAACTCCATTTCATTGGAGAGAGAAAAATTTGAGAAACTGCTTCCGATTGCGAAAAAATACGGAGCAATGTTTATTTTGCTTCCGCTCTCTGATGCAGGACTGCCAAAGGATATCAATGAAAAGAAAGAAATTATTCATAAGATCCTTGACCGTGCATTAGAACTTGGCATGTGCAAAGAAGATATTGTAGTAGATGGATTGGTGGCAACCGTAGGAGCCAATAAAAATGCGGCTCTGGATACATTGGCAACCATTCGTTACTGTAAAGAAGAACTGGGACTGGCAACGGTCGGCGGATTATCCAATATTTCCTTCGGACTGCCGAACCGTGGATATGTCAATGCAGCATTTGTAACTATGGCACTGCAGAGTGGACTGACCATGGCCATTGCGAACCCATCCAGTGATATCATGATGAATCTGGCAGCAGCCAGTGACTTACTGTTAAACAAGACCGGTGCAGATTTGAATTATATCAACCGCATGGCTGACTTTGACGCGAAAAAAAAAACTGAATCCGTAAAGCAAGCTGAAATTGCAGCTGCAGCAAAACAGGATGCAAAGAAAGAAGTCGATGTTTCTTCTGAGAAAAATGCTGATGAAACTTCTGTTGCGCATAGCACCATTTACAAAGCTGTATTAAACGGTTCTATGAAGAGCATTCTGGATGAGGTCAAGGCGGGACTTGCAGCGGGTATCGAACCGGGAGTGATCGTCAGCGAGGAACTGATTCCGGCCATCAACGAAGTGGGAGATCTTTTTGAACAGCAGAAATATTTCTTGCCGCAGCTGATCGCCAGCGCGGAAACCATGAAGAAGGCCATTGAATATCTGGAGCCGATGCTGTCTTCCGGGGATGAAACCGGTCCGAAGGTGACGATCATCATAGCAACTGTGGAAGGTGATATTCATGATATCGGAAAAAATCTGGTGGCACTGATGTTGAAAAACTATGGATTTCGGGTGGTAGATCTGGGAAAAGATGTGCCAAAAGAAACCATTGTGCAGGCAGCCATTGATGAAAATGCGGATATCATTGCATTGTCAGCGCTGATGACAACCACTATGATGCGTATGAAAGATGTGGTGGAACTGGTCAGAGAAAAAAATGTAAATGCGAAGGTAATCATCGGTGGTGCAGTTATCACACAGAGCTATGCAGATGAAATCGGAGCGGATGGTTACTCCAAGGATGCGGCCGATGCGGTCAGACTGGTGCAGCGTTTAATGGGGCTGGTGTAGTATTGGCTATCGGTAGGTAAATGAAGGAAAAATCGGAGAAATTTATCTCGTTCGCTAGACGTTCACTACCCTCGTTTTGCTTCGGTTTTATCGCGCTCGTTCTCGACTCCTATAAAAGCTGGTCGTCTTCCACTCGCGCAAAACTCGCAAAACTCGGTCGTTCGCTTAATCGCTCGCCGAGATAAATTTCTTTGATTTTTCCGTTTCAGTATTGGAACGATAGCTTTATACCCAGTGATGCTGTGTGTCACACAAATATATAGCCACATGTGATGGTTCGCATTCGGAACACGAGTGTTCTATGGCTTTTTTCATAATGCAAATCTGCGCATATAGCATAGAGTTAAGTAAAGTAGACATTAAATGTACGCGTGTCGTGTATTGCAAGGTAGTACGAAATTTTATGATATCGTAACGTAAATAGGGGTCTGGATTCATTTTTTCTCAGCAAGCGATTGTTAGCTGCGGAGACAAAATGAATCCAGACCCCTTTCAATACCTAAATTTTAGACTATCTAGAAAAGTCCATTATTGTGAACCGGTACGATATCCTGCACGTTATGCTCTACCACATCCCAATGCTCAGCCAGTTTGCCATCTTCCATACGATAGATATCACATACTTTATTGATTGCACCATTTTCCAGTGTGCATTTGAAGAATACATATACGATATCGCCATCTTCACCGATATGAATGATATCCATATGTGGTTTCAGACCAAAGAAAAATTTTGTGAATTCTACAAAACCTTCTTTTCCATCCGGTGCAGTCGGATTGTGCTGGATATAGTCATCTTTCATATAATCGTCAAGATTCGAAACATCCCAGTTGTTAAATACTTCGTCGTAAAATTTCAATACAAGTTCTTTGTTTGTCATAGTTTTTTCCTCCAGATTTTATCTCATGTTTTATCCGACATAACACGGAGTGCGAATATCCGCTTTACTTTTGGTTGAAGTGTTGTGTCATGCAGATGTATTTGATACATATATCATACGGAAAATGTGCTGCGTTGAAAAGATTTGTCTGTTGAAAATAACGTAAGAATAGAATCTGAATTTTCAACATTTGTTCAATGAAACATCCGTTCATCATGAATTTATTCTTCTGAAAAAGACCAGAATTTTGTGATATAGGGGATGGCAGTTTTACGAATAGAAAGAAAATCACTGAATTGTGGAAATAAATATTCGTTTTATCCATGCTTTTGACGCAATTGTGCTATTAGTACATAAAACAGTGATTGTAAAATAGAGATAATTCATGGGGACGTTTATAGATACTATTTCAATTTATGGAGACTTTCAGTTTTCATAGGATATCAGCAATAAAACAGATTGCAACAGAGTAGGAGAGGAGAAATCAATTATGGTCAGAGTAGGAGTCATTGGATGTGGAAGAATCGCGCAGCGACGCCATGTGCCGGAGTATGCTTCCAATAAAAAGGTAGAGATTGCAGGATATTATGATGCAAAAATGCCGCGGGCGCAGGCGTTAGCGGACAGATATGGTGGAAAAGTGTATGAATCTATCGACGAAATGCTTGCAGATGCCTCCATCGATGCGGTCAGTGTCTGCGTGGCAAATAACAAACATGCGAAGGTGAGTATCCGTGCGATGCAGGCAGGAAAACATGTACTGTGTGAGAAGCCGATGGCTACTTCCGTTGAGGAGTGCGAGCAGATGCTGCAGATCGCAAAAGAACACAATTGTTTTCTGATGATCGGCCAGAATCAGCGTTTTAATATGGGACATATCCGTGCCAAAGAGCTGATCGAACAGGGCTTGATCGGAAAGCCGCTGACCTTTAAGACAACATTTTGCCATGGTGGACCGGAGAAATGGCTGGCAACGGATGATACAGAAAAAATGTCCGGACCAATCTGGTTTTTTGACAAAAAAATTGCTTCTATGGGAGCGATGGCAGATCTTGGTATTCATAAAACAGATCTGATTCAGTATCTGTTGGACGATAATATCACGGAAGTGACGGCAAAGGTCATGACGCTGGATAAAAGAGATGCCAACGGCAACATGATCGAACTGGAGGATAATGCCATCTGTATTTTTAAAATGGAGAGTGGTGTGTTTGGCACGATGACAGTCAGCTGGACGGATTATGGCGAAGAGGATAATTCGACGGTAATTTTTGGCACAAAAGGTCTGATGCGTATTTACGATAACAGCGAGCATACGATTCAGATCAGCACAGACCGTGGGGACAAGATTTATTATGATCTGGATATGATGATGACAAATACAAATCAACGTGAGTCAGGTGTGATCCGTGAATTTATCAAGGAACTGGAAAGCGGAGAGTGGACCAATGCGGCCGATGACCGGTCGGTCAATGCGCTGCGGGCGGTGCTGGCGAGTTTTCAGTCCAGCCAGGAGGATAGAACCATCAAACTGTAGGAATTTAGTTCGAAATCAGCGAATCCGTTTACGCCATCTAGTCGCTCGTTCTGATTTTCAATATAAGTTGTGATGTCATTAGTAAATCGGTATAGTTAAAAATTTATGGGGATGCGTACGTAAATTAAGCGCCAGTCAGGCACTCTTTCCTCAGCGAGCGATTGTTAGCCGCAGAGGTAAGAGTGATGACTGGCGCTTTCATAACCTCAAATTTATAGCCACAAAAGAAGCTTAATCGATAACCACAGTTCTGGTCATATTTCCTTCCAGTGGCACCGGAATATAAGCCGTTCTGGTACAAACAGTCAGATGCACCTCATGAGAACCTTTGGAAAGTCCGCCTTCCTGCAGAACACGTACGGTTCCCGGTGCGCCGTACTCCCATTTGATCGTTCCGACTGTTTTCATTTCATCTAATGAGAACCAGTCAATATGATCTGGTGTGAAACGAATATTTTCAGCAGGTACTTTTACACCGTCTACTTCAACTGCAAGGAAGTTGATCATGGAAAGTGGAATGCCTCTGTAATAGGTAATGTGTGTATCCATTTCATAACCGATGATTTTTCCGTCTTCTTCTACATTATGACAGGTTCCTGGTATAAATACATTATTATCAAACATGTCTGAATTCCTCCTAACCTTCGTACTTTCTGATAAGATTCTGAATCAGTTTCTGGTGAGCTGCAACCTGCTCTTTTTCCGGAATGTACTCACCAGGTTTTACCCAGCGGTTTCCTTCGTATTCTGTGGAAACATATCCGTTGTAGTTGTGTTCGTGCAAATATTTGATCACTTCTTCGTAATCCATGGAGTACTCGACACCTTCATTTGTCATCTCATACAGTTTGAAGTGGAAGTGCTGGATATATTTTGCAAATGGGTCCATTGCGCTTAATGGTACATTTTCATATCCGTCACAGTTTGCAGCATAGAACATATCTTTTGCAGGATCTTTGATGTATTTATCCATTTCTGGATTTTGTCCGTTATTTTCAAGCCTGATGTGGAACGTATCTTTTCCGCTGGCAAATACGTCATTGACATATTTTACCAGATCCGGGTTTGTTCCATAAATGTCCATGCAGTACTCGTCAACAACTCTTGGTGGTCTGCGGCAGAAAATACTTGTGTCAGGAACGATACCGATGTACGGAGAGTCCAGACGGATCATTTCCTCCAGGAATTCTTCTGTTTTTGGAACACCGAAGCCAAGTCCGCCGTGGATTTCGATACAAAGGGAAACATCGTATTTTGCAGCTGTCTCCAGGCATGGTTCAAGGATCCAGGCTGGAACCATGGAAACGAGGCGGATTACTTTGAATCCGAGACGGTGAGCCATGATTATTTCCTGCTTGATCAGGTCGATGCATTCACGTTTTGTTAAAGTACGGTTTGTATATAAGTTGGTATTCAGAAAAATATCGTCACAGGCAAGTCCCGGATGATGTTTTTCAATGATCTTATCCCATGCTGCGTAAGTCTCTTCGGTAGGATTCGGAGTGCCTTTCAGCATCTGATCCGGAAGAAGTTCGATACCGTCAGCACCAAGGCTCATAACGTAGCCGACGATCTGATCAAGGTCCATGTTACCGCGTAAATACTGATACTGTAAACTGTATAAGCTTACACTTGATTTGATACCCATAATAAAATTCATCCTTTCTTTCGAGTTTTCTCTTATTTTGTTAAGTTCATTATACGAAAAAAGCATCAGGGAAACGATAGATAATAGTAGTCAAGAACATGGACAAAACACATTATTTTTGCTATTCTTAAGAAGAAAAAAGATACTTTGTACATTATGACGAGGGAAATTATGTATGGAAATTATAGAGATTGGCAGATCGAAAAAATTGCATTACAGTTTTCCAGAGCACAAACATGGTTACTGGGAAATCTTATTAAATACGCATGGAAATGGCATATTTTTGGCGGAAGGAAAGGCCTTTGAGTTTCATCCGGGAACGATTCTTGTGATTCCACCGTATACGCCGCATCAGAAAAAATCGAATGAAGGGTTTCTGGATCGGTCTATTTTCTTGAAAAATTTTCGGAATATCGGCCGCAGCGGCGTCAAGCAGTTTGAGGATGATGACAAACAGACGATTTCCCGGATTTTTGATTTAGTGGAACAGTTTCAGTATGATGAGACGAATCAAAAGGGGGAGACGGAGGCCTCCATCACAAGTGTGCTTGGAGATTTGCTGTATCAGGTGCTGGTTTCTTATTATAATCAGAGCAAAAAGAAGGACATCCGTCTGGAGGGCGTGGTGGAACTCATGAATGAAAATGTATCCAATGCGGAGTTTGAACTGTCAAAAGCCATTCAGTCCAGCGGCTATTCCATGGGATATTTCCGAAAAATCTTCAAGGAGATGACGGGACAGTCACCGGTGAATTATTTTAATTCCCTGCGGATCAGCCAGGCTAAGTCGCTGTTTCAGCAGTATGGAAATAGTCGGACGGTGAAGGAAATTGCCTACAGCTGTGGATTTTCTGACGCATTGTATTTCAGTCGGGTGTTCCGGCAGCAGGAAGGTGTCAGCCCGCAGCAGTACATCCGTACGCTACAGAAGGAAATGACAGCGGAAGATGTCGAGATGGTGCGGATGGATACACCGGAAGAGTTGATATAAAATATCTCTTTACTTTAAAACTTTAGTATGTTAAAATTTTGCATGAAGAAATTGCAAAATACGGGTTTTTATTAGAACAGAAGGAGTATATAGAATGAGCAAAAAAATCAGAACCGAAGCTGTGGATCATTTGTTTGAGGCAATTCTGTGCCTGAAAGATAAGGAAGAATGCTATACTTTTTTTGAAGATGTTTGTACCATCAATGAAATTCTTTCTCTATCACAACGATTTGAAGTAGCACATATGCTGCGCCAGCAGAAGACGTATCTGGACATCGCAGAAAAGACAGGGGCATCTACTGCAACCATCAGCCGTGTCAACCGTTCCCTGAATTATGGAAATGACGGATATGATATGGTATTTGCCAGAATGCAGGGCAAAGAGGAAGAGCAGTAAATCTGCTGAGCAAGTAAGATGCAACATGCAAATGAAAGCAAAAAGTGAGAGAAGAACAGGATAAATCTGTAAGTATAAAAAGTGATATAAGAAATGCAAAAAAAGAAACGGCGGAAGAATCCCTGATGGCAGGGAAACTTAAGACCGTTTCTTTTTATATGACTTTCCGTTTTTGGACGGCTGTGGTTTTTTCATGGAATCTATGATTTTCTCAATCAGTAGTTTTTTTGTATAAACGTCAAAATTCAGCAGGCAGATAAACGTGAATTTCTGGAGAAAATCAGCGTCTTCTTCACTTAGGTTTTCCAGATCGGAAAAAGCGGATTCACTGATGATATATTCTTCCTGAATGATTTCTTTTAAACGTTCTACCTGATGCGCTTCCAAACGAAAAATGCCGTCGTAAATCTCCTCCAGTGTAGGCGAAGATTTTTTTCCAAAGTACTCATTCGTCAGAGGATTTAAGACACTCTGAATATCGCTGATACTCAAAACACTCTTGAAATAATAGATAAATACCAAGGTCAGAATGTGCTCTTTGGAATACTTTTTCTTTTCAGGCGGAGGAAGCAGATTGTTTTTGACATAATTGTTGATCATGGTTTTTGTCAAAATCGGGTCTTCCTCATGACGCTTGGTCGGATACAGTTCCCGTTCCATGAAAGTCATAACCTGATCCATGTACAGGTTGATATCCGGCAGAGCTTCCAGTTTGACATGGTCGATGCGGGACAGACTTTCCAGTATGCTGTTGAGTAAATCGTTGGTGTTGATGGTCATGGTACTGCCTCCAAATTTGTAAACCTATGAAATATATACTATAACGCTATGAATATATAAACCTATAAATATATGGCGCTATATGTCGTGACATTTATAGGATATTATATAGTATTGAAAACCGAATGACAAGAAGGACTTGTACTTTTCACCGTGATAAAGTTATAATAAAACTATCTTGCATTTGTTCAAATAGAATAGATGGTGCAGTTTATTCTATATAAACCAGACATGCATGTGGGTATTAAATAATAACAAAGATTCCGAATGACAGAGGAAATCAGAAAAAAGGAGAATAAAGCACATATGTTATTTCAGGAAGAACGGACACCGTTAGTGCCTAAGGAAAAAGAAAATCATGTGGAGTGGCCTGCAAATTATTTTGCAGAATTTAAACCGGAAGCCAGAAAGGAAATTTTGGAAGCCAGAAGAGCGCAGAAAGTGGACGAGACACTGGAACTTCTGGAAAAATTATTTGCACTTCGTTATAAACAGGATAAAAAAGGAATTTATGCAGATCAGTTTCTGGGATATTTTCTCGAACTGCGCATCACAGCGGAAAATCTGGACAGCATGTTTTCTGAACGGAAAAATAAGAAAACAGTGAAAAAATGTCTGGAAAAATTACAACTGCATGAGGATTCAGAGTTTCCGGAGGAACTGATCTATCAGGAAATGTGTCAGCTGACAGGACTTTATATTTTTTCCTGCTCCAAAGACGTGAATTATACATCCATGCTCTGGGGACTTGGAAAGAAAAGTGATGAAAAGATCAGTGAGAAGATCAATCTGGATCTGGAGCGTATCGGAGAGGCCATACCGAAATACCTTTCCATGGAAGAAGAATATCGGGTAATGAAAGCCGCTATTTTGGATACAAAAAAGAAATACCTGTAACTATTCAGAGCCATGCAGATTTACAAAAAAAGTGCGAATCATGCTGGCATGAATGAACACTTTTTTCTGTAAATCTATTTGGCGAGAAGCCACATCGAGATGAAGCGTAGCGAAATCGAGATGGCTCTGAATAGTTACATGGAAGGTAGCTGCGAGGCAGAAGAGAACACCCCTGGGGAGGTAATGACAATGGATGAAAAGCAGCTTATGGATTTTGATGTACTGACTCCGGCGGAAGGGGAAGTGTCGGATGCGGACCTGCAGATTCTGTTTGTGCTGAACGGAAGTGCATCTGTGCAGGTGACGGGAACTACGCTGGTGCTTGAGGAAAAGGATTTCCTGATTGTGAATCCGTTTCAGTTGTATGCGGTGAAGATGGATAAAAATGCGCTGGTGATGCGTTTCCGGACAAATGTCCGGATGCTTTCGGATTATTATGATATCAGTAAAATGGAGTTTCTGGGTAATTCCGTGGAGGAGGCCTCCGAGCGACATACGGTTCTGCGTAATCTTCTGGAAAAATGTATCACATACTATTATGGGAAAAAAAGTGACAATGGCAGAATTTTATTGAAACTGAACAGTCTGTATTATGAAATCGCAGAGCTTTTGATTTCCTCGTTTTCCATTGTGCGCAGTCAGACAGCGGAAGAACTAGAAGGGGCGGAAGACGAATCCCTGATACAGGAAATGACCCGTTATATCCGGATGAATTATCAGTCAGCGTTGAAACTGGAGGATCTGGCGGATCATTTTTTCCTGTCGCCACCCTATATTTCCCGCTTTTTTAAGAAAAAACTTGGTATTAATTTTGCCAAATATCTGACGGATGTGCGTCTGGAAGAAGCAACGAAAAAGCTGGAGCAGACAGGTAATTCCCTGACCTGGATCGCCATGGACTGTGGATTTCCAAATCTGACGGCATTTAATAAAGCATTTCGTGAAAAATATCAGATGAGCCCGAAACAGTATCGTGCAGAATTAAAGCAGACAGAGCAGACACAGGAGCATACCGATAAAGAAAACCGTGCCCTGGCAGAATTTCAGCTGCTGGACTATTTTGAGAAAAACAACCATATTCCGGGACAGGAATTTGATGAGGTGGAGCAGGTACAGGTAGATACGTCGGAGTATTCCATTTTGGAGAAAAACTGGAATAAGATGATCAACATCGGTGGAATCTATCTGCTGCTACAGAAAGAGATTCAGGATCATACGTTATTTTTGTGTAAGACATTGGGATATGAATATGTCCGTATCTGGGATCTGTATGAGCAGCGAATGCATATCAATGCTGGAAATAAGGAACGGCGTTATAACTTCAGCCGTCTGGACACCTGTCTGGATTTCCTGAGTCAGAATCATATTAAGCCATATTTGGAACTGGGATTTAAACCGTTTATTCTGCTGCGAAACTATGAAGATTATATTTTTAATGAAGAGCGTGAAATTGTATTTGACGAAGCGGAAGAATATGGTGCATTTATCCGGAGTCTGATGAAACATCTCATCAACCGTTACAGCAGTCAGGAACTGTCTGCCTGGTATTTTGAACTCTGGTGCGATCCTCGATGGTTCCCGGAGGGAGAACCGGCCACCTATATCGAATACTTTGAGGAAGCCTATCAGGCAATCAAGGAACTGATGCCAAGGGCGCATGTGGGCGGAGCCTGGGACCGCTCTTATGGGATTATTTCTTTTGAACATTTTATAGAGATATGGAGCACACGGAATGTACAGCCTGATTTCCTGTCCATTTACTGTTATGCGCCGCTCTTGCGTGAGGTTATGTATAATGAGCAGGGACTCCATGCGTCGGAGAGCGAGAGACGTGAGCGGATGCGTATGCATCATATTACAGATGGAGAAACGGTAGAACCGGAACAGATCAGGAATTTCCAGATCAGCAGTTATGTGGAAAGCCGGAAGCGGATCATGCTGCAGTATGGAATGATGATGCCGCTGCTCTGTAGTGAGTGGAACTTTACCGTGATCAATTCAAATGTTGTAAATGACAGCCGGTTCAAAGGCGCCTATGTGATGAAAGAAATCATGAATATGTACCAGGAACTGGGAATGATGGGCTATTGGTTCGGTACAGATCAGTTTGCGGAGGATGATGATGCGCCGATGCTGCTGAATGGCCGTTGTGGTCTGATTACCCATCAGGGAATCTGCAAACCGGCTTACTGGGCCATTCTTATGATGAACCGTCTGGAGGATTATCTGTTGAAAAAGACAGAGCATACCATGATCACCCGTAATGAGTATGGCAGTTATGTTATTGCCTGTCATAACTATAAACCGCTGGATATTCAGTATTATGTGCAGAAAGAAATGGATGTAAGGATTGAGAGCATTCCGCATTTCTATGAAAATGAGACACAGCTTACGTTAAATATCACTATCACCGGTGTAAAAAACGGAAAATATCATATCAAGACCAGGGTTGTGAATTCCCAGTACGGCGGCGTGCAGGATGAGTGGCTGCGCATGGGTAAAGTGGCATTTCTGACCCAGGCAGATGTGGAATATATCGATCATATGTCCAGACCGCATATTACGATTTCAGAGCAGATCGTAACAGATCAGGTGCTGCGTTTTTCAACAAAACTGGAAGCGCAGGAGATTCAGTTGATCCATGCGTTTCGATATATGGAGGAATGATTCCAGTTCCACGCGCCATTCGCAAAACGCACGTACCGTGCTTCTTTGATCCTACTTGAAAATGATTCAAGTAGGATCGTTCGCAAAGCGAACTTTTTTGCTCATAAAATGGCGCTCCATTCATCCCTATATATGAATCTGATTCTGTATGCGAGCATACTCATCAGATTTATATATGGGATGAGGAACTGGGAATATAAAACGAAAGACCAGAGAATATGTTTCTCGGGTCTTTCATTTTCATGAGGAGTTTAATTTATATAGTACACAGAAATCAGGTAGATTCCTGTATTACTAACTTGCTTGGAAGCAGGATCGGTTTCACCTGCTCATATGGATTGCGGATCAGCGAGAGCAGAAGCTTCGCACTCTGCATTCCAAGTTCACGCCGGGGCTGGCTGATGGTGGAGATGGTCGGAGTGGAAAGGGACGCGTACATGGTATTGTCAAAACCAAATACTTTGATGTCCTCCGGAATCCGGAATCCCTGTGCCAGACCAGCTTTGATTACAGCGTGGGCATGTTTGTCTGATGTGGCAAAAATCGCATCAGGTGGATCTGCCAGCTGGAAGAAATGATTTGCAGCGGCCAGAATACGGTTGTAGGAAAAATCTGCAACCTGAACGACATATTCCGGCCGGACAGCCAATCCATTACCGGTGAGCATCGAACGATAGGCTCGATAGCGGCTTTGCACATGACGATAATCATATGAGGAGGAGAAGAATGCAATTTTATTGCATCCTTTGTTGATCAGATGTGCGATGGCTATCTTTGTAATGGAATAATCATCTATCGAAACATAAGGTATATTTTTCAAAAACGGATTGTACTCACTGCATTGTACAACAGGATATGCTGCATTCAGCTGCCGCAGAACATCCTCGGATAATGCATACATGACAATGATGCCGGAAATCTGAAGGCTTGCACAGTAATTCAAAAAAGAAGAAATCGTGCTGCGTTCCGGAATTCCCAATGTGACAACCATATGGCAGTGCGCGTGGCTCAGAAAATCTTTGATGCCTCCCAGAATATCGTCGTAAAAAGGATTGTTCCATGTCGGGATACATACTAATATGGTAGATTCCTGAGATGTCTTTTTTATAGAAGAAGCAGCAGTGCTTCTTTTTTTTGTGCGAAGATCTTCCGGGGAGATTTCATGAAACTCGAAAGCCTTCAATATCTTATCCCTGGTTTTCTTGGTAACCACATTTGGCTGATGAATCATGCGGGAAACGGTTGCCGGAGAAACACCGGCTGTTTTCGCAATATCATAAATAGTAACTTTGCCATTCATAATAAATTACATCCTTCTTGACTACGATTATGAAACATCATTAAGAAACAACTAGTTATGCAGGATAAAATTTAATAGTTATTTGTTTGTTTCATGAACAAAACATAGCAGAAATAACATAAAAATGGAATAGATAAATGAAAAAAACAACAAAAAGACAAGAAAAACATATAAAATATTGTTTGTTTCAGAAACAAAAAGAGAATGTGAACAAAATGTGGCAAGTTTGTGTGGAAAAAATAGAAAAAATAAACAATTTTCAAATAGTCGGTCAATATTGTATTTGTTAGAATACATGTAACGAGAGGGGAAGAAACCAACTCGAAAGAAAAAGGAGGTATTTCACAATGAAGATGTGGAAAAGATTAGTAAGCGTAGGCTTAGTAGCAGCAATGTCAGGTGCAATGCTTGCAGGATGCGGCAACACAGCAGGTAATGATGCGTCCAATGACGGAAGTGCAGCAGGTGAGAAACAGCCAGAAGCAGTTGGGGAAACAAAAGTTGAAGATACTGGCTTTGCTCCGGACAAAACTTACAAAATTGGTTACAACTATTATGGACCAGGTTCTTATGCATTAACAACTCTGGCAAACAATCAGGATTATGTAATCAAATGCTTCGGCAGCGAGTCACAGTCTACATCCGATGATTTCCAGGTAGATAAGATCGTACAGGACGTGGAGAACATGATCGCAGCAGGATGCGACGGATTAGTAATCTGGCTTCCGGCTGACAACTTATATAAAACTGTAATTGATATGTGTGAGAAAGCAAAAGTTCCATATGTATTCTCAGATAAAGTTCCATCTGATCCGGATGTCATCAAAGCATTACAGGAGAGCGAATATTTTGCAGGTGCAGTAGGACCGGCAAACGCAGAGTATGGTTCCTTAATCGCTGATTATGCATTAGAGCAGGGGTACAAAACATGTATTATTTCCACAGGTGCACAGGGTGATCCAACAGATACTCCACGTATCGAGGCTTTCACATCTGAGTTCGAAAAAGGTGGCGGTAAGATTGAACAGGTTGTTTATACAGATTCCCAGGATAATATCCAGCCATACACAGAGAACGCTTTAGTCGCTTATCCGGATGTTGATTTCGTATATGGTACAGGTTCTGATTTTGGTATTGGTGCAGCAGATGCGATTTCCAACCAGGGACTGGATGCAAAAGTTCTTACATCCGGACTTGACACAGCAGTACTTGAGTATTTGTGTGATGACAGTAATGCTGTTGAATTTGTAAATGGTGATTACTGGATTGCCGGTACAATGGCAACGGTAGCTCTGATGAACTATCTGGATGGAACACCGTTAGAGGATGCTGATGGAAACAAAGTATTTGTAGATAACATCATGCCATTCCAGATCACACCGGATACATATGAGACATTTAAGAAAACATTTATTGATAATCCATGTTATTCCGCAGCAGAAATTCAGGCTATGGATGGAAAATACAATCCGGATTTCAATTATGACGCATTTATGAAAGTAATCAGCGATTACTCATTAGATGAGAGAGCAGCAGCGGCTGCGAAATAATCTGTTTGCAGAAAGGGGTAGGCATTTATGTCCAAAGAAAAAACTTTAAGTGTCGATCCGAAAAAGAAACGTCTGCAAACCCAGATACTGGTTATTGCGATTGTCGTCGCAGCATTTGTAGTCTGCCACTTTATTACAGGTGGCAGATTACTTGCTCCGAATAACCTGCGTACACTTCTGACACAGGTTACCTATCCAATGATCGTTGCACTGGGAATGATGTTTATTTTTACGGGCGGTATGATCGATTTATCTATAGGCGCACAGGCAATTCTGGCAGGTAACGTAGCAGCAGTACTGGTAGAAGATTTCGGACTGGGATATGCAGGACTGATCATCGGAGCTATCGTGGCCATGATTGTATGTGAGTTACTGAGTGCATCCTGTTCCGTATTCTTAGGGATACCTTCCTGGGTAGCAGGACTTGGTGCGGCACTGGTATTTGAGGCAATTGCGACCATTTATGTTGGAAATCGTGCAAAGACAGCCGGTGCAGCGGTTGTGTACTTAAAACACTGTCAGGCACTGGGAAAATTCCCGACAATTTTTATTATCGCAATTGCAGTATTTGCAGTTGCATGGTTTATCTTTAACCGCACAAAACTTGGTTTTAACCTTCGCGCCATCGGTGGCGGCGGAGAAGTTGCAGAGGCCATGGGTATCAACAGAGTAAAAACAATCATGCTTTCTGCAGCAGTTGGAGCTGTGATCATCTCCATCGGTGTTATCACACAGCTTTCCTATACCGGACGTTTTACTACATCCGCAGGTATGGGATCTTTAAGTGGTATCTTTAAATCACTGGCTGTTATCCTGATCGCAGGTTCTTTCTCCCGTATCTATAATGATGCAGTTGGATGTGTGATCGGAGCTTTTATCGTAGCGGGATTATTTAATGTATTGACTTTGGTAGGTGTACCGTCAGGTACAGGCCAGGATATCTGTCTTGGTATGGTAGTACTTGTATGTGGTATCCTCTCATCTTTGGGATATAAGGGGGTTATGAAGTGATGGCAGAAGAGATGTTACGTATCGAAGGTGTCAGCAAAAGCTTTGGCCCGACCTTAGCGAACAAAGATATCAACCTGGTTCTGGAAAAGGGAATTCTTCTTGGACTTGCAGGTGAGAATGGTTCCGGAAAATCCACACTGGCTTCCATGGTTTGTGGAATGCAGAGTAAGGATTCCGGTAAGTTTTATAAAAATGGTAAAGAATATGATCCACACTCTCCGAGTGACGCGGCAGCACATGGCATTGCCATGGTTGTACAGGAACTTGGAGTGGTAGGAAATCTGCCGGGTATCGTAAATATGTTCCTCGGCAAGATGGATAAATATAAAAAAGGTATTGCGGTAGATCTGGCAGCAATGCACCGTGATGCGGATGCAGTATTTGAAAAATGGAATCTTCCAAAAGTTCCATTGAACGTACCAGCCGGAACCCTTTCCATTGAGGAAAGAAAAATCATGGAGCTGGCAAGAGCCCTGATCACTGATCCGGATTTTCTGGTACTGGATGAGATTTCCCAGGCGTTATCCCAGGATAACCGTCAGGTACTGTACAAATTTATTGAGCAGTTCAAATCCCAGGGCAGAACCATTCTGATGGTTACCCATGACCTGGAAGAGATGATGGATATTTGTGATCAGATCGCAGTACTTCGTGATGGTGTCATCGTGGAGTGCAAGGAAGCAAAAGAGTTTACCATGGACGAACTGAAACGTCAGATGATCGGCCGTGAAGTTTCCGGTGACTACTACCGTGACGACCAGGAAGAACAGTATGATGATGAGGTTGTTCTGGAGGTCAGAGATCTGACCATTGAAGGCAAATGTGAACATATTTCCTTTGATGTACATAAAGGCGAGATCCTTGGTGTCTGCGGACTTTCCGATGCAGGTATCCATGAACTGGGAAGTGCGATTTATGGATTGGAGCATCATGAAGGTGCAGTGCGTGTCAAGACAAGCAATACCGAGTTGAAACATCCAGGAGATCTGGTAAAGACAAAAGGTGCTTATCTTTCCAAAGACCGTGATGCAAACGGACTGATGCTGGATGCAGGAATCGGTGCAAACTTAATCATTCCGTCCCTGGTAGAGTTATCCGGTCCGGTAGGATTCTTAAGTCCGAAAAAAACAAAAGCATTGGCTGAGAAAGCATCTCAGGCGTTTGAAATTAAATCTTCCGGTCTGAACCACATTGTCCGTCGTCTGAGTGGTGGTAACAAACAGAAAGTTAACTTAAGCCGCTGGCTGGTAAAAGATCTGGATTACATTATCCTGGACTGCCCGACCCGTGGTGTAGATATCGGTGTAAAAGCATATATCTACAGCGTATTAAAGAAAGCAAAGGCAGAAGGAAAGGCTATCATCATGATTTCTGATGAACTTCAGGAAGCCATGGGTATGTCTGACCGTATCATGGTTATGAAAGATCATAAATTTGCTGCAATGCTTTCCAGAAACTGTGATTTCACAGAAGAAAAAATGATGGAGGTAATGTTGTAATGAAAACTAAAAAAATGCGTTTTGATATCAACACATGGCTTCCAATTATCATTTTTGTGTTGATCTTAGTAATCTTTAGTATCGCCACCGGCGGAACACTGTTGAATTCCAGAAACATCTTAAATATCTTTAACCAGTCCGTAGCAACCATCCTTGCAGGACTTGGAATGCTGTTCGTAGCAGCTATGGGTGGTACAGATATCAGTACCGGTGTAGTTGTAGCACTGGCAGGATGTTTCGGATTGATGGGTGCGCAGGCATCTGGAAACTCTCTTGTATTTATCATTATCTCCATCTTAATCGGTATCGGTTCCGGTCTGTTGCTGGGATATGTAAATGCAAAGAGAAAAGTAAATTCCTTTATGGCATCCCTTGCGTTAATGATGGCATGGCGTGCAATCGTTAACCTGGTATTAAGTAATAAGGCCTATTATCTGCCGGATAATCTGTATGTACTGGATAAACCGGTAGTAAAAGGTATCATTCTCGTAGCTATTGTACTTGTAATTATCTACATATGGAGATTTACCAGATTCGGTAACTATGTAAGAGGTATCGGTGAGAATGAAGTAGCAATGAAATATGCCGGTGTCAATGTTGACAAGATCAAAATCATGGCATTCGTAATGTCCGGTCTTCTGGCAGCTGTTGCAGGTATCTTCACTGTAGTAAGACTTGGTGGAACAAACAATACTATGGGATCCGGCTTCGAGATGAAAGTTATGATGGCTCTGTTCATCGCAGGTATCCCGGTACAGGGTGGTGAAGGTTCCAAAGTATACAAATTATTATTCGGTGCCCCGACCATCATCATGCTGGAGAACGGTCTGGTTCTGTGTGGACTGAACGCAGGTGTGACTCAGTTAGTCCGTGGTCTTGTACTGCTCGGAGCAGTCTGCCTGACAAGCCAGCTGGCTAAGAGAATGGCTTATGTAGGTCAGGAGGGTGCTCATAATCAGAAAGAGAATGCTGCAGAGACAGCAGTTGAAAATGGAGGAAAATAAACGATGAAAAACGGAAAATTACAGGTAGGTATCATCGGTTGTGGTGGTATTGCAAATCAGAAACATTTACCGGCTCTGAAAAATCAGGCTGACAAAGCAGATATGGTAGCTTTCTGTGATATCTTAGTAGACAGAGCTGAGAAAGCAGCTGCTGAGTACGGTGTAGAAGGCGCAAAAGTATACGAAGATTACAAAGAGTTATTAGCAGATCCTGAGATCGATGTTGTACATGTACTGACACCAAACGTAGCTCACTGCCCGATCACATGCGACGCATTTGCAGCAGGCAAACATGTAATGTGTGAGAAACCTATGGCACACAATACAGAGTCCGCTCAGAAAATGATGGATGCATGGAAAAAATCCGGTAAGAAATTTACTATCGGATATCAGAACCGTTTCCGTGTTGATACACAGACATTACATAAAGCATGCGAAGCCGGTGAGTTCGGTGATATCTATTTCGCAAAAGCACATGCAATTCGTAGAAGAGCCGTTCCGACATGGGGTGTTTTCCCAGATAAATCAAAACAGGGCGGCGGTCCTCTGATCGATATCGGAACACATGCATTAGACATCACATTATGGTGTATGAATAATTACAAACCAGTATCCGTTATGGGTTCTGTATTTGAGAAACTTGGTCATTCTGAGCTTGCTACACAGGGCAACATGTTCGGTGCATGGGATCCTGAGACATACGAAGTAGAAGATTCCGCATTCGGATTTATCAAATTCGAGAACGGTGCAACCATCTTCCTTGAGTCTTCCTGGGCGATCAACATGAAAGATTCCAGAGAAGCAGCCTGCACACTCTGCGGTACAAAAGCAGGTGCTGAGATCGTTGGTGCTATGTCCGGCGGTGGCGCAAGCAACGGCCGTGAGTACGATCTGATCGTAAACGGAACATACCATGGACAGCTGGTTGAGCAGAAACTGTCTGAGGGCGGTACAATTGCATTCTTCGAGGGCGGATCTTCCGAACCGAAAGATCTTGAGTGCGAGCAGTGGTTAAACTGCATCATCAACGATACAGAGCCGGTTGTAAAACCGGAGCAGGCATTCGTTGTAACACAGATTCTGGATGCTATTTATGAATCAGCACGTACAGGAAAAGAAGTAATCCTGAACAAATAAAACAAAATAAGGTAAAAAAGGTTGTGGGAGTGTTGGGTGATTCAATACTTCCACAACGTGGTATAAAAAAATAACCAGATAGAAGAGGAGAAAATGCAATGAAATTAGGATTTGTAAGTGCCATTTTAGACCAGAGCAATTACGAAGAAATGATGGATATCGCATCAGACCTTGGCTTTGAGTGTGTGGAAGTTGCATGCTGGCCACAGGGAAAAGCAGAGCGTCGTTATGCAGGTGTCAGCCACATTGATGCAGAGCGCGTGCTGGAGGATGACGAGTACGCAAAACACATTCTGGATTATGCAGCAGAAAAAAAAGTAGAGATTTCTTCTCTCGCTTTTTATCCGAATACACTTGACCCGGATCTGGAGAAACGTCAGGCTTCCGTTGATCACCTGATGGCTCTGATCAAAGCAAGTGCAAAACTGGGAATCAACATGGTTACAAGCTTTATCGGCCGTGACCAGACAAAAACAGTTGAAGAAAACCTTGAGATCGTCAAAGAAGTATGGCCTCCGATCATCAAACTGGCAGAGGAGCAGGGCGTAAAAGTTGCCATCGAGAACTGCCCGATGCTGTTCGGACCGGATCAGTGGCCGGGTGGACAGAACCTGATGACCACACCGGCAAACTGGAAGAAAGTATTTGAGATTCTTCCAAGTGATAACTTTGGTATTAACTACGATCCATCTCATTTTGTATGGCAGATGATTGATTACATCAAACCGATTTATGAGTTCAAGGATAAAATTTTCCATGTACATTACAAAGATATCAAACTTTATCCGGACAAACTTCAGGAAGTTGGTATCATGGGATATCCACTTGATTTCATGTCTCCGAAGATTCCAGGCTACGGTGATGTGGACTGGGGCAAATATGTGTCTGCTTTGACGGATATCGGATACGATGGATATACCTGCATCGAAGTAGAGGACAAATATTTCGAGGGCAGCCAGGAGAAAGTACTGGACAGCTTAAAACTCAGCAAGAGATATATGACACAGTTCGTAATTTAGGAGGAAACAATTATGGCAAATCTTAGATTTGGTATTATCGGATTTGGCTTTATGGGACATGAGCACATGACCTTATTATCCGACTTTGATGGCATTGATGTGATCGCTATCTGTGATATCGAGGCAGATCAGATGAAAGATGCTCCGGAAGGCGTTGCAAAATATACAGACGCAGCGGATCTTCTGGCAAGAGATGATATCGACGTTGTTATCATTTCAGCAAATAACAACCAGCATCTGAAACTGGTAAAAATGGCAGCAGCAGCAAAGAAAAACATTATCTGTGAGAAACCGGTTGCATTATCTATCCCGGATCTCGAGGAGATGGAGAAAGCAGTTGCAGAGAACGGTGTAAAATTCACTGTTCATCAGCAGAGAAGATTTGATCCGGATTACCGCACGATGAAAAATGTATTTGATTCAGATGAACTCGGTGATATCTACACTGTTCAGACCGGTCTGTACGGATACAACGGAAATATGCATGACTGGCATATTTATCCGGAGCAGGGCGGCGGTATGATGTATGACTGGGGTGTACATCTGATCGATCAGATGCTTTACATGATCCCAGGCAAGATCACATCCGTATTTGCAGATGTAAGAAACGTGATCAACGAGCAGGTCGATGATTACTTCAAAGTTCTGCTGATGTTTGAAAACGGTATTACTGCAGAGGTAGAGCTGGGAACTTACTTCCTGAAAGATGAGGAAAGATGGTTTGAGCGTCACTGGTTCATGGGCGGAAACAAAGGATCTGCTTATGTGGACGGTTTCCATCCGGAAGGAAAGATTGTACATACTGCCGGCTTACTGCAGAACGCAGGTCATGGTCGTACGATGACAGCAGCAGGCCCGACAAGATCTTTCGGACCGCCGCGGGAAGGCCTGATCCTGAGCAAAGATATCGAGATCGCTCAGACCACACACCGTATGTATTTTGAAAATTATGTCAAAGCATACCGTGGAGAAGAAGACTTCCTGGTTAAGATTCCGGAAGTAAAACGTGTGTTAAAAGTTATGGATGCAGCAAGACTGTCTGCAAAGACAAGAAAATCTGTAGACTTTGAGGCATAAGTAAACCTGAAAAAGACAGGTGCTTTGTGCGCACCTGTCTTTTTTTGATAGGAAATTACGATGAATTTCCTATCAAACAAAAGCACTTCGTGCAAACGATGCGCACTCGCACGAGAAGAGATTCTTGCTTTGCAAGCGTGCTCGGCGCGGGCAAGAAAGATGTGCTATTGATAATTTTAAACGCGTAAGTGTGTGATAACACACTTTCTTGTACCAAAAAACAGGAAAAAAAGCTGTTTTTACAGTTTTTTGTTAAAAAGGAGAGAGAAAGAATGGATTTTGTGGCATATAATGAGATCCTGATCTGTGAGAAACCAATCAAAAATGAGATCGTAGCAGGAAAGAAAATCGGATATGAGTTTGAAATTCGCTATCCGTCTTACCGCGGATGCTATCTGAGTTGTATTGAAGATTTGAAGTTTGAGATGGACGGACAGGAGATCCCGAAGGAAGACATCGCGTTCGGACTGAACGGAAAAGAATTTACGATTTCAGATCTGCCGGAGCTGAACCATGAGTACTGGTATGTAATGAAACCGGCAACAATTCAGGTGCAGCAGATTGGCGGTATCGCACCGGGAGAACATTCTCTTCGTGTATACATGAAACACAGAGTTCCGTATACCGGATATTTCGGTCAGTATCTGACACTGATCAGTGACCGGACCGAGACATTGATGGCTGAACAATAGGAAAAAGGAGATGAACGATTATGAATACAGATATTAAAATTGGCGTGTCTCTGTACAGCCTGTCAACGGAATTTATCCATGGAACACTGGATCTGGAAGGATGCCTGAAAGCCGTTCACGATATGGGATACAAAGGAATCGAACTGGTAGCAGCACAGATGGTTCCGGATTATCCTTTTCCTTCCGATGAATGGTTATATAACTTGAAAGGATTACTGGAAAAATACGAACTGGAGCCGGTTTGCTGGTCTGCCTATATCGACATGGGAACAAGAAGTGACCGTGATATGAATGAGGAAGAGATCATTCAGTGCACCTTAAACGATCTGGTTTATGCAAAAAAAGCAGGATTTCCGATGGTCCGTACCCAGCATGCGATCTCTCCGAAGATTTTCCGGAAAATGATCCCTTACTGCAAAGAGCTGGATATGAAGCTGACCATTGAAATGCACTGGCCGCATCATCCGGATGTGGATGTATGGAAAGAGTATTTCGAGATCATGAAGGGAGAAGGAAAAGGATATCTCGGTTTCGTGCCTGATTTTTCCATTTTCCAGGAAATGCCACATGCTCTTTACCTGCGTCAGGCCGTTGAATTTGGCTGTCGCCCGGAAAAACTGGATGAGATCGTACAGATCCATGCAGCAGGCGGCGACATGGAGAAAGTCAACAACGGAGATTATACCGACATTGAGAAACATTATGCAGAAGAAATGTTTGGCAAGTTCAATCACCCGGCAAAAGTGGAGCAGTTAAAAGCTGTGATGGACTGCATTTTTTACATCCACGGCAAATTCTATTATCTTGACAATGATGAGCATGATCCGTGCATCCCGTATGAGACACTGATCCATGCGCTGGTTGAAAACGGTTACAAAGGTTACATTGCCAGCGAGTTTGAGGGACATCATTTTTACTCCGATGTCAGCTGCGTGGAACAGCTTGGACATTTTGTAAATATGGTAAATCATATGCTGGATGCAGAGACAAAATAAAAGGTGAAAAGTTACAATTCAAAATAGCGGATGGATTCCACCGGATGTAAATCCTGCTCCAGATTATCAAAACGGTTTCTGGGAACAATATCGGACATATTTTCCCGACTTTGTTTATAGTATTGCATCGGACTGACACCGGTAATTTTTTTAAAGAGCCGGGAAAAATAATAAGGATCTTCGAAACCGCAGTTATGTGCAATTTGTTGGATCGTAAGAATGGACTTATGATGAAGAATCTGTTCTTTTGCCCGCTGGATTTTCAGGAGATTGTAATATTGCAGAGGAGAGCAGTTGCACTGTTCTTTAAATAGTTTCCGAAAATGATTCGGGGAGTAAGATGTTTCCTGGATGACTTTGTCCAGGTCAAAGTGCATATCCCCCACATGGTCGGACAGAATTTTCTGGACACGGAGCACTTCCGGGTTTTTGCAGCCTGCATTCTTCCAATGGCACAAAAGATTCTGCATGGCATCCAGAATGGAACGCAAAAAACGTTCTGCATAAACATCTGTGGCCGGATCTAAGGGATAATCCAGGGCAAGCTTGAACAGGGAGTAAAAAGAATTTCGTTCATCATCCTGAAATACAAAGACGTTTTCAGAATCGGATTCCATACAGAAATCCATGAGCAGAATACTGCCATCCACAAAACCGTCAGCTGAACGTTTACTGTGCAGGATACCCGGGCGGATGCAAAAGATGGTGCCCGGCTGGAAATCGTAGGTTTTTCCGTCAATCACGGCGGTTCCGGAACCTTCGATATTCAGAAGCATTTCCCAGAATATGTGGCTGTGGGATGGGTAATCATAAAATTTTTTATTCTGGCTAGCAATTAGAAAATTCATGTTTTATTCTCCTGTTTTTTGTGGGTGTTTTATGATTGCCATTATAGTATAGAATCGTAATTTTGTCCATTTTTTTGAGAATGCTATACATGGAAATATGGGGATCAGACTGATATAATAAAATTGTTCGAAAGAGAGGAATAGATGTTTCGGACGAATCAATAAATAAGAAGTTATTTAATAAAAAGGAGGACATATAATCATGAGTATTGAAAAGGGAACTCCGAGAAGAGGTATCTGCTTATACAGCTATCATAACCTTCTTGGAAAAACAATGACACTGGATGATGCTTTCGAGGAAATGGCTGATACAGGAGCAACTTGTTTCGAATTTCTGACAAGTTATATCCCAAATTATCCAAATCCGTCCCCGGAATGGATCGACCATTACTGGAGATTATGCGAGAAATATAACATGCAGCCGTCCGAGTTAGGACACTGGGCAGAGAATCATCTGCACCGTGGAAAAGGCATGAGCGATGATGAAGTAGTAGAGGAGTTAAAACAGGATTTCCGCCTGGCTCATTTACTTGGATTCAAAGCACTCCGTACAAAGATTACATGTACAAATGAGCTGTGTGATCCGGAACCGGGTTGGCAGAATTACATTGAAAAAGCGCTTCCATATGCCGAGAAATATGATGTGCGTATGCAAAATGAAGTACATCTTCCGACAACACTCCATACCCCGCATATCCGCGATGAATATCTTGATTTTATCCATCGTACCAAAACTTCTCACTTTGGATTTAATATCGATTTTGGTACTTTCCAGTACAAAGCATCTCAGGATATGGTGGGACTTCCATGGCTGAACTTCGATGATATCAGCAAACCGGAAGAAATTGTTGATTTCCTTCCATACAGCTATGTTTGCCATGCAAAATTCACTTACATGAATGAGAATTTTGAGGAAGAGACCATCCCGTATCCGGAAGTAATCAAACTGATGGTAGACAATGGCTGGAGCGGAGATCTGCTTTCCGAGTACGAAGGTGGCATTCGTTTCTTCGCAGAAGAAGGACCGGAAAAATTTGCACAGGCTATGGAGCATATTCCGGATCAGGTTCGTCGTCATCAGATTATGCTTCGTAACATTCTGGGATACTAAGAAAAGGAGGAAAACGATAATGGTAGAAATTCGCCCAATTCAGCAGCGTGGTTTTCACAATACATATGATGAGAACGGAGAAATCGATGGATTCGAATTTAAATTCGTTCCGAAATACTATAAAGGATACTGGTTTACACAGTGCCGTTTCGGTAATGTCGTAGTAGACGGTGAAGTATTTGACCGTGATGAGATTATCTTCGTATATGACGGAATTGAGTACACCAGAGAAGAGATGTTTGATCTGCACAAATACTGGCAGTTCAGAACACCGCTGACATACCGTATTAAAAAGAAAGGCGGACTTTCCATCGGATACCATGATGTCAGCCTGCAGTATGGCTGGGTACTGAATTACAATGGTGCACTGGAAGCAGAAGAAGACGGAAGCGGTCTTGGAAATATGGCTCATATGTTTGGCGTTGATAACGAGAGAAGAATGCTTCTGTGTAATTGATTTTATAATTTAAAGCAAAATCGGAGAAATTTATCTCACTCACTAACCGTTCACTACCCTCGTTTTGCTTCGGTTTCATTGCGCTTGTTCTCGACTCCTATAAAAGCTGGTCGTCTTCCACTCGCGCAAAACTCGCAAAACGCAGTCGTTCTCTGAATCGTTCGTTGAGATAAATTTCTCCGATTTTTCCGCTTAAGTTATGAAAAGACAAATTTTTACATAGTGTACATGGCAACATGTGCATTGATGAGGCAAGTTGGACCGGAATTAACTTCTAATGTGTATGCAATGCACAACTTGTTCTTAGGGATTTATAACAAAAAAGATATTAGGAAAAGGAACAATAATGAAAGCAGCGTATTTTACAGATTTTATGGATACATTGGAGACGGAACAGCAGCGCCTGGCACAGGTGAAGCAGGCCTCCGGGGCGGATCAGGTACTTGCAATTATGAGTGGCAACTATCTTCAGAACGGCCAGCCAGCAGCAGAACCGATGGAATCCAGACTGGAAAAGGCAAAGCAGATAGGGGTAAATCAGATTCTGGAACTTCCGCTGTACACCTGTCTGTCCAGTGTCGGAATCTATGGTTACAGTACGTCGAATCTGATCACAAATGCGAAGGATATTGATGTACTTGTGCTGGAATCATTGGATGCTTCTTACGCACAGTTACTGGATATTGCGTATGTCCTAATCCGAAATGAAAAGACTTTTCAGAAGCGGCTGGCTGCATATAAACAGAGTGGTATGACATTTTATCAGGCTCAGGCAAAAGCAATTGAGGATGGGCTGCCAGGTGGAGAGAAAATCATGCTTGCTCCGCGAAATGTCCTGGCGGTGGAATGCATCAA
This sequence comes from uncultured Eubacterium sp., assembly GCF_934295145.1. Taxonomy (GTDB): domain Bacteria; phylum Bacillota; class Clostridia; order Lachnospirales; family Lachnospiraceae; genus Eubacterium_I. Next base: position 1,069 of record NZ_CAKRAS010000012.1, on the reverse strand, counting down.
ATCATTGAAGTATATGTACAGCAGTGTGAAGTGCATGTGTATCCCGGAAGTATCGGATTTCTGGAAAGAGCAGGGATGGAGCGATACATGGGAAGAACGGCTGCTGGAACGGCTCATGGAATCAGAGGATGTGTTTTCTGACACTTATGGAGGCTATGAAAAACGAAGTCAGGCCATGATCGCGCAGCGTGAATTATACGAGGACTTTGACCAGTTCGCGGTATTGATCGCGGGGAAAGACCATGAACTGGTGGAGATTCGGAAGTATTTTCTGCGTCTGATACTGAAAATCCGTAAATTGGATGTCATTCACTGGCAGCTGAGGGATTTTTCCTCGGATGCAAAGTGGATAACGACAGAAGCTTGAGTTATGAAAAATAAAACGTAAAAATTGGAGATATATTAATGAAGCGGACAAATAAAGAAGTAGTAGAATATTTTTATGAACGTGTATTTAATGCATGGGATCTGTCAGAAATCGATGATCTTATGCTGGATGATTACAAGCAACATTCACCGGAAGTAGCAGACGGAAAAGAAGGATTTCTTGTATTTATGAAAGGATTCCTGGCTGGACATCCGCAGACTGAGACAATCCAGTGTCTGGAGGATGGTGATCTGGTGTGCATGTTCTTCAAATGCAAAATGGATGGCGGTGTGGTTGTAAAAGTGTTTGATCTGTATCGACTGGAAGATGGAAAACTGGCAGAACACTGGGATTGCACCATGCGTGTGGATAACATGGAATGCAATAATTCGAATGGACAGTTTTAAATTCTTGTTTAGGGTAGTTTTAAAAAAGCTGGAAGAAAACTCCAATGCCGGCACGACTGATTTTCTATCTGCGCTGCGCCGCTTATCTCCTAAGCGGAGGTTTCACCTCCACTTAGAATAGCTTCGCATAAATGTGCAGAGATTCGGATTTGAAATATGTCTGCTACGCAGACCCGAATCTCGCACCAGAACTTGCCAGAGCAAGTTCTGATTAAATTCGCGAACTCACCAACAGCAAAAACAGCTGTTGGTTCAGACACACTCCCGCGGTCGGGCTATGCTCGCTCCGATAACG